>NZ_JBKFAL010000005.1:0-231183 GCF_053345625.1 Methylobacterium sp. D53M
GTCGAGGAGGGCTCGCGGGGCGGGTTCGGCGCGATGGTGCTGCACCTGCTGGCGGAGCGGGGCGCTCTGGACGCGGGCGGGGTGCGGGTGCGGACGATGACGCTGCCGGACGCCTACCAGGACCACGACAGCCCGGAGAAGATGTACGCTGAGGCGGGCCTCGACGCCAAGACCATCGTCAAGACCGCCCTCGACACACTGCCCGAGCGGAAGGACAGCCGGTCGCGCCTGCGGCTCGCCTGACCGGGCGTGCCGGCCGCCGGAGCCCGCCCCCGAACCCCGACCGTCTTGCCGGCGCGCGCGATCCTCCGCATATCGCCGGCACGGGGTGAGGGCGCGCGGCGCCTTCCGACCCCCCGGTGAGCCTGTCGCACCGCGCCGACACGGGGACGAACGAGCGGATGACCTCCGAGAAACTGCGCCTGGGCGTCAACATCGATCACGTCGCGACCGTCCGCAACGCCCGCGGCGGCGACTATCCGGACCCGGTGCGGGCGGCCCTGCTCGCCGTCGAGGCGGGCGCCGACGGGATCACCGCGCATCTCCGCGAGGACCGGCGCCACATCCGCGACACCGACATCGCGGCGCTCAAGCGCGGCCTGTCCGTGCCGCTCAACTTCGAGATGGCCGCCACCGACGAGATGGTGGCGATCGCGCTGGACACCCGCCCGCACGCCGCCTGCCTCGTCCCGGAGAAGCGCGAGGAGCGCACCACCGAGGGCGGCCTCGACATCGTCGGCGGCCGCGCGCATCTCGCGCCGCGCATCCGCGCCCTCGCGGAGGCCGGCATCCGCGTCTCGCTGTTCGTCGAGCCCGAGCCCGCCGTCATGGACGCCGCCCGCGCCCTCGGGGCGCCCGTGGTCGAGCTGCACACCGGCAGCTACTGCGAGGCGGCGCTGGAGGACGACGACGCCCGGACCGCGCGCGAGCTCGCCCGCATCCGGCGCGCGGCGGAGCACGGGGCCGGCCTCGGCCTCGAGATCCACGCGGGCCACGGGCTCACCCTCGGCAGCGTCGGGCCGGTGGCGGCGCTGCCGCAGATCCGGGAGCTGAATATCGGCCATTCCCTGATCGCCGACGCGATCTTCGTGGGGCTCGACCGGGCGGTGCGCGACATGCGGGCCGCCATGGACCGGGCGCGGCGCCCATGATCGTCGGGATCGGCTCGGATCTCTGCGACATCCGCCGGATCGCCCGGACCCTGGAGCGGCACGGCGCGCGCTTCACCCACCGGGTCTTCACCGACGGCGAGCGGGCCCGCTGCGACCGGCGGGCCGCCCGCGCCGAGGGCTACGCCCGCCGCTTCGCCGCCAAGGAGGCCTGCGCCAAGGCCCTCGGCACCGGCCTCAGCGCCGGCGTCTTCTGGCGCGACATGGAGGTGGTGAACCTGCCCTCCGGCCAGCCGACCCTGCGGCTCGCGGGCGGCGCGGCGGAGCGGCTCGCGGAACTGCTGCCGGCGGGGCACGCGGCGCGGCTCCACGTGAGCCTCACGGACGATCCGCCGATGGCGCAGGCCTTCGTGATCATCGAGGCCTTGCCGGTCCCTGTCGCCGGTTGAGGCCGGCGTCGCGGATTAGCCAGCGGCGGTCGCGCGTTGCGGGGGGCTCGCGCATGGTCTAGACCGCCGGACACGGCGGACACGATTGCGGCGCATTCCTCGGGACAACCGCACATCAGGCCGCGCGCGGCGGGGCCGCGCCCCGCTGAGCGCGGGCGATGCACCTCAACCGAAGACGGAACGCGCGCGTGGATTACGACGGCAAGCCGCTCAGGAAACCTGCCGAGACCGGCACCTGGGCCAGCATCCGCGAGACGCTGAAGGTCGGCATCCAGGCGCTGCTGATCGCCCTGGTGGTGCGGACGCTCCTGTTCCAGCCGTTCAACATCCCTTCGGGCTCGCTGGTGCCGACGCTGCTGATCGGTGACTACCTGTTCGTGTCGAAATATTCCTACGGCTATTCCAAGTACTCGCTGCCTCTCTCGGAATACATTCCGATCCAGGCCGACGGCCGGATCTGGGGAGCCGACCCGAAGCGCGGCGACATCGCGGTGTTCAAGCTGCCCAAGGACAACTCGACCGACTACATCAAGCGCGTGATCGGCCTGCCGGGCGACAAGATCCAGATGATCGACGGCGTGCTCAACATCAATGGCAAGGCGGTCAAGCGCGAGCGGATCGCCGACTACGAGACCACCGATCCCTACGGCCAGCCGACCAAGGTGCCCCAGTACCTGGAGACCCTGCCCAACGGCGTGGTCCACCGGGTGATCGAGCGCGACGGCGACAACGGCTTCTGGGACAAGACCGAGCTGTACACGGTCCCGCCCGGTCACTTTTTCATGATGGGCGACAACCGCGACAACTCCACCGATTCGCGCGATCTCGCCAATGTCGGCTACGTGCCGTTCGCCAACCTGGTCGGGCGCGCCGAGATGATCTTCTTCTCGATCGACGAGGGTACGCCGGCCTGGCAGGTCTGGAACTGGCCGGCCCACGTGCGCTGGTCGCGCCTGTTCACGACGATCCATTGACCGGCCCGGACTTGGACGACGCCGCGCAGCCCCGGGCCAACGCCCGATCCCGGCGGGCCCACAAGCCGCGCCCGCCGCTGACCGCGCTCGAGGAGCGGATCGGCCACAGCTTCGGCGATCAGGACCTGCTCACCCGCGCGCTGACCCACACCAGCAAGGCGAGCGGCCGGGGCGGCAGCTATCAGCGCCTGGAATTCCTCGGCGACCGCGTGCTCGGGCTCGCGGTCGCCGACCGTCTCTACGGCGCCTTCCCGGAGGCCGACGAGGGCGACCTCTCGCGGCGCCTGGCCGCCCTGGTCCGGCGCGAGACCTGCGCGGCCGTGGCCGCCTCCTGGGAGGTCGGCCCGCACCTGATCCTCGGCCAGGGCGAGGTCATGGGCGGCGGCCGGCGCAACCAGACGATCCTGGCCGACGTCTGCGAGGCGATCCTGGGTGCGATCTACCTCGATGCCGGGTTCGACGCCGCCCGGGCGGTGGTCGAGGCGCATTTCCATCCCGGCGAGCCGACCGCGGCGGCGCGGGGCCGCGACGCCAAATCCGCCCTGCAGGAATGGGCCATGGGCCGCAGCCTGCCGATCCCCACCTATGAGGTGGTGGAGCGCACCGGTCCCGACCACGCGCCCCGGTTCCGCATCGCCGTGCAGGTCGAGGGCCTGGAGCCCGGTCTCGGCGACGGCACGTCGAAGCGGATCGCCGAGCAGGCCGCCGCGCGGGCGCTGATGGAGCGGGAGGGAATCGGGGCCTCCGCGGACGCGGAACCGACGGAGACAGCATGAGCGCGCACGAGCAGGACGATCACGACGCGCAGGACGGACCCGGCATCGCGCCGGCCCGGAACCCCGCGCGCGACCCGTCCACCCTTCCCGGCACGCCCGCCGACGCCCGGGCCGGCTTCGTCGCGCTGATCGGCGTGCCGAATGCCGGCAAGTCGACCCTGCTCAACAACCTCGTCGGCACCAAGGTCTCGATCGTCTCCCGCAAGGTGCAGACGACCCGGGCCCTGGTGCGGGGCATCCTCATCGAGGGCTCGGCCCAGGTCGTGCTGGTCGACACCCCCGGCATCTTCGCGCCCAAGCGCCGCCTCGACCGCGCGATGGTCCACTCGGCCTGGAGCGGCGCCGCCGACGCCGACGCCGTCTGCCTGCTGGTCGACGCGCGCAAGGGCGTCGACGCGGAAGTCGAGGCGGTGCTCGGTCGGCTCGGCGAGGTGAGGCGCGAGAAGCTGCTGATCCTCAACAAGATCGACCTGATCCCGCGCGAGCGGCTGCTCGATCTCGCCGCCAAGCTCAACGCCGCCGCGCCCTTCGCCGAGACCTTCATGATCTCGGCGCTCAACGGCGACGGCGTCGCCGACCTGCGCCGGGCGCTGGCCGCCCGCATGCCGGCGGGCCCGTGGCTGTATCCGGAGGATCAGGTCTCGGACGCGCCCCTGCGCATGCTCGCCGCCGAGATCACCCGGGAGAAGATCTACGACCGGCTGCACGAGGAGCTGCCCTACCGCTCCACGGTGGAGACCGACCAGTGGCAGATCCGGCCCGACGGCTCGGTGCGGATCGAGCAGACGATCTTCGTCGAGCGGGAGAGCCAGCGCTCGATCGTGCTCGGCAAGGGCGGCCAGACCATCCGGTCGATCGGGCAGGCGGCCCGGATCGAGATCGCCGAGGCGGCCGACGCCAAGGTTCACCTGTTCCTGCACGTGAAGGTGCGGGAGAACTGGGCCGACGACCCGGCCCGCTACCGCGAGATGGGCCTGGAATTTCCGCGGGGCTGACGCGCCGGGCCGCGCGGGAGGCTGGGCTTCGCGGCCGGTTCCGGTATAAACGCGGTGTTCCCCCGGATGAATCGAGTCGGGCGCGGGTTTACCCCGCTCCGCCGCGGATTCGCGTTCCGGTTTCGGCACTCCAAATCCCGAATCGTCTATGCGCCACGCCGTCTACGGCCTGCCGCCGGTGGACCTCGCCGAGGTCCCGGGCGACGCCGTCCAGCTCTCCCCGTTGATCCCCGGCGCCGCGCGGCTCGAGGATCTGTCCGAGAACAGCCTCGACTCGGCCACCGTGCTGGCGCCGCCCGGGACGGTCGAGCGGCGCTACGTGCTGGCCCAGGTGCTGCGCGCCCTCGGGCCGGGCGGCCGCATGGTCGCCCTGGCGCCCAAGGATCGCGGCGGCACACGCCTCGCCAAGGAGCTGACGACCTTCGGCTGCGCGGCCGCGGACCAGCCGCGCCGGCACCACAGGATCTGCACGGCGGAGCGGCCGACGGCGCCGGCCGGCCTCGCCGAGGCGATCGACGAGGGCGGCCCGCGCCACGTCGACAACCTCGCCCTCTGCACGCAGCCCGGCATCTTCTCGTGGGACCGGCTCGATCCGGGCACGGCGCTGCTGCTCGCGAACCTCCCGGCCCTCAAGGGTCGCGGCGCCGATTTCGGCTGCGGGCTCGGGATCCTCTCGCGGGCCGTCCTGGGCTCCGAGGCCGTCACCGCCCTGACCCTGCTGGAGATCGACCGGCGCGCCGTCGAGATGGCGCGCCGCAACGTCGCCGACCCGCGGGCGACGATTCTCTGGGCGGATATCCGGGCGTCCGGCGCCGTGCCGGATCACCTCGATTTCGTCGTCACGAACCCGCCGTTCCACGAGGGCGGGAGCGAGGATCAGGCGCTCGGCCGGGCATTCATCGCGCGGGCCGCCGAGGCCCTGCGCCCCGGGGGGGCGCTGTGGCTCGTGGCCAACGCGCACCTGCCCTACGAGGCGAGCCTGCGCGAGGCGTTCCGGCACGTCGCGGTGGCCGTCCAGGCGAACGGCTACCGGGTCTACGAGGCCCGCCGGTGAGCGCGCCGCTTCCATGAGCGCGGCGAGATCCGTCCGCCTGGACAAGCTCCTCGCCAATCTCGGCTACGGGTCGCGCCGCGAGATCCAGGCGCTCGCCCGCGCCGGCGCGATCCGCCTCGACGGCGCGGAGCTCGCGGAGGCCGGCGACCGGATCGCCCTCGCGCCGGACCTGCCGGAGCGCCTCACGATCGACGGCGAGGCCCTGGACCCGCTCCCCGGCCTGTGCCTGATGCTGCACAAGCCGCTGGGCGTCACCTGCTCGCACAAGGAGGCGGGCCCGCTGGTCTACGGGCTGCTCCCCGAGCGCTGGCGCCGCCGCGACCCGCCGCTCTCCACGGTCGGGCGCCTCGACAAGGAGACGTCGGGCCTGCTGCTGCTGACCGACGACGGGGCGCTCCTGCACCGGATCATCAGCCCGAAGGCCCAGGTGGCGAAGCGCTACCGCGTGACCCTCGACCGGCCGCTGACCGGCCGCGAGGCGGAGGTGTTCGCCGCGGGGACGCTCGTGCTGGAGGGCGAGGAGCGCCCGCTCCTGCCGGTGCGGCTCGACGTCGAGGATGCCACGCACTGCGCGGTGACGCTGACGGAGGGCCGCTACCACCAGGTCCGCCGGATGTTCGCCGCCGTCGGCAACCACGTCGCGGCGCTGCACCGGGACCGGGTCGGCGGTCTCGCTCTGCCGGCGGACCTGCCGGCGGGCGCGTACCGGGTGATGACGGCCGACGACGTGGCGGCGGTGTTCGCGGGCGGGTGATCCGGGCTGCGCGCCTGTCAGTGCGGCGCCCGGGCGAGGGCGACGACCGCGCCGATCACAGCGAGTGTCTGGAAGCCGATCAGGCCCGCCACCCAGCGCACGATTTCGGACCGCGTATCCGCCAGCCCGGCGCGGAGATCCGCCTTCGTGACGAGATCGCCCTGCAACGCTTCCGCCATGGCATCGGCCAAGCCCTCCGCCTGTTCCGGGGAGAGCTTGGCCTTCTCCCGGAGGCTCCGGGCGAATTTCAGGGTGTCGAATGCGACCGCCGCCATGGTTCGAACTCTCGCGAGGCGAGCCCGCGTGTTGCAAGCGGTCTGAACGCAGGCTGTGATTGAGGGCTGGCCCGCGCCGCCCCTCCGCTTCTTGCCTTCGGACCCGCCCTCTGCTAAGCGCCCGCCCATCCCACACGCGGAGCCGGCCTCATGCCTGAATGAGGCGTTTCCGGTGGTCGTCCGAACTCTCGGCCGACCGCATCCCTCCGCGGCGGATATAACCGGAGAGCACAAGAGCCATGGCCGTCGATTTCTCTATGCGTCAGCTCCTCGAGGCGGGCGCCCATTTCGGTCACCAGTCCCACCGCTGGAACCCGAAGATGCAGCCGTACATCTTCGGCACCCGCAACAACATCCACATCATCGACCTCGCCCAGACCGTGCCGGCGCTGCACCAGGCGCTGCAGGCGGTTAGCGACACCGTCGCCAAGGGCGGCCGCGTGCTGTTCGTCGGCACCAAGCGCCAGGCGGCCGACACGATCGCCGAGGCGGCCAAGCGCTCGGCCCAGTACTACGTCAACTCCCGCTGGCTGGGCGGCATGCTCACCAACTGGAAGACCATCTCGGGCTCGATCTCGCGCCTGCGCAAGGTCACCGAGACGCTGGAGACTGGCGGCCCGGGCCTGACCAAGAAGGAGCGCCTGATGCTCTCCCGTGAGAAGGAGAAGCTCGAGAAGGCGCTCGGCGGCATCAAGGACATGGGCGGCGTGCCGGACCTGCTGTTCGTGATCGACACCAACAAGGAGCAGCTGGCGATCAAGGAGGCGAACCGCCTCGGCATCCCGGTGGCCGCCATCGTCGACACCAACTGCAACCCGGACGGCATCAGCTACATCGTCCCGGCCAACGACGACGCCGGCCGCGCGATCGCGCTGTACTGCGACCTGATCGCCAAGGCCGCCATCGACGGCATCTCGCGCGCCCAGGGCTCGTCGGGCATGGATATCGGCGCCTCCGAGGAGCCGATGGCCGAAGAGCTGCCGGCGAACGACGACGCGGCCGTCACGGTCGAGTCCGACGCCCTCGACCCGGCCGACGTGGCGATGCTCGCCGAGTCGACCGAGCACTTCGAGCTGCTCGCCGCCCCGCGCGGCGCGCCGGACGACCTGACCAAGCTCAACGGCGCCGGCCCGCAGATCGTGCAGAAGCTCAACGACGCCGGCATCTACCACTACTGGCAGCTCGCCGCGATGACCCCCGAGGACGTCGCCAAGGTCGATGCCGACCTGAAGCTCAACGGCCGCATCGACCGCGACTCGTGGGTCTCGCAGGCCCGCGGCTTCGTCGAGGCCGCCGCCGCGGCCTGATCCATCGGGGCTTCGCGGCGGCACCGTCATCGGGCCGTCGCGGATCCAGGCATACCGGGCCCGGCCGCTCACCCGCGCGCCGGGCCTCTCGCATCCAGACCACACGAAAGGGACCGCCATGGCCAACATCACCGCCGCGATGGTGAAGGAGCTCCGGGAGAAGACCGGCGCCGGCATGATGGACTGCAAGGGCGCGCTCAACGAGACGCAGGGCGACATCGAGGCCGCCGTCGACTGGCTGCGCAAGAAGGGCCTCGCCAAGGCCGCCAAGAAGGCCGGCCGCGTCGCCGCCGAGGGCCTCGTCGCCGTCGAGTCCGCCGGCCGCCACGCCGCCGTGGTCGAGGTGAACTCCGAGACCGACTTCGTCGCCCGCAACGACGCCTTCCAGGCCTTCGCCCGCGAGGCCGCCAAGATCGCGCTCAACACCGACGGCACGCTCGAGGGCCTCCAGGCCGCCCATTTCCCGGGCGCCACCGAGACCGTCTCGGAGAAGCTGCAGGCCCTGATCGCCACCATCGGCGAGAACATGAACCTGCGCCGGGTGACCAAGCTCGAGGTCAAGAAGGGCGTCATCGCCTCCTACGTGCACAACCAGATCTCCGAGGGCCTCGGCAAGATCGGCGTGCTCGTGGCGCTCGAGTCCGAGGGCGACGTCGACGCGCTCTCGGCGCTGGGCCGCCAGATCGCCATGCACATCGCGGCGACCAACCCGGTGGCGCTGGACGCCTCGGGCGTCGACGCCGCCACGGTGGAGCGCGAGTCGAACATCCTGCGCGAGAAGAACGCCGGCAAGCCGGACCACGTGATGGCCAAGATCGTCGAGAGCGGCCTGAAGAGCTACTACAAGGAGGTCACCCTCCTGGAGCAGCCCTTCGTGCACGACGGCTCCAAGACGGTGAGCCAGGTCCTCAAGGAGGCCGGCTCCAAGGTCGGCGGCCCCGTGACCCTCACGGGCTTCGTCCGCTACGCGCTGGGCGACGGCATCGAGAAGGAAGAGGGCCCGGACTTCGCCACCGAGGTCGCCCAGCAGGCCGGCCGCGCCTGACACCGACCGCGAGCGCCCGGCCTGCCGGGCCGTCGTGAGATCAGCCCCGCCCGGCACGCGCCGGGCGGGGTTTCCCGTTTTCGAGGTCACCGGATCAATCCACGCCGGGTCGTGTTGCGCCGCACACCCCGCTATGCGGCGCCGCGCTAAGTTCGCGGCATGCCTCTGAAGCCCTTCTCCTACCTCATGATCGGCGTGTTCGCCTCCGGCCTCGCCATGACCGTCCTCGGCGCCGTCGGCGTCCTCGCCGGCAGCTGAGAACGGGCGCCGGCGCTCCGGACCCGGACCGCGGCGGCGGCGCGGACGTCCTCCCCGGGCGCACGTCTCTCGCACGTCGCTCGCGCGTCGGTAGCATTTCGGCCCACGATCCCCGCCGGATCCGGGCCGGGCCCCTCGACGGCGCTCGGGCGGTTGACGTAGAAGCCTCCCCGCTCACGCGATGCGGGATGGAGCCGGGGGCCCAGATGCCGGAGACGACGCCGTTTCGCCGTATCCTCGTGAAGCTGTCGGGGGAGGCGCTCGCCGCTCCCGACGGCTACTGGTTGCATCCGCCGACGCTGGCGGCGCTCGCCGAGGACATCGCCCGCACGATCGAGTCGGGCGCCGAGATCGCCATCGTGGTGGGCGGCGGCAACATGATCCGCGGCGCGCGGATCTCCGCGGCCGGCTGGATCGACCGGGCGACCGGGGATTCGCTCGGCATGATGGCCACGGTGATGAACTCGCTGGCGATCGAGACGGCGCTCAACGCCGCGGGCGTGCAGGCGCGGACCATGTCGGCGGTGTCGATGCCGACCATCTGCGAGACCTACGCCCGCCAGCCGGCCCTGCACCACCTGGACAAGGGCCAGGTCGTCGTCCTCGCCGGCGGCACCGGCAACCCGTTCTTCACCACCGACACCGCCGCGGTGCTGCGGGCCGCCGAGCTGCGCTGCGACGCGGTCCTCAAGGCGACGCAGGTGGACGGCGTCTACTCGGCGGATCCGAAGAAGGATCCGAGTGCCACGCGCTACGACCGCATCACCCACGACGAGGCGATCGCCCGCGACCTGAAGGTGATGGACACCGCCGCCTTCGCGCTGGCCCGGGAGAGCCGCCTGTCGATCGTGGTCGGCTCGCTCCACCCGCCGAGCTCGATCGCCGCGATCCTGTCGGGCGACGCGCCCTCGACCCTCGTGGCGCCCTGACGCGCGGCACGACCGGGCCGCGACCGTTTGCGGCCCTGAAAAAATTCGTCCATTGAGGCCGCGACTGCCCGCGCCGGGCTCAAGACCACGTCAGACGTCTCGGGACGACCCTCATGGCCACACCGGAATTCGATCTCAACGACATCAAGCGCCGCATGCAGGGCGCTGTGTCCTCGCTCTCGAAGGATCTCGGCTCGCTGCGCACCGGGCGCGCCACGCCGTCGCTCCTCGACCCGATCCAGGTCGACGCCTACGGCTCGATGATGCCGATGGCCCAGGTCGCCACCGTCAGCGTGCCGGAGCCGCGGCTCCTGTCGATCTCGGTCTGGGACCGCAGCATGGTCACGGCCGTCGAGAAGGCGATCCGCGAATCCGACCTCGGCCTCAACCCGCAGACCGAGGGGCAGACCATCCGGCTCCGCATCCCCGAGATGAACGAGCAGCGCCGCAAGGAGATGGTCAAGGTCGCCCACAAGTACACCGAGGAGGCCCGCGTCGCCGTGCGCCACGTGCGCCGGGACGGGCTCGACCATCTCAAGAAGCTCCTGAAGGACAGCGCCATCTCGGAGGATGACGAGAAGCGTCAGGCCACCGACGTGCAGAAGGCGACCGACCAGTACATCGCCGAGATCGACGGCGTGCTGGCGTCCAAGGAGAAGGAGATCATGCAGGTCTGAGGCGAAGGGCAGGACGCGCGTGACCTCCGCCGCCGCACCGGCCGCGCGTCCCTCGGGACGGCGCGAGCTGTGGCTGCGCGTCGCCTCGGGCCTCGTGCTCGGCGCCGGCGTGCTGGCCGCTCTGGTCTATGGCGGCTGGCCCTTCGCGGGGATCTGGCTCGCCGCCGGCATCGTCGGCTTCGCCGAGTGGATGGTGATGAGCCGCACCGAGCCCCGCGAGGTGCTGATCGCGCTGGGCGCGGCGACGCTCGGCGCCCTGCTGCTCTGCCAGCGCGGCGGCGCCCCGACGCCGGCCTGCCTCGCGGTCCTGCTGCTCGGCGCCGCGGCCTGCGCCACGGTGGCGCGGACCGGACGGGGCCGGCTCCGCGCCTTCCTCGGCGTGCTCGGCGCGGCGGCGATCGCGGCGGTGCCGGTGGCCCTGCGCGACGACCCCGCCATCGGCCTCGTCGGGCCGGCCTGGATGTTCGCGGTGGTCTGGTCCACCGACATCGCCGCCTACTTCGCCGGCCGGAAGATCGGCGGCCCCAAGCTGATGCCCCGGGTCTCGCCCAACAAGACGTGGTCGGGCGCACTCGGCGGCCTCGCCGGCGCGGTCGCGGCCGGGACGCTGGTGCCGGTGGTCGCCGACCTCGCCGGCATGACCCTGCCCAGCGCCGCCTCTCTCCCGGTCGTGGCGGGCGTGAGCGCGCTCGCCTCGGTCCTGAGCCAGGCCGGCGACCTGATCGAGTCCGGCCTGAAGCGCCATTACGGCGTCAAGGATTCGGGCAAGATCATCCCCGGCCATGGCGGCGTCATGGACCGGCTCGACGGATTCTTCGCGGTGGCCGTGCTGGCGGCCGTCTATCTCGCCCTGCGCGGCGGCGGTCTGATCCCGTGACGATGAGGGAGTTGAACCCGTGACCCAGGTCGTCACCGTCTTCGGCGCCACCGGCTCGATCGGCCGCTCCACCGCCGACCTCCTGGCGCAGCACGCCGACCGGTTCCGCGTCGGGGCCCTGGTCGGCGGCAAGGATCCCGTCGCCCTGGCCAAGGTCGCCCGCGAGCTCAACGCCTCCTTCGCGGCGCTCGCCGACGAGGCCGCCGGCCCGGCGCTGGCCGAGGCCCTGTCGGGCTCCGGCATCCCGAGCGGGGCGGGGGAGGCGGCCGTCATGGAGGCCGCCGCCCGCGACGCCGACATCGTCGTCGCCGCCGTGAGCGGGGCGGCCGGGCTGAAATCGACCCACGCCGCCCTCCGGCTCGGCCGCAAGGTCGCGCTCGCCAACAAGGAGAGCCTCGTCTGCGCCGGCGACGCCTTCATGCGCGACGCCGCCCGCTACGGCGCCACGATCCTGCCGATGGATTCCGAGCACGACGCGCTGAGCCAGGCGCTGGCCGGCCGGCCGCTCGCCGACGTCCGCACCATGATGATCACGGCCTCGGGCGGCCCGTTCCGGACCTGGACCCGCGAGCGGATCGCCGCCGCTTCCGCGGCCGAGGCCGCCGCCCATCCGACCTGGTCGATGGGCATGAAGATCAACATCGATTCGGCGAGCCTGATGAACAAGGGGCTCGAGCTGATCGAGGCGCACCACCTGTTCGGCATCGAGCCCGAGCGCCTGGATGTCGTGGTGCACCCGCAATCGGTGATCCACGGCATGGTCTACTGGCTCGACGGCGCCGTGACCGCCGAGCTGGCGCTGCCCGACATGCGCGTGCCGATCTCGCACTGCCTCGGCCTCGGCGACCGGCTGACGATCGAGCGGGGCCGGCCCCTCGACCTCGTGAAGCTCGGCTCGCTGACCTTCGAGGCCGCGGACGAGGCGCGTTTCCCGTGCCTGCGGATCGCCCGCGCGGCCCTGGCCGCCGGCGGCGCGGCGCCCACCGTGATGAACGCCGCCAACGAGATCGCGGTGGCGGCCTTCATCGCCGGCCGGATCGGCTTCTACGGGATCAGCGATCTGGTCGAGCGCGCCTGCACCCACTTCGCCGGCCAGTACCGGGCCGCGCCCGCCGACGTCGACGAGGCGCTCGCCATCGACGCCCACGTGCGGATCTGGAGCGCCGAGGCCCTGCCGGAGCTGCGCGCCGCCGGCTGAGCCGTCATTGCGAGCGCAGCGAAGCAACCCAGGGCGGCGCAACATTCTGCGAGCGTGGCGCCGCTGGACTGCTTCGCTGCGCTCGCAGAGACGCTTCCCGCCTGAGCCGCGCCTCAGCGCGCGGGGCCGTACCCGGCCAGGAACACGCGCACCGCCTCGTCGACCTGATGGCGCATCTCGGCCTCGCCGGCGATGCCGCCCGCCGCGAACAGCAGGCGGGTCAGCAGACCCGCCTGGCAGAGATGCAGGAAGTGCCGGGCCGCGAGCTCGGTGTCGGCGATCGTCAGGCGTCCCGCCTGGACCTGCGCGTCGAGGTAGCGCGAGAGGCGCTCGACGCCGCAGGCCGGACCGGCCTGGTAGTAGACCTGCCCGAAGCGCGGAAACTTCTCGCTCGCGCCGATGACCATGCGGACCAGCGAGACGTGCGCCGGCCGGCACATCTCGGTCAGGAAGCTGCTTCCGAGCCGGGTCAGGACGCCCGGCACGTCGGGATCGTCCGCGTCCAGGGTGAACAGGGCCTCGGCGAGGCTGGCCTTCTCCTGGATGGTCAGCGCCTCGAACAGGTCCTCCTTGTTCTCGAAGTAGACGTAGAGCGTGCCCTTCGAGACCCCGGCCGCCCGCGCGATCTCGCCCATGCTGGCGCCGTCGAACCCCGCCGCCAGGAACACCGTCCGTGCGCCCTCGAGGATCTGCTGCCGCTTGTCGCCCTCGTGCTGGGCCTGACCCCGCTCCAACGCCGCACCCTGAGCCATGATCCCGCTCCGCACCGTGACACCGTCACGCTTGACCGAACCGTTCGGTCAAAATAACCTGCGGCTTCTTCGGGGGCGCGTCAAGCCGTGCCTCGTTATTGACCGAACGGTTCGGTCATTGATGTCGAGGCGCTGATATGTCCCTCCGCGAGGACGCCGATCGGCCGAATTCCGGTCTCGATGCCGCTATTGAGGCCCGAATCGAGGCCGGGGACGAGGCGCGCGCCGAGCGCACGGCGCCGGCCGCGCCGGCCCCCGCCGCAACGTCCCTGCCGACACCCGTGCCGGTCGAGGCGCCGCCCGCCCGCAAGCGCTCCGTGAAGCGGCTCGTCCTGCTCGGACTACTGACGGCCGCCCTGGGCGGCGGCGCGTATCAGGGATGGCAGTGGTGGACCGTCGGGCGGTTCTTTGTCTCGACCGACGACGCCTACGTCCAGGCCGACATCTCGGTCCTGGCGGCCAAGATCCCGGGCTATCTCCAGTCGGTGCCGGTCGTGAACGGCCTCGCCGTGAAGAAGGGCGACGTCATCGCCAAGCTCGACGACGGCGACTACCGCCTCGCGCTGCAGGCGGCGCAGGACAAGCTCGCCACCCAGGAGAGCACGATCGCGCGGATCGGCCGGCAGGCCGAGGCGGCGCAGGCCCAGGTCGCCCAGGCTGCCGCGCAGCTCGACGCGACCCGCGCCGACGCCGTCCGCGCCCAGGCCGACTTCGCCCGGTCGACGCAGATGCAGGCGGATTACGTCGCCAAGTCGCGCATCGACCAGACCCGCGCCGACCGCGACCGCACCGAGGCGTCCGTCAAGGCCATGGAGGCCGGCCTCCTCGCGGCCCGCGCCAACGTCGACGTCCTCCAGGCACAGAAGCGCGAGGCGGAGAGCCTCGCGGCGGAACTCCGCACCGCCGTCGACCGGGCCCGGCGCGACCTCGACTTCACGGCGATCCGCGCGCCCTTCGACGGGGTGGTCGGCAACAAGGCCGTCGAGGCCGGCGCCTATGTCGGGCCCGGCACGCGGATCGCCGCCCTGGTCCCGCTCCAGAGCGTCCGGATCGACGCGAACTTCAAGGAGACCCAGGTCGAGCGCATGCGTCCCGGCCAGCCGGTGACCGTGACGGTCGACGCCTATCCGGACCGCGAGATCCACGCCGTGGTGGAATCGTTCTCGCCGGCCTCCGGCTCGGTGTTCAGCCTGCTGCCGCCCGACAACGCCACCGGCAACTTCACCAAGATCGTCCAGCGCCTGCCCGTGCGGGTGCGCGTGCCCGAGGAGGTCGCCCGCGAGGGCCTGCTGCGGCCGGGCCTGTCGGCGGTGGTCCGGGTCGATACCCGCACCGGCGCGGACCGCTCCGTCCTCGACCGCGCCTCCGCGCCGCGGCCGGTCAGCACCGCGAGCCGCTGAGACCGGCGATGGCCGCCAGTGCCGCCCTCGCGCCCGGCGCGCCGATCCGCGCCGCCGAGCCGCCCCTCGACCGCCGCCGCATGGTGGCGTTCGTCTGCATGGTCTTCGGCATGTTCATGGCGATCCTGGACATCCAGATCGTCTCGGCCTCCCTGAACGAGATCCAGGCCGGGCTCTCGGCCTCCGGCGACGAGATCCCCTGGGTCCAGACCAGCTACCTGATCGCCGAGGTCATCTCGATCCCGCTCTCCGGCACCCTGTCGCGGGTGCTCTCGACGCGCTGGATGTTCGCCATCTCGGCGGGCGGCTTCACGCTGATGAGCCTGATGTGCGCCACCTCCTCGTCGATCGGCGAGATGATCGTCTGGCGGGCGCTCCAGGGCTTCATCGGCGGAGGCATGATCCCGACCGTCTTCGCCGCGGCCTTCACGATCTTCCCGCCCTCGAAGCGGACCATCGTCTCGCCGATGATCGGCCTCGTGGCGACGCTGGCGCCGACGATCGGGCCGACGGTGGGCGGCTACCTGACCGACCTGATGTCCTGGCACTGGCTGTTCCTGATCAACGTCGTGCCGGGCATCTTCGTGACGGTCTCGACCTGGATCCTGGTCGATTTCGACGAGCCCAATTACGGCCTGATCCGGTCGTTCGACTGGGCCGGACTCGCCTTCATGGCCGGCTTCCTCGGCTGCCTCGAATACGTGCTGGAGGAGGGGCCCAACCACGACTGGCTGCAGGACGAGGCGGTCTTCGCCTGCGCGGTCGTCTGCGGGACGTCGGCGCTGCTGTTCTTCTGGCGGGTCTTCACGGCGAAGCAGCCGATCGTCGATCTCAGGGCCTTCTCGGACCGGAACTTCGCCAGCGGCTGCGTGGCGAGCTTCGTGCTGGGCATCGGGCTCTACGGGCTGACCTACATCTACCCGGTCTACCTCGCCCGGGTGCGCGGCTACTCGGCGCTGATGATCGGCGAGACGATGTTCGTCTCCGGCCTGTGCATGTTCGCCACCGCGCCGATCGCCGGCCGGCTCTCGGGCAAGGTCGATCCCCGGATCATGATGGGGATCGGCTTCGTCGGCTTTGCCTGCGGCACGTGGATCGTCACGGGCCTCACCAAGGACTGGGACTTCTACGAGCTGCTCCTGCCGCAGATCCTGCGCGGCTGCTCGCTGATGCTGTGCATGATCCCGATCAACAACATCGCGCTGGGCACGCTGCCGCCGGCGCGGATGAAGAACGCCTCGGGGCTGTTCAACCTGACCCGCAACCTCGGCGGCGCGGTCGGGCTCGCGCTGATCAACACGATCCTCAACGACCGCTGGGACCTGCACCTCGCCCGTCTGCACGAGCGCTTCACCTGGGCGAACACGGCCGCGCTGGAGCGGCTCGACGCGCTGCAGCGCGGCTTCGACGCCTACGGCAGCGCCGCCTCCGACATGGCGCTGAAGGCGATGACCAACACGGTGCGGATCCAGGGCCTCGTCATGGCCTTCGAGGACGTGTTCCTGTCCCTCACCGTCCTGTTCCTCGCGATGGCCTGCGCGGTCCCCATGATCCGGCGGCCGAAGGCCGGCGCGGGCGGGGGCGGCGGCCACTGACGGGCGGTCCCCGACGGGCGGGACCGACCCCGCGCGATCGGCCGGTGCGGAATCGGACGGCGCGTGCGACCTTCCGCGGCCGGGCCGCAGGATTGCGTTGGCGGTCGGCACCGCCGATCTGCTAGACAGGGCGGATGGCCGGCCCGAGAAGCCGGCGCCGAGACGGCCAGGATACGGCTTATGGACTTCCTCAACGCGATGGGCGGAACCGCCGGCGGTTTCTTCGGCGCCGTGATCCCGTTCCTGTTCGTGCTCACCGTCGTGGTGTTCGTGCACGAGATGGGCCACTTCCTGGTCGGGCGCTGGTGCGGGGTCGGCGTGCACGCCTTCTCGCTCGGCTTCGGTCCCGAGCTGTTCGGGTTCAACGACCGGCGCGGCACCCGCTGGAAGGTCTGCGCGATCCCGCTCGGCGGCTACGTGAAGTTCCACGGCGACGTGAACGGCGCCAGCATGCCCGATCCCGAGGCCGTCGCCCGGATGAGCCCGCACGAGCGGGCGATCAGCTTCCCGACCCAGCCCGTGTCCAAGCGCGCCGCGATCGTCGCCGCGGGCCCGGTGGCCAACTTCATCCTGGCGATCCTGCTCTTCGCGGGCGCCATCTGGCTCGGCGGCCGCTACGAGCTGCCCGCCCGGGTCTCGTCGGTGGAGCCGAACAGCGTCGCCGCCCAGGCGGGCTTCCAGCCCGGCGACGTGATCACCGCCATCGACGGCGAGAAGATCGGCGACTTCAACGCCATGTACCGCACGGTGACCGGCAGCGCCGGGACGCCGCTGACCTTCACGGTGGAGCGCAACGACCAGCCCATCACCATCCAGGCGACGCCGGCCACCTTCGAGGAGAAGACGCCGTTCGGCCGCCACCGGATCGGCCGGCTCGGCATCCGCTCGCCCGCGGGCTCCGAGGCGCGACTGGTGCAGTACGGGGCGCTCGACTCGCTCAATCTCGGCGTGAAGGAGACTTACTTCGTCGTCGAGCGCACCTTCTCGTATCTCGGCAAGCTCGTGACCGGGCGGGAATCCGCCGACCAGCTCTCGGGTCCGATCGGCATCGCCCGCGTCTCCGGCGAGGTCGCCAAGACCGGCGGCGTCGGCGGCTTGGTCGGGCTGATCGCCCTGCTCTCCGTCTCGATCGGCCTGCTCAACCTGTTCCCGGTGCCGCTGCTCGATGGCGGCCACCTGCTGTTCTACGCCTTCGAGGTGGTGCGCGGCCGCCCGCTGAGCGAGCGGGCCCAGGAGATCGGCTTCCGCATCGGCCTCGCCCTCGTGCTGATGCTGATGCTGTTCGCCGCCTGGAACGACATCCTCAACCTCGGCGCCTCCTGGCGGAACACCTGATCCGGGGCCGGCGGGGATCTGAGGATCGCCGCCGGATCTCCACCGGAAACGCTGCCCCAATCCCGCCGCGATCTCGCCCGGACACCGCCCGGATGACGTCCCGCCGGCGCGTCGAAACGGGGTTAACGGGACCTTCACGCGACCGTGAGCTTCGCGAAAAAGGGCCGGTCGCTCAGGCGTTTACGGCGCGTTCACCATGATCCGTGGTTTGCCCGTAAGCTGACCGCACCGTTAAGTGGCGCGAAGGCCACGACCCCCCAAAATCCCCTGACGATGGCCTCCCGCGCGTTTGCTTGGCAGGGGAATCCCGCTAAGAGCTACGCTTGGACCGAAGCCACGCTTGGACCAGGTGACGGGACGGCCGATCAACGGTCGCCCGTGACGGGCTAACCCCCGCGACCAGAACAGAAACGGGCGATTGCATGATGTCGTTGACGGGGAAGCCCCGACGTAAGTCGGTGCGGAAAACCATCGTCCTAGTCACTGCCGGTCTGGGTGTCGTCCTGAGCGGGGCTGCCCAGGCGCAGCAGATCGTCGTCCAGGGCAACCAGCGCGTCGATGCCGACACGATCCGGTCCTACGTGACCGGGACGGCGTCCGGCTCCGCCGAGGAGGCCCGCCGCAACCTGCTCGCCAGCGGGATGTTCTCCAACGTGAAGGTCGCCCAGTCGGGCGGCCGCACGGTGGTGACCGTCCGCGAGAACAACCTGATCAACCGCGTGGTCTTCGAGGGCAACAAGAAGATCGAGAAGGCCACCCTGGAAGGGGTGGTCGAGGCCAAGTCCCGCGGGCCCTATAGCGAGGCGATCATCAACGCCGACCTCGCGCGCATCCGCGACGTCTACAAGCGCTTCGGCCGCGGCACCGCCAAGGTGACCTACCGGACCGTCGACCTGCCCAACGGCCGCGTCGACGTGATCTACCAGATCGACGAGGGCGACAAGACCGGCATCCTCTCGATCAACTTCGTCGGCAACAACGCCTACTCGGAGCGGACGCTGAAGGGGCTGATGAGCTCCTCGGAGATGAACTTCCTGTCGTTCATCAAGACCTCCGACGTCTACGATCCCGACCGCATCACCAACGACCTCGACCAGGTCCGCCGCTACTACCTGAAGAACGGCTACGCCGACTTCCAGGTGGTCAGCGCCGACGCGCGCTACGTCGAGGGCGACAAGTCCGGCTACGTCATCACCATCACGGTGAGCGAGGGCGAGCAGTACCGGGTCGGCGCCGTCCAGGTGGATTCCCGCCTGCCGGGCCTCGACACCGCGAAGCTCGACAGCGACATCGCCACCTCCGTGGGCGACGTCTACAACGCCGACGACGTCGAGAAGACGCTCAACAACGTCACCCGCCAGGTCAACCGCGCCGGCTACCCGTTCGCGCAGGTCCGCCCGACCGGCCAGCGCGACCCGGCGAGCCACCAGGTCTCCCTCGGCTTCGTGGTCGAGGACGGCCCGCACGTCTACGTCGAGCGCATCAACATCCGCGGCAACACCCGCACCCGCGACTACGTGATCCGCCGCGAGCTCGATATCGCGGAGGGCGATGCCTACAACCGCGTGCTGACCGACCGCGCCGAGCGGCGCCTGAACGGCCTGGGCTTCTTCAAGAAGGTCCGCTTCTCGAACGAGCCGGGCTCGGCCCCCGACCGCGTGGTCATCAACATCGACGTCGAGGATCAGCCCACGGGCTCGTTCTCGGTGGCGGGCGGCTACTCCACCCAGGACGGCATCATCGGCGAGGTCTCGGTCTCCGAGTCGAACTTCCTCGGCCGCGGCCAGTATGTCCGCCTCGCCGGTACGGGCGGCCAGTATTCGCGCGGCGTCGACTTCTCGTTCACCGAGCCGTACTTCCTCGGCTACCGCCTCGCGGCGGGCTTCGATGCCTTCTACAAGTACTCCGACCTGACCCGGTACTCGCGCTACGAGACCACGGTGTACGGCGGTCAGCTGCGCCTCGGCCTGCCGATCACCGAGGAATTCGGCATCACGCTGCGCTACTCGCTGTACAACACCGAGCTGAAGGTGCCGAACACCCTCAAGCGGCCGTACAACGACTGCTCGATCCCGATCCCCGGCTACACCGCCACCTACGCGGCGGGCACGATCGACCCGAACACCGGCCGCAACATCGGCGGCCAGTCGATCTACCCGAACTGCGCGTATGACGGCGAGGCCTCGATCGCCATCAAGGGCTCGCAAGGCAACACGCTGACCTCGCTGGCCGGCCTGACGCTCGCCTACTCGACCCTCGACGTGATCGGCGCGCCCCGCAACGGTCTCTACGCCGAGCTGAAGCCCGACGTCGCGGGCCTGGGCGGCGACTCCAAGTTCTTCCGCGTGACCGCCGACGCGCGGTACTACAAGGAGATCTTCGAGGACGTGGTCGGCTTCATCCGCTTCCAGGGCGGCCACATCTCGTCGCTCAACAACGACCCGCTGCGGGTGACCGACCAGTTCTTCCTCGGCCCGTCGCTGGTCCGCGGCTTCGCGCCGAACGGCATCGGTCCGCGCGACGTCGGCATCGCCGACGCCCGCTCGAACGCCATCGGCGGCTCGACCTACGTCGGCGGCACCCTCGAAGTGCAGTTCCCGCTGCCCCTCGTTCCGCGGGATCTGGGCCTGAAGGGCGCGCTCTTCGCCGATGCCGGCACGCTGTTCGGCTATCACGGCCAGCGGAACTTCAACGTGAACGGCGACGCCTTCATCAACGGCATCTCGCCGACGACCGGGAAGTGCAACTTCAACGCCTTCACGATCGGCGTGGAGCCGGAATGCGTGAACGTCCGCGACACGGCGGCGATCCGCTCCTCGATCGGCGCGTCCATCCTGTGGAACTCGCCGCTCGGCCCGATCCGGTTCGACTACGCCTACGCTCTGTCCAAGGACGAGGGTCAGAAGGTGTTCGTCCCGATCCTCGGCAAGTTCGGCCATATCGGCGCGGATCAGGTCCAGGCCTTCCGCTTCTCCGGCGGCTCGCGCTTCTGATAAAAAACACGCGCGCCGGCCGGATTCTCCCGGCCGGCGCGTTGTCGGACATGACAGATCCCGTCTTCTTCACCGCCGCCACCGGCCTCACCCTGGCCGAGATCGCGGCCGCCGCCGGCCTCGGCCTCCCCGAGGGAGCGGATCCGGATCGCCGGTTCAGCGGCGCGGCCTCCCTGGAGAGTGCCGGTCCGGACCACCTCGCCTACATGGACAATGCCCGCTACGGCGACGCCCTCGCGGCGACGCGGGCGGGCGTGTGCCTCATCTCGCCCCGCTTCGCGGCGCGCTGCCCCGCCGGAACCGTCGCCCTCGTCAGCCGCGATCCCTACCGCGCCTACGCGGCCCTGCTCGGCCGCCTGCACCCGGACGCGCTGCGTCCCGGTTCCCAGTTCGCGGTCCGCGGCGTGGCCTCCGGCGCCCACGTCCATCCCGAGGCCCGGCTCGAGGACGGGGTCACGGTCGATCCCGGTGCGGTGATCGGGCCGGGAGCCGAGATCGGCGCCGGCACGGTGATCGGGCCGAACGCCGTCATCGGGCCGGGCGTCCGGATCGGGCGCGACTGCGCGATCGGCGCCGGCACGACCCTCAGCCACGCTCTCCTGGGCAACCGGGTGATCCTGCATCCGGGCGCCCGGCTCGGGCAGGACGGGTTCGGCTTCGCCATGGGCGCCACCCACCTCAAGGTGCCGCAAGTCGGGCGGGTCATCGTGCAGGACGACGTCGAGATCGGCGCCAACACCACGGTCGACCGGGGCGCCTCGCGCGACACGGTGATCGGGGAGGGCACCAAGATCGACAACCTCGTGCAGATCGCCCACAACGTCGTGATCGGGCGCCACTGCGTCATCGTGTCGGGGGTCGGCATCTCGGGCTCGACCACGCTGGAGGATTACGTCGTCCTCGGCGGGCAGGTCGGCGTCGTCGGCCACCTGCGCATCGGTCGCGGCGCGCAGATCGCCGGCTCGTCCAACGTCAACCGCGACGTGCCCCCGGGCAGCCGCTGGGGCGGGACGCCCGCCAAGCCGGTGCGGGCTTGGTTCCGCGAGCTGACGACGCTCGCGCGGCTCGCGGAACGCTCGGGCAAGGAGCCCGCCGGAGACGACGCCTGACCGGAAGGCCTTGCGCTTCCGGCGATTTCTTCCGAATAGGGCGGTCGGCGCCCCGGTGGCGGCCGGATTGCGGGCCGCCGATGGCGGCAAGTCGAGGTGCGGATTTCGATGAGTGAGGCGGCGCGCGAGACCGGCAGCGAGCTGGGCATAGCCGATATCCAGACGCTGCTGGAGCTGCTGCCGCACCGCTACCCGTTCCTGATGGTCGACCGCATCGTCGAGATCGACCGGGACGAATCCTGCGTCGGCATCAAGAACGTCACGGCCAACGAGCCGCAGTTCATGGGCCACTTCCCCGACATGCCGGTCTTCCCGGGCGTGCTCCTGATCGAGGGCATGGCGCAGACGGCGGGGGCGATCTGCTGCCGCCACATCCGGGCGGACGGGCGGAACACCAAGCAGGTGTTCTTCATGACCATCGACAAGTGCAAGTTCCGCAAGCCCGTCACCCCCGGCGACCAGGTGCGCTTCCACATGACGAAGCTGAACCAGCGCCGGACCATGTGGTGGTTCCGCGGCGAGGCCCGGGTCGACGGCACGCTGGTCGCCGAGGCCGAGATCAGCGCCATGCTGGTGACGGAGTGACCGCCCCCGTCATCCACCCGAGCGCGGTGATCGAGTCCGGCGCCCGCATCGGCGACGGGGCGCGGATCGGCCCCTTCTGCCATGTCGGGCCCGAGGTCGTGCTCGGCGCGGACTGCGAACTCATCAGCCACGTGGTCCTGGCGGGCCGCACCGCGATCGGCCCCCGCACCCGGATCTTCCCCTTCGCGTCCATCGGCCACCAGCCGCAGGACCTGAAATACCGGGGCGAGGCCTCGACCCTGACGATCGGCGCCGACTGCCTGATCCGCGAGGGCGTCACCATGAACCCGGGCACCAGCGGCGGCGGCCTGGAGACCGTGGTCGGCGACCACTGCACC
This sequence comes from Methylobacterium sp. D53M, assembly GCF_053345625.1. Classification (NCBI taxonomy): domain Bacteria; kingdom Pseudomonadati; phylum Pseudomonadota; class Alphaproteobacteria; order Hyphomicrobiales; family Methylobacteriaceae; genus Methylobacterium; species Methylobacterium sp. D53M. Next base: position 22,785 of record NZ_JBKFAL010000005.1, read on the forward strand.
TTCCTGGCCAACTCGCATGTCGGCCACGATTGCCGAGTCGGCGCCCACGTGATCTTCTCCAACAACGTCATGCTGGCGGGCCATTGCAGCGTCGGCGACTACGCGATCCTGGGCGGCGGCGCCGCCGTGATCCAGTTCGCGCGGGTCGGCGCGCACGCCTTCGTGGGCGGCCTGTCGGGCCTGGAGAACGACTGCATCCCCTACGGCATGGTGCTCGGCAATCGGGCCTACCTGTCGGGGCTCAACATCATCGGGCTGCAGCGCCGCGGCTTCGCCCGCGAGGACATCCACGCGCTGCGGCGCGCCTACCGCCTGCTCTTCGCCCCCGAGGGCACGCTGATGGAGCGGGTGGAGGACGTGGCCGCGACCTTCGAGTCCCACGCGGCGGTCGCCGAGATCCTCGACTTCATCCGCCTCGGCGGCAAGCGCTCGATCTGCACGCCGCGCGAGGTTCCGACCCCGATCAGCGCCGCCTGAGCGGCCGGGCCGTGACCGAGGCCGATCCCGCCGCCCCCGCCCCAGAGGGGGCCCTGGTCCTGATCGCGGGGGCGGGGCGCCTGCCGGAGCTCGTCGCCGAGTCGCTCCGCCGGGCGCGCCGGCCCTTCCGGGTGATCGCGCTGCGCGGCTTCACCGGACCGGCCCTGCGCGCGGGCGCCGACGCCACGGTCGACCTCCTCGATCTCGCGGCCACCCTGAAGCTGCTGCGGCTCTGGGGGCCGGCGACCGTGGTGCCGGCGGGCGGCGTCTCCCGCCCGAGCCCGGCCGCGATCCTCAACGCGGGCGCCGCCCTGCGCAACCGCGAGGCCCTGCGGGCGATCGCCGGCGGCGGGGACGACCGCCTACTGCGGGCGGCGGTCACGCTGGTCGAGGAGGCGGGCCACCGGGTCGTCGGCGTCCACGAGGCCGCGCCGGACCTGCTCTGCCCGGACGGCCCCCTCGGGCGCCGGGCCCCGGACGCGGAGGCGGCCGCCTCGATCCGCACCGGGCGCGGCGTCCTCGACGCCCTCTCGCCCTACGACCTGGGGCAGGCGGTCGTCCTGGCCGGCGACCGGATCCTCGCCGTGGAGGGGCCGGAGGGCACGGACCGCATGCTGGCCCGGGCCCGGGCCCTGGGGCGGCGCCCCTTCGGGTTCGGCCGGGCGATGCCCGCGACCGTGCTGGTGAAGGCCCCGAAGGTCGGCCAGGACCGCCGCATCGATCTCCCGGCCGTCGGCGCCCGCACCGTGCGCAACGCGGCCCGGGCGGGCTGCGCCGGGCTCGCCCTGGAGGCCGGCGGGACCCTGGTCATCGACCGGGCGGCGACGGCCGCGGAGGCCGACCGCCTCGGCCTGTTCGTGGTCGGGTACGGGGGCGCGCCGTGACCGGCCGGCCCCGCACGATCTGGCTCGTGGCCGGCGAGGATTCCGGCGACCAGCTCGGCGCCAAGCTGATGCGCGCCCTGCGCGAGGCCGCGCCCGACACCGTCTTCGGCGGCGTCGGCGGCGAGGCCATGGCGGAGGCGGGGTTCGCGTCCCTGTTCCCCCTCGATGACGTGGCGGTGATGGGCTACCTGCCGGTCCTCGCCCGGGCCCGGACCCTGCTCCGCCGCATCCGCGAGACCGTCGAGGCGACGATCCGCGCGCGGCCCGACGTGCTGGTGATCATCGACAGCCCGGGCTTCACCCACGCGGTGGCGCGGCGCGTGCGAGGGGCGGCCCCCGGCATCCCGATCATCGATTACGTGTCCCCGAGCGTCTGGGCGTGGCGGCCGTGGCGGGCGAAGGGCATGCGGCCGTTCATCGACCACGTGCTGGCCCTGCTCCCGTTCGAGCCCGACGCGCATCTGCGGCTCGGCGGCCCGCCCTGCACCTATGTCGGGCACCCGCTGATCGAGCGCCTCCCGGAGCTGCGGCCCGGCGCGGCCGAGCGGGGGCGGCGCGAGGCCGTTCCCTACAGCCTCGTGGTCCTGCCGGGCTCCCGGCGGTCCGAGATCGAGCGGCTGATGCCGGTCTTCGGCGCGGCGCTGGCCCGCGTCGCCGAGGGCCTGGCGGTCGAGGCGGTCCTGCCCGCCGTGACCCGGCACAGGGCCCTGATCGAGCGGCTGTCGGCCGGGTGGCCGGTGCCGGTCCGCATCGTCACCGGCGAGGCGCCGAAATACGCGGCCTTCCGGGAGGCCCGGGCGGCGCTCGCCGCCTCCGGCACGGTCACGCTGGAGCTGGCGCTCGCGGGCGTCCCGATGGTCGTCGCCTACAAGGTCTCGCGGGCGGAGGAGTTCATCGCCCGTCGGCTGATCCAGGTCCCGAGCATCGTGCTGCCGAACCTGATCCTCGCCGAGAACGCGATGCCGGAATTCGTCCAGGCCGACTGCACCCCGGAGCGCCTCGCCGGCGCCCTGCGGCCGCTCCTGGCCGGCGGTCACGAGCGCGACGTCCAGCTCGCCGCCCTCGGCCGCATCGACGGGCGGATGCGGCTCGCCGCGGAGGACACGCCGAGCCGGGCCGCGGCGCGGATCGTCCTGCGCGCGGCCGGGGGGCAGGGCGCGGATCCGGCGGCGTGACGGCGCCGCTCAGCCAGCGCGGCGGCCGCAGCGGATATAGGTCGATGTCCCGCGGCTGCTCGACCAGGTGAGGTGCTCGCCGTCGACCTGCAGGCGGACCTGCGACGACCAGTGGCGGCCGCGATCGCTGCACTCGGCGGCCGTGACCCAGGCGCCGCCGCTCCGCCGCACGTCGTGGAACAGGCACAGCGTGCGGCCCGCGCGGGCGCGGTCCTGCGTGATCGTGGCCGGGATGTAGCCGCGGCGGCGCGAGCGCGCCCCGCAGGCCTCGGGCGTCGGGCCCCAGACACCGACATACTCGGCGGCGGGCACGGCGGCGGGCACGGCGGCGGCCGGAGCGGCGCCCGGGGCCGGGCGGGCATTCGCCGTGGTTGCGGGCGGCGCGGCGGCACTCTGCGGGGCTGCCGGCGCCGGAGAGGCCGCCATGGCGGTCTGGCCGGGCGGCTCGGCCGGGGCGCTGAGCGGGTCGGGCTCGTCGAGCATCACGACGCGGCGCGCGGGGCGCGGCGCGGCGGACCCCGCCGCGGACGGGCTCGCTTCCGGCGGGGACGGGCGGAACGGCAGGTCCTCGGTGAGGTAGGCGGCGCTGTAGGCGAAGAGGCCCACCCAGCCGAGGATGAGGAGGGTCGGCAAGGCGAAGCGACGCCAGGAGCCGGAACGCGCCCCGTCGCCCGGATCCGCCAGAACGACCGCCCCCATGGTCCGCCCCCCTCTCGTCCGCTCAGCGGCCGAAGATGCCCTTCAGGAACTGCGCCGTGCGGTTGCGCTTGCGCTTGCGCTCCAGCTCCGACGCGTCCCTGAGCCACGCCACCTGCACCACGCGCCGCTCGCCCTCGAAGGGCTCGTGGCCGTGCCAGGAATTGTCCGCCCGCAGGAAGGCGAACATCGTGCCCATGGTCGGCGGGACCTCCACCGCGAAGGGCTCGTAGTTGCGGCCGTCGTACAGCACCCGCAGGCGGCCGGCCGCGGGGGCGTCCCAGGCATCGTTCATGTAGACGAGCAGGGTCAGCACCTTCGACGGGCCGTCGGTGTGGATCGAGCCGTATTTCAGCTGGCTGCGGCGCATGATGGTCGTCAGCCGCGGGCACGAGACGAGGTCGATGCCGAACTTCTCGCCGAGGATCTCCGAGAAGGCGTCGCTCTCCAGCTCGTCGATCAGCGCCTTGAACCGGCCCTTCAGGGTGACCTCGTCGACCGTGAGGTAGCCGGGCTTGGCGATGTCCGGGAAGTCGCGCCGGATGTCGTCGATCGTGTCGGGATTCAGGACGTTGCTGCCGAGCGTGTAGGCGTAGGGCTCGCGGGAGACGGGCGCGGCGCGCACGGCGGAGATGTCGAGGATCGAGAGAGCGGACATCGCTGGGTCCCTTGGCTCCGGCGCCGGTCGGCCGGCACGCGGGGCGCCGGAGACGCGTGCCGGGGGGCCGGTCCAGCCGTCGTGCCGGGGCCGCCCGCGCAGGCGTCCACGACCACAAATCTACAGCTGCTTCCGGCGATCCCGGAATCTCCTAATCCGCCGATTGCGGCGGTCCGACGGCGAAAGCGGCCCGGTGGCGCATTCCGGTGACAGTCTCGGGCGGCCCGCTTGTGCAGGATGGCGCCAGACCCGCGGGCTTTCTTCCCGGGTGCGTACCGGAATTCGTGCCCGATGAGGCCGTTGGCCCTCGCTCTGCTGTTCGCCCACCTCGCCGCCGTCGCGGCCGGGGTCGAGGCCCGTGCGCAGTCGCGGCCGCCGCGCGGCTCGATGACGGCCCGCATGACCTGCTCCGAGGCGATGGCCCTGGTGAAGAACGAGGGCGACGTGATCATCGCCGCCGGGGCGGCGCCGGAGCGGTTCGTCAGCAATCCCGGCCAGTGCAGCGGCGCGGAGATCGCCGAGCTGCGCTTCGCCCCGACGCGCGACAACCCGCAATGCCCGATCGGCTACCATTGCCGCGAGCCCGGCTTCGAGGAGTGGAACTGGTAGCCGCGGCGCCCGCGTAAATCGCCGCACCGCCGGAACGTGACCAAAGTTTCACGCGACAGCGCGGGCCGAGTGCCACTATCTGGCCATCTGCCGGGGCCAAGGCCGCCGGCGGCGCCCCGGGCGGGCGCGCACGGATGGGGGATCGACGGTGGCAGCACTCAGGACCGGACTGGGCATCCAGGCCGTGCTCACGGCCCTGGCCGCGCTGATCCTGCTGGCGTTTCCCGGAATCCCGAGCCCACCGCTCTACGTCTCCCTCGCCGGCTTCGCCATGGCGGGCATCCTGATCGCCGCGAACGGCATCTCGGCCTACCTGAAGGTCTTCGTCTCGGTCTACGGCGTCGGCTACCTGTTGCTCGCCGGATCGAAGACGATCGCCGCCATGGGGCTGCTGCCGCCGGTGATCGCCGCGCTGCTCCCGCCGGCCTTCGCCGCCACCGGCGCGGTGGTCTTCGCCGCCATCGTGCTCGGCATCTCGCATCTCGAGCCGATCCGCGCGATCACCAACATCGCCGACCCGTACTTCGCCAATCGCGACAAGCCGACCAAGGAGATCGGCCTGTTCCGCTGGTTCGGCACCACCGAGGGCCGGATCGGCCGCAACCTCGTGGCGCTGTCGATCTTCGTGAACTTCGCCGACGTGGCGCTGACGCTGCGGTTCAACTTCTTCTACCGCGACATCTACAACTCGCTCCAGGAGTACGACGCGAACGCGTTCTGGTACCAGCTGCTCTGGGTGTTCGTGCCGCTGGCCACGCTGAACATCGCCATCGGCATGTTCGACCTGTTCGTCGATTCCTCGCTGCTCATCCGCTGGCGCACGTGGCTGACCCACAGCCTGTACGAGCGCTGGCTCGGCAACGGCACGCATTACCGGATCCCGTTCACCGACGAGGAAGCGGACAACCCGGACCAGCGCATCCAGGCCGACGTCAACAGCTTCATCGTGCAGACCACGACGCTGTCGATCCGGCTTCTCAGCCAGGCCGCGCAGCTCGTCTCGTTCATCGTGATCCTCTGGACCCTGTCGCGCGACTTCGTCGTGCCGTTCACCGACACGGTGATCCCGGGCTTCCTGGTCTGGCTGGTGATCGCCTACGCGGTGGTCGGCACGTGGCTCACCCACCTGATCGGCCGGCCGCTCATCGGGCTGGACTTCCGGCAGGAGCAGGTCGAGGCGAATTTCCGCTTCGCGCTGGCCCGGAACCGCATCTACTCCGAGCAAATCGCCCTGCTGCGCGGCGAGCGGGCGGAAGCCTCGCGGCTCTCGAGCCTGTTCCACAGCGTGATCGACAACTACGTCGGGATCATCTTCCGCCGCATCAAGCTGATCGCCTTCACGTTCAGCTACCGGCAGGCGAGCGTCATCTTCCCGATGGTGCTGGCGGCCCCGTCCTTCTTCGCCAAGAAGATCACGCTGGGCGCGCTCCAGCAGACGTCCCAAGCCTTCAGCCAGGTGCAGAGTTCGCTCTCGTTCTTCGTGGACTCGTACACGACGCTCGCGGCCTACAAGGCCAACACCATCCGTCTCGGCTCCTTCCGCCGGGCGATGACCAAGGCCGAGGCGCTGGAATCGGCGGGCTACGGTCTCGTCCAGGGCAACGAGACCGCCGGCGACGTCACCGCGCGCGATCTGGTCCTCGCCCTGCCGAACGGGAAGCCGATCGTCACCGCCGCCGCGCTGACCCTGTCGCGCGGCGGCGCGACCCTGGTCACGGGCCCCTCCGGCTCGGGCAAGTCGACCCTGTTCCGGGCGATCGCGGGGATCTGGCCGTTCGGCAAGGGCCGGGTCGACGTGCCCGCCGGGCAGTCGGCCCTGCTGCTGCCGCAGCGGCCCTACATCCCGCAGGGGACCCTGCGCGGCGCCGTGGTCTACCCGAACACCACCGACCAGTTCTCGGACGCGGCGATCCGGGACGCCCTGACGGCCGCACAGCTCCCTCACCTCGTCGACTATCTCGACGAGAGCGACACCTGGGAGCGGCGGCTGTCGGGCGGCGAGCAGCAGCGGCTGGCCATCGCCCGCGCGCTGCTGGCCAAGCCCGAATGGCTGTTCCTCGACGAGGCGACGGCCTCCCTCGACGAGCCCTCCGAGGCCGCCCTCTACCGGATGCTGCGCGAGCAGCTCCCCGGCACGACAATCGTGTCGATCGGTCACCGCTCGACGCTGGACGCCTTCCACGACCGGCGCATCGCGCTCGAGCCGGAGAGCGGTGTCTTCGTCCCGCGGGTGCAGAGGCAGCCGCTGCCGGCGGAGTGAGGGGCTGCAACAGCTCCCACCGCTCTGCGTGGCAGGGCCGCGCCCTCTCCGTCATCACGAGCGCAGCGAAGTGACCCAGGGCAGCGCGACATCCTGGAGATGTGGCGCGACCCTGGATTGCTTCGCTCCGCTCGCAAGGACGTCGGTCGTGAGGCTTACGCCTTGCGCAACCCCGCGGCGGCCCGGGCCGCCCGCTCGATCGCCGCCGGATCCGGCGTGCCGGGCTTCACCACCCAGCTGCCGCCGACGCAGAGCACGGACGGGATCGACAGCCAGTCCGGGGCGCTCAGCTCGGTGATCCCGCCCGTCGGGCAGAACCGCACCGCGCCGAACACCGCCGCGTGCGCCTTCAGCGCCTTGATCCCGCCCGCGGCCTCCGCCGGGAAGAACTTGAACCGGTCGAGCCCGTGGTCGAGGCCGCGCATGATGTCGGCCGCCGTCGCGACGCCGGGCAGGTAGGGCACGCCGTTGGCCTTGGCGGCGTCGGTCAGCGGCTCGGTGAGGCCCGGCGAGACGATGAACTCGGCCCCCGCCGCCAGGGCCTTCTCGAGATCGCGCGGGTTGAGCACCGTCCCGGCGCCCACCACCGCGCCCTCGACCCGGGTCATCTCCCGGATGACGTCGAGGGCGGCCGGGGTCCGCAGGGTGACCTCCAGGGCGGTCAGGCCGCCCTTCACCAGGGCCTCGGCGATGGGCCGCGCCTGCGCCGCGTCGTCGATCACCAGGACCGGAATGACGGGCACGGAGCGCATCAGCGCGTCGATGCTGGTCAGATCGTTCATGGTCGGCAACTCCCTCTCGGTTTCAGAGGCCGGCGGCGGCGAGCATCGCGGAGGCGCCCCGCTCCGCCGTGTCAGCCCCGTGACGCATGAACGCGAACAGCTCCCGCCCGGTGCCCTGCGCGGGCTCCGGCGCCTCGGCCTCGGGGCGGGAGGCAAGCTCTGCCTCGTCGACCAGCACCTCCAGCAGGCCGTCGGCCGCGCTGAGGCGGACGACGTCGCCGTCGCGGATCCGCCCGATCGGGCCGCCGCCGAGCGCCTCGGGGCTCAGGTGGATGGCGGCCGGGACCTTGCCCGACGCGCCCGACATGCGCCCGTCCGTCACCAGGGCGACCTTGTGGCCGCGGTCCTGCAGCACGCCGAGCGGCGGCGTGAGCTTGTGGAGCTCCGGCATGCCGTTCGCCTTCGGGCCCTGGAACCGGACCACGACCACGACGTCGCGCTCCAGCTCACCGGCCTTGAACGCCTTCAGCACCTCGTCCTGGTCGGAGAAGACCCGGGCCGGGGCCTCGATGGTGCGGCGATGCTCCTCCACCGCGCTGGTCTTGAACGTCGCCCGGCCGAGATTGCCCTTCACGAGCCGCATGCCGCCGTCGGGCTGGAACGGGTGGCCGGGCCGGCGCAGCATCGTGTCGTCGAGGCTCTCCGGCACGGCGTCCTCGAAGACCAGCTCCTCGCCGTCGAGCTTCGGGTCGCGGGCGTGGTCGCGCAGCGTCTGGCCCGCCACGGTCAGGATGTCGTCGTGCAGGAGGCCCGCGTCGAGCAGGGCCGCCATCACGAAGCTCATGCCGCCCGCGGCGTGGAAGTGGTTCACGTCGCCGGCGCCGTTCGGGTAGACGCGGGCGATCAGCGGCACGGCGCTGGACAGGCGGTCGATGTCCTCCCAGTCGATGACGATGCCGGCCGCGCGCGCGATGGCCGGCAGGTGGATCGCGTGGTTGGTGGATCCGCCCGTGGCGAGCAGGCCGACCGCGGCGTTGACGATCGCCTTCTCGTCGACGCAGAGGCCGAGCGGCCGGTAGTCATTGCCGGCGCCGCCGATCTCGGTGAGCCGGTGGATCGCCGCTCGGGTCACGGCCTGGCGCAGCTTGGTGCCGGGGTTGATGAAGGACGCGCCCGGCATGTGCAGGCCCATCATGTCCATCATCATCTGGTTGGAGTTGGCCGTGCCGTAGAACGTGCAGGTCCCGGCCGCGTGGTAGGAGGCGGACTCGGATTCGAGCAGCTCCGCCCGGCCGACCTTGCCCTCGGCGTAGAGCTGGCGGATCCGCTGCTTCTCCTTGTTGGCGAGGCCCGACGGCATGGGCCCGGCCGGGATCAGGATCGTCGGCAGGTGGCCGAAGCGGAGCGCCCCGATCAGCAGGCCCGGCACGATCTTGTCGCAGATGCCGAGCAGCGCCGCGCCGTCGAACATGCCGTGGCTCAGCGCGACCGCGGTGGAGAGCGCGATCGTGTCCCGGGAGAACAGCGACAGCTCCATGCCGCTCTGCCCCTGCGTGACGCCGTCGCACATGGCCGGCGTGCCGCCCGCGACCTGCGCGGTGGCGCCGCGCTCCCGGGCGAACAGCTTGATCTGCTCCGGGTAGCGCCCGTACGGCTGATGGGCCGAGAGCATGTCGTTGTAGGCGGTGACGATGCCGATGTTCATCACCGTCCGCTCGTCGCGGATCGCCGCCTTGTCCTCGCCGGAGGCCGCGAAGCCGTGGGCGAGGTTGCCGCAGGCGAGCTTCCCGCGCCGGACCCCCGCCTCGCGCTCGCGGGCGATCAGGTCGAGATAGGCGCGCCGGGTCTCGCGGGAGCGCGCCACGACGCGCTCGGTGACCGCCGCGACCTCGGGATGAAGCTCGGTCATGCTCGTTCCTCCAGGCTCGGTGCCGACGGGCGCGCGGCCGAGGCCGCGAGTCGGGATCGGCCGCGCGCCCGCGTCGGTGGCCGGTATCTAAGGGGTGCGCCGCGGGATGTAACCCGGGGCGCGCGCCGGCGCTGACATGAGGTCTGCCCGCCGGCTCAGGAAACCCCAAGTCCGAGGCCGCGGTCGCTGTCGCGTTCGACCGATGCCGCCCGCATCGTCATCACGAGCGGAGCGAAGTGACCCAGGGCAGCGCGACCCTGGATTGCTTCGCCGCGCCCGCAAAGACGGTGACCGCCCGCCTTTGCCCGGACGCCCGACGTCGCCACGTCTCGAAGCACTCGTTCGAGGCATGCTGCAGGACGGGGTCGAACCTCGGAGACCCAGCACGTCCCTGGCCTCAATACTCCCAGAAGATGCGCTGCAGCTCCTTGGTGTCGCTGGTCTTGGTGAGCGCCACGGCGGCGAGGATCTTGGCCTTGGCGGGATTGAGGTCGTGGGCGACCACCCAGTCGTACTTGTCGTCGGGCTGCTCGGCGTTGCGCAGGACGAAGCCGTCCGGCACCCGCGACGAGCGGATCACGATGGCACCCTTGGAGCGGATCTCCTTCAGCTTGTCGACGAGGTAGCCGGGCACCGAGCCGTTGCCGGTGCCGGCATTGACGATCGCCTTGGCGCCGGCCTGGAGCTCGGCGTCGTAGACGCCCGGGATCATGTTGCCCGAGCCGTAGACGATGCCGACCAGCGGCAGGCTGTCGATCTGGTCGATGTCGAACTCGGAGCTCATGTTGTGCCGCTTCGTCAGCGAGCGGAAGAAGTAGGTCTTGCCCTCGACCACCATGCCGAGCGGTCCCCACTGGCTGTAGAAGGCGCTGGGCACGATGTTGGTCCGCTTGTTCACGTCGCGGCCGCACTGGATGTAGTCGTTCATCGTCACGGTGACGCCCTGGCCGATCGCCTCCTTGCTGGCGGCGACCGTGACGGCGTCGAGCAGGTTGAGGGCGCCGTCGGCCGAGATCGCCGTGCCCGGCCGCATCGAGCCGACCACCACGATCGGCTTGTCGCTCTTCACCACGAGGTCGAGGAAGAACGCCGTCTCCTCCAGCGTGTCGGTCCCGTGCGTGACGACGATTCCGTCGACGTCGTCCTGCTTCAGGAGCTGGGACACGCGCTTGCCGAGCTGGACCAGCTGGGCGTCGGTGAAGCTCTCGGAGGCGATCTGGAAGACCTGCTCGCCGCGGACGTTGGCGATGGTGTTCACCTGCGGCACGGCGGCGATCAGCTTGTCGACCGGCACCTTGGCGGCCGTGTAGGTGGCGCTGTTGGCGGCGTCGGCGCCGGCGCCCGCGATCGTCCCGCCGGTGGCGAGGATCACGACGTTCGGCTTCTTCGCCGCGGCGGCCGTGCCGGCCTCGGGCATCTCGCGGGCGACGAGGGGCGCCGCCCCGAATCCGCTGGCCAGGGCCAGGGCGAAGACCGCTCCGCGCAGGGGAAGAGCCGCGCCGCTTCGGCAGGAGAACATCGGAGATCCTCGATGGTTGACGGGAGAGCGAGTCGGACTCGACGCGGGGATGGTAGCCGCGCCCCGGCCCGAGGCAAGGATCATGCAGGGCGCCGACGAGCAGGGCGCGACGGATCGTTACGCAAGCTCGGGCGTTGATGGGGGTTGCTGTCCGCTCGGAGATAGATCCCATGCTGCATCTCGCCGGCCTGCTCGAGGAACTCGAGCGGAGCGAGCCCGCGCGGGCCGCGATGTCGATCCTCGAGACCTCCCTCGCGCGCCGCTCGACGGAGGAGCAGGGCGCGTTCTGGCGCGCCGTCGACATCTACTACGTCTCGCGGAAGGCCCCGCCGGAGGCGACCGTGCCGGGCCAACTCGGGCCGGGCGAATCGGTGGCGAGCCAGGCCGCGCCGGAGCTGGCCGCCGCGTCCTGAGCCCGGCCTCCGGATCCGATCGCGGCGCTCAGGCGCTCGCCGGCACGGCCGGCGGCATGCCGGCGCCGCTCTCGGGCTCGCTGCCCGCGCGCACCGCCTCGCGGGTCTCGGGCATCAGCGCGAAGTAGAGGACGAAGCCGAGCGCCGCGATGGCCGCCAGCGCCAGGAAGGCGGTGGAGTAACCCGCCGACACGATGATCACGCCGGCCAGCGTCGCGCTCAGGGAGGCGCCGATGCCCTGGGCCGTCGCCACGGCGCCCTGGGCCGCGTTGAACCGGCCGCCGCCGCGGGTCAGGTCGGCGACCACGATCGGGAACAGCGCGCCGTAGACGCCGGCCCCGATGCCGTCGAGGAGCTGGACGCCCACCAGCCAGAACGGGTTGTCCGACAGCGTGTAGAGCACGCCGCGCAGTGCCAGGATGCCGAAGGCGGTGAGGAAGATCGGCTTGCGGCCGATCACGTCGGCCTTCGCGCCCACGAAGATCGCCACCGGCACCATCACGCACTGCGCCGCCACGATGCAGACCGCGATCAGCGAGGTCGCGTGGTCCTTGCCCGAGATGTGCGTCAGGAGCTGGCCCACCGAGGTCAGCATCGCCGCGTTGGCGAGGTGGAAGATCGCGCAGAGCACCGCGAAGATCAGCAGCGCCCGGTTCTGCAGCAGGGTGGCGAGGCCGGAGGGCTTCTCCTTCGCCTGCTCCTCCGCCTCGGTCATGCCGCGGGCGAGGTCGTTGTCGATGGCGTCGGCCGGCACCATCAGCATGGCGCCGATCGACAGCGCCGCCAGGATGCCCATCAGCCAGAACACGACCACCGGCCCGAAGAAGTAGGCGAGCCCGCCCGCCAGGGCGGCGGAGACCGCGTTGCCCGCGTGGTTGAAGCCCTCGTTCCGGCCGATCCGCTTGGCGAACATCTTCGGCCCGACGAGGCCGAGCGTGATCGCGGCCAGCGCCGGCGGGAAGATCGTCCCGGCGACGTGGGCGATCGATTGGGTGGCGGTGACGAGGTAGAAGTTCGTGATGAACGGCAGGACGAGGCAGCTGGCCGTCACCGCGATGGCGCCGCCGATCACCACCGCGCGCTTGTGGTTGGTGGCGTCGATCAGCGCGCCGGCGGGCGTCTGCGCCACGAGGCCGAGGATGCCCGCGATGGTCATCACGAGGCCGGTCGTGGCCTCGTTCCAGCCCTGGTCGGGGCCGCGCACGGCGATCAGGTAGATGGCGAGATAGGGGCCGAGGCCGTCGCGCACGTCGGCGAGGAAGAAGTTGAGCGCGTCGAGGCCGCGCAGGGCCTTGGCCGAGGGTGTCCGGCCGCCGGCGCCGCGGGCGCCCGTCTCGATGCTGTTCATCCTGCCGCGATCCCCCGACCGACGGACGGCGCGGGCCCGATCCGGGCCGCGCCGTCGCACGCGGGGCTCGACGCCCGCGCGCGCCATCGGTTCCCGCGCGGCGCGGGCCTCACGCGGGATGTGAACGGTTCTCCGGCCCGCACGGGCCTCAGGCCGTGTCGGTGTCGGCCGAAGCGTCGGGATTCCCGACAGTGTCTGTCGTCTCTTCCGACAGATCGGTGCCTACCGCGCCGAGGCCGTAGCGCTCGATCTTGGCGTAGAGGAGCTGCCGCTGGATGCCGAGCCGGCGGGCGGCCCGGGCGCGGTTGCCGTCGGCCTCGCGGAGCGCGGCCGCGATCATGGTGCGCTCCAGGCGAGCCACGGCCCCGGGCAGGTCGCCGGCGAGCCAGTCGGCCGCGCCGTCCTCGCCGCGGCGGTCGAGTCGCGCGGCCGGCAGATCGATGGCCTCGGCCGCGATCACGCCGCCGCGCACCAGCATGGCGGCGCGCTCCACGACGTTGCGCAGCTCGCGGACATTGCCGGGCCACTCGTAGGCGAGCAGGCGCGAGGCGGCCCCGCCGCTCAGGCGCTTGCCCGAAGGGACCAGGAAGTGCTCGGCGAGCGGCACGATGTCGGCCAGGCGCTCGCGCAGGGGCGGCAGGGTGATCGGAACGACGTTCAGCCGGTAGTACAGGTCGGCGCGGAACCCGCCCGCGGCGACGAGCGCCGGCAGGTCACGATGCGTCGCCGCCACGAGGCGGACATCGACCCGGGCAGGGCGGCCCCCCAGCGGGGTCACGACGCCGTCCTGGATCACCCGCAGGATCTTCGCCTGCATCGCCGCCGGCATGTCGCCGATCTCGTCCAGGAACAGGGTGCCGCCCTGGGCCTCGTGGAAGGCGCCCGCGCGGTCGGCGGTCGCGGCCGCGAAGGCGCCCCGCACGTGGCCGAACAGCTCGCTCTCCAGAGCCTCGGCCGGGATCGCCGCGCAGTTCACCGGAACGAACGGCCGCGCGCGCCGCCGCGAGAAGGCGTGCAGGGCCCGGGCGACCTCCTCCTTGCCGGTGCCGGTCTCGCCCTGGACCAGAATCGTGGACGCGTTGTCGGCGACGAGACCGATGGTCTTCTGGACCTTCCGCATGCCCGCGCTCGACCCGATCAGGACCGGATGGTCCGGCGGCGGCGCGGCGCCGACGGGATCGGAGCGGGCGTCGCGCAGCATCGCGTCGAGGACGGCGGCGAGGTCGGCCCGGCCGATCGGCTTGGTCAGGTGGTCGTGCGCCCCGAGGCGCATCGCCTCGATCGTGTTGGCCGGACTCGCGAAGGCTGTCAGGACCGTGACGGGCGGCGGTTCCGGCATGGCCCGGATCCGCTCCAGCGTGGCCATGCCGTCGAGGTCTCCGGGCATGCGCAGGTCGAGGAGCACCGCCGCCACCGGACCCTCGCCCAGCCGCGCCAGCGCCTCCGAGCCGGAGGCGACCGGGAGCGCGGTGTGCCCGAGATCGGTCACCGTCTCGGCGAGCCCGTCGCGCAGGGCTCTGTCGTCGTCGACGATCAGGATGGTTGCCATGGCAGATCCAGGACAAAGGTGGTCTCCGGCGCGCCCTCGACCAGCCTCGCCTCGCCCCGATGCGCCAGGGCGATCTCGCGCACGATCGCGAGCCCCAGGCCGGTCCCGTCGGGCCGGCCGGTGACGAAGGGCTCGAACAGGCTGGCGCGGATCGCCGGGTCGACCCCGGCGCCGGTGTCGGCGACGCTGAGGCGCAGCCGCAGCGCGCCGTCGACCGTCACGCGCTCGGCGCCGAGGCGGACCCGCCCGCCCGGCGGCGCGTGTTGCAGGGCGTTCAGCAGCAGGTTGTCGACGGCGCGGGCGACCTGCGCCCGGTCGAGATGCGGGTGGTCCGCGGCGGGCAGCCCGTCGGACTCGACCGAAATCCAGACCGCGCGCGCGCGCGCCAGGTCCTCGTGCAGGCCCGCGCACTCGGCCAGGAGCGGTGCCACGGGTGTGGGCTTCCGGTTGAGCGGCCGCGCCTGCGTCAGGTTGAGGAGGTCGCGCAGCAGCGTGTCGACCCGTGCGATCTGGCCGAGAACGGTCTCGAGGGCGACGGCGGCGCGCTGCGGATCACCGCTGACGAGGGCGTTCTCGGCCTTCAGCCGCATCGCCGCGATGGGATTGCGGATCTCGTGGGCGATGCTCGCCGCCAGACGGCCGACGGCGGCGAGGCGCTCGGTCGCCACGATCCGGGCCTGCGCCTCCCGCAGCCGCCCGCCGGCGGCGTTGAGGGCGTCGACCAGCCGGTCGAGCTCGCGCTCGCCGGTGCGGTCGAGATGGGGCAGGTCCTGGCCGTCCGGGCGCGGCGCGGCGAGCGCGGCCTCGAGCCGGGCGATCCGCCCCGAGAACCCGTACAGGAACCAGCTCAGGAACGCGGCCGATCCGAGCACCGTGGCGGCGAGGAAGCCGAGGCCCGCGAGGAAGCGCGTGTAGGTGGGGCCGTCGTTCACGTGCGCGCGCGTCATCGACCACGCGGTCAGGCCGGCCTCCGGCCCGTGCAGCGGGCAGGCCTGGAGCATGAGAACCTGGGTCCGGCTCGGCCGCCGCTCCGAGGCCGCGTGGTCGACCCGCAGCGCCTGGGCGTTCAGCGCCGCGATGGCGTCGCGCTCGGCCGCCGGAAAGTCGGTCTTCGGCCCGGATCCCTCGTAGGTCGGATAGGCGTAGGCCACCGACCCGCGCGCGGCGCTCCAGATTCCGCCCTCGAGGCCCGGGAAGCGCGCCAGAGCGGCCGAGACGGTGCCGACGAGGTCGGCCTCCCCGACGCCCTTGCCGCGCGCGCGCACGAGGGCGGCGTACCGGTCGATGATGTCGCGGCAAGCCCGCCCGACCGCGAGATCGGCCTGCGCCACCTGGACGCCCGTCGACTGGTCATAGACGCCGAGCATCAGGTAGGCGGTGGCGGCCGCGGAGGCGACCAGCAGGACCCAGAGCGCGAGCAGCCGGGCGCGCAGGCTGTAGGCCGTCACGGCGGTGTCCGACCCGGCATGGCGGTGGCTCCTGCGGCGGCGTCGCGCGCCCGGACCCCGTTCCTAAGCCATTGTCCGGTCCCCGACCACGCGAAGACTGCGCGGGTCCCACGGTGACGGGGCGACGCGCGCGAACGGTCCCGGGTCGGGACCGGGACCGCCGGGAGCGGGGCGCCGCGTCCGGCACCCCTCTCGGACGTACGATCGATCAGTCGTCGGCGCGCGCGCTCACTTGCGGTTCGTGATGAGGCTGTCGACGTTCTTGTTGGCTTCCTTATTCTCCTTCCGCTGCATCACCACTTCGTGCTTGGTGTCCTTCATCGACATCTCGTCACGCTTGCCCTGGGGCATCTCCTTCGGGGCCGCCAGGGCCGGCGTGACCGACCAGAGACAGGCCAAGCAAAGAGCAGCGCGCGCCGTAGTCTTGAACATGATGCCTCCTCCACTCAATCGACATTGCAGGACGTCTTGGCGATGCCGCCGGTTCCTCATGTGCGGATCACGGACGTGCGATCCGTTGCGCGGATAGTCTCGTCTCAGGGCTGGCCAGACGGGTTGATCGGCAGAGCGTCGCTTCCGAGCTGCACGCAGGTCAGCATCGCCACGTAGGACGGGGTGCCGCCGATCTGGCTCTCCGTCGCGCAGGTCCGGCGCTCGGCCACGTCGAACGTCGCCCAGCGCTTGATCAGGGTGCGCCGGGCGGCGGCCTCGTCGGACAGGCAGCCGCGGTAGCTCGCCCGGTCGACGGCGGTCGATCCCGCCCGGTGCTCCGGCGCGCAGATCGCCCGGATGTTGAAGTCCGGAACCCCCGCCGTCCGGGCGGAGGCCGCCAGGGTCCCGCCGAGGAGCAGTTCGAGTCCCAGGATGGTCGAGATCCAGAATCGCCGCACGCGACCCTCCCTCCTGTGCGCCGACCGGGCCGCGCCCGAGATCCGTCAGGCGCGGCCGTCGTCGGCGTTCGGTCACTTGCTGGTCTTGGCACCCGCCGTCGTGCCGGTGGCCTGCGGCGCGCCCTTGTCGGCCGTCGCGGCGGCCGCCTTCTGGGGCACCGCGATCGCGTCGATCACGTCGAAGCGCATGTTGTCCTGGGCCGACTTCAAGGCGGCGTTGGCCTCGTAATACTTGCCCTGATTGATCAGCGTCGCGGCCTGATCGACGTCGGTGATGGTCTTGTTCAGAGGCAGGACCGCCATGGTGAAGTTGACGTCGACATGGGCGAGCTTGAGCTTCTCCAGGGCCCCCTTCTGGTCGCCCTGAGCGAGGTTCTTGTTCGCCTCGGTCACCGCGGAGGCCTTGGCGGGCGTGGCCACGAAGTCGTCGCCGAGGGTCAGCTGCGCGTCGACCGGGACCCAGGCCACCTGCTCCTTGGAGGCCGTCTTGGTATCGGCCTTGGTGTCGGCCTTGTCGCTCGGCGCAGTCGCCTTGTGGGCGGCCATGTCGGCCGGCGACTTGAGGTCGGCCTCGGCCTTGGTGAAGACCGCGTCGTCGGTCTTGGCCTTGGCGAAGGCGGCCTGCGCCTTGGCGATCATGTCCTTGGCCTGGCCGGGATTGGCCTCGAAGATCGCGAGGCGGGTGAGCTGGAGATCTCTGAAGCCCTGTGCGCCGTCCTTCGAGAGCTTGCCGACATCCTTGTCGACCGCCGCCTGGCTCGCGCTGATCTGCGTGCCGTTGGTCTGGGCGGCCTGCTCCGCCGCGTAGGCGGTTCCACCGAGGATTGTGGTGAGCACGAGAGCCGCAGCCATAGATTTGCGATAGGACATAGTAATATCTCCCTCTAGTGCCGGAGATAAGGCCTTCATCTGCATTGGCCTCATTCATTCCGTGTTCAGATAATAGATCAGCCGCCATTTGGTCGCATGACCGGAAGATTAAAGAACGGCAATGCGCCGCCGGGCGTGGCGGGTGTCGGCGCGGCGGGGTTCAGCGCGGCAGGAAGCGGCCGGCGCGCGCGTCGAGCAGCGCCACAAGCGCCGGCGCCATGAAGTCGTGCACGTCGGGGATGTCGAGGCAGACGAGGCGGGTCCCGCGCAGGGCGGCCCCGAAGCGGCGCATCAGCTTGCGCCGGTGCGCGCGCTCCATGACGACGACGATCTCCGCCCAGGCGAGATGATCGGCGTCCACCGGCTCGTCGGCGTCGGGTGACACCCCCGCGCTGGCGGTCTCGATGCCGGGCAGCCGCGCGAAGATCTGTTCCGCGGTCGGGCTGCGGGCGCGCGCCCGGCCGCAGACGAACAGGATCCTCACGCGCTCTCCGCGAGGTCGGCTTGCCGCTCGAACAGGGCGCGGTACGCCCCGTTCGGGCGGCGCAGCAGGGCGGCGTGAGGCCCGTCCTCGACGATGCGACCGCGGTCGAAGACGAGGATCCGGTCGAGGGCCCGCACCGTGGACAGGCGGTGGGCGATGACGATGGCGGTTCGCCCGCGCATCAGCCGCGCCATGGCCTCCTGCACCAGAGCTTCCGACTCGGAATCCAGGCTCGAGGTCGCCTCGTCGAGGATCAGGATCGGCGCGTCCGCCAGGAAGGCGCGGGCGAGCGCCACCCGCTGGCGCTCGCCGCCCGACAGCTTGACCCCGCGCTCGCCCACCAGCGTCGCGTAGCCCTTCGGCAGCCGCGCGATGAAGTCGTGCGCGTTGGCGAGGCGCGCCGCCCGCTCGATCTCCTGCGCCGAGGCGCCGGGCCGGGCGTAGGCGATGTTCTCGGCCAGGGAGCGGTGGAACAGCACCGGCTCCTGGGGCACGATGGCGACCTGCGCGCGCAGGCTCGCCTGGCTCGCCGACGCCACGTCCTGCCCGTCGATCGTCACGCGCCCGCCCGACACGTCGTAGAGCCGCTGGATCAGCTTGACGAAGGTCGTCTTGCCGGAGCCCGAGCGCCCCACCAGCCCGACGCGCTGGCCGGCCGGAATCGTCACGGTCAGCCCGTCGTAGAGGGGCCGCGTGTGGTCGCCGTAGTGGAAGCGCACGGTCTCGAACCGGATCGCCCCGCCCGCGACCGCGAGCGGGACCGCGCCGGGCCGGTCGGCGACGCCGACGGGTTCGGCCTCCAGGGCGACCAGCTCCTCCATCTCGTTGATGGCCCGCTGCAGGTGGTTGATGTGGCCGCCGATGTCGCGGAGGTAGCCGTGCACCACGAAGGTCGCGGTCAGGACGTAGGCGACGTCGCCCGGGCTCGCCCGCTCCCGCCACCACAGCCACAGGGCGATGGCGACGATGGCGGTGCGCAGGACGAGTAGAAGCCCGAGCTGGCCGGTGCCGCCCCAGGTGACGATCATCCACGTGCGCCGGGTCCGCCGCTGCCACTTCGCCAGCAGGCGGCCGAGTCGCGCCTCCTCCCGCGCCTCGGCGCCGAAGGCCTTGACGACGGCGTTGTTGCCGATCGCGTCGCTGAGCGCGCCGCCGAGGCGGGTGTCGAGGGCGTTCGAGAGCGCGGCCGCGGGCGCGATGACGCGGGTCGCGAGCAGGGCGGTCGCGCCGACATAGGCGCCGGCGCCGATCGCGACCGTCGCGCCGAGGGCCGGCCAGTGCAGGCCGAGGACCAGGGCCGTGCCCACGAGGACGACGAGCGCGGGCAGGAGCGACAGCAGCAGCGTGTCGTTGAGCCCGTCGATCGCCCACATGCCGCGGGAGATCTTCCGGACGGTGGAGCCCGAGAAGGTGTTGGCGTGCCACTCGGTCGAGAAGCGCTGGACCCGGGCGAAGCCGTTGCCGACGATGTCGCTCATGGTGCGCAGGGAGAGCGGCACCACGAGGCTCCAGGCGACGTGCCGCAGCAGCGCAGTGGCGAGGCCGAGCCCGGTCATCGCCAGGAAGGCCGGCCAGGCCGCGTCCAGCGCCGCGCGTCGGTCGCTCCCGGAGAGCGCGTCGACCAAGCGGCCCGCGAAGAGCGGCAGCAGCACCTCCGCCAGGGTGGCGAGCGTGATCGCGCCGGTGAGACCGGCGACGAGGAGCCAGCGCCTGCGCCAGCTGCGGACGACGAAGGCCAGGACGCGACGGACCGTGTCCGCCTTCCGGGGAGACGACAGAGACATGCGAGTGCCCGACGCGGGCGAGCGTCGGCTCCGGGTGACGCCGCTTCCCATCGCGAACGATGCGCGCCGGCGAGATCAGGCAGGATCGGGTTCAGAGACGCCGGGCGGCAGGGCCGGGCGAGAGCGGGAAGCGGCTAGCCGACCCGCGCGGGGGCGCCGACGAGTCCTGCTCGGAGGGTGGCAAACACAGCGATCATGCAGCTCCCTCCCTGGTGCGAGCGCGACAGGAGGACGAGGGTAGGAGAGCCCGAACTGATTCGCAACGACCATCGCGAAGCCTCGGCCAGTCGCGACGGCCGATCCATGCGCCCGGGTCAACCCTGCGGAGCCGGGGGAACGGTCACGCTTCGTTGAAAAGCTGACGCAACGCGGTGTAAACACTTCGCTGCAAACTGGGCCGTTGTGCGGCGCCTCGGTTGCGCGCCTCTCTCGGATCGCTGTCGCGGATCCGTACTTGGAGACCGACGGTGTCGCACTCCCTGGTGAACCGGGACGCGCTCGAGGAATTGACGGCCGTGATCGGCACGGAAAAGCTCGTCCGCATCCTCGACCGGTTCGTCGTCAGCCTCACCACCGCCTTCGAGGGACCGGATCGCGCGAGCGACGATTACGGCCGCGAGGCGCACACGCTGGTCTCGATGTCCGGCATGCTCGGCTGCGCCGAGCTGTCCCGGGCCTGCCGCGGCCTCGAGGAATCGGCCATGGCGGGCGACGATCTGACCCGCTCGCTGGTCGACCTCAGGACCCTGCGCGACCGGACCGTCGCGGCCCTGCGGGACCTGCAGGCGGAGACCCGGCTGAGCGCCTAGGGCCGCGCGGCCGCGTCGGGATCAGGCGACCATCACCGCGTCGAGGGGCGCCTCGAAGGTCAGCACCGCGCCCTCGCGCGGGTAGCTCATGTGGGCGGTCCCGCCGAAGCTGTGGGCGAGGCTGCGGGCGATGAGCCGTGTGCCGAACCCCATGCGGGTCGGTGGCGTGACCGGCGGTCCGCCGCTCTCCTCCCAGCGGAACCGGAGGGTCTGGCCGCCCTCTGCCTCGGCCACGTTCCACGTGATGCAGACCCAGCCGGCGGCCACCGACAGCGCGCCGTACTTGGCCGCGTTGGTTCCGAGTTCGTGCAGCATCAGCGCCAGGGTCATGCCGTGGCGCGGTCCGAGCGTCAGCTCGGGACCGGCGATGCGGAACCGGCCCGCGACGCCGTCCCCGTGGAGCGACACGGCGCCCTCGACCAGGCCCCTCAGGGAGGCCCGGGTGAAGGAGCCCTGGAGCAGCACGTCGTGCGCCTTCGCGAGCGCCAGGAGCCGCGCGGCCAGCGCCTCGCCGGCCGCCTCCAGCGACGGCGCGTTGCGCATGGTCTGCGTGGCGACGGCCTGGACCATGGCCATGGTGTTCTTCATCCGGTGGGCGAGTTCCTGCATCAGCAGCGTCTGGCGCGCCTCGGACAGCTTCTGGTCGGTGATGTCGCGCGACACCGCCAGGATCCGCTCGGGCCGGTCCGGCGCCGCACCGATGGGCGTGACGGCCACGTCCCACCAGCGGATCCCGCCGCCGGAGTCCGACTGGGCCTGGAACCGGCTCGGGCGGCCGATCCGGGCCCGATCGAGCGCCTCGGCCACCGCCTCCCGGTCCTCGGGGCGCGTCCAGGCGTCGATCCAGGGCCGGCCGATGGCGTCCGCCTCGTCCCCGGCGGCGGACAGGGCCGGACCGTCCTCGCTGGCGGTGATCAGGCGCCCGTCGCGGTCCAGCAGTTCCAGGTAATCGTTCGGGGCTTGCGGCAGGCCGATCGCGCGCGCGCGGCCGGAGGGGCGCGGCCTCGCCTCGAGCCCGAGTCCGGCCGGTTCGCGGGGCGACGGTCCGCGGGGCGCCTCGACCCGCTCGGCCGCCATGCGACCGGCCTCGACGCGGCTCGCCGTCTCGATGATTCGGCCGAGCCGCCGGCTCCGCTGCCGCTCCCAGTCGGCCTGGGCGGTCGCCTGGCTGAGCAGGCTGCGCAGGCGGATGTTCTCCGCCTCGAGCGTCTCGACGCGGCGCTCCGCCCCGTCGATCCGCGGCCGTACGATGTCCATTTCCATCGCCCGCCCCCCTCGTCATCCCGACGGGGCGCCCGTGCGCGGCGCGCCGTCGGAGCTCCCCGACCGCGCGGCGCGGCAACGGATGTCGATGGCAGGGCTGCACCGGCGGTTCAGACCGCTTCTGGTGCCGGTTCCCCGCCCGCAGCCGAGCGAATCGTTGGATGTCTCACGCTAGCATGGCGCGCAGGATTATCAAATCAGCTCGGTATTCGCCTGCGGATGAAAACTTATGTTGGAGCCCTGTGCGGGTGCGAAGACGGTTACTTGTTTCGCATCAGCAGCACGAGCCAGCCGATCCCGAGGATAAAAATTATCAATCCGATCGAGACGAAGACGGGCGTGCCGAGATCGATGAGGCGGGGTGCGAGCTGCGTGGCGAAGGCCGCCACCACCAGGGCCACGGCGACCCGCGCGGCCGCGCGCTCGATGCCGCGGGTGACCTTGTCGAGGCCCTTCACCTCGATCTCGACGGTGACGCGGCCCTGCTTCAGCCGCACCAGCATCAGGTGGATCAGGGTCGGCAGCTCCGAGGCGGCGCCGTAGAGGCCGACGCCCAGGGCCTCGGCCTTCTGCTTGAGGGCGGAGAGCGAGAACTGCGTCTGCATGCTCGCCCGGACCGTGGGACCGGCGGCGGCGAACAGGTCGAAATTCGGGTCGAGGTGGCGCATCACGCCGTCGGCGGTGACCAGTCCCTTGAACAGGATGGCGAGGTCGGTCGGCATCGCGAGGTCGTTCTCGCGGGCCATGTTCATGAAGTCGGTCAGCACCAGCCCGAGATTCAGCGGGATCGACGAGTGGCTCTCCACGAAGGACTGGGCCGAGACCTGGAGGCGGGTGAGGTCCGGGTTGCTGGTGCCGGTCCAGTCGAGGAGCACGGCCATGAGGCCGTCGGCGTCCTGCTTGAGCATGGCGCCGATCAGCACGAGCAGCTGCGAGCGCCGCCGCTGCGACAGCCGCCCGATGATGCCGAAATCGATGAAGCCGATCTTGTTGCCGGGCAGGGCCAGCATGTTGCCGGGA
Organism: Methylobacterium sp. D53M; assembly: GCF_053345625.1. Lineage (NCBI taxonomy): Bacteria > Pseudomonadati > Pseudomonadota > Alphaproteobacteria > Hyphomicrobiales > Methylobacteriaceae > Methylobacterium > Methylobacterium sp. D53M. The sequence continues at coordinate 45,572 of NZ_JBKFAL010000005.1, forward strand.
TGCGGGTCGGCGTGGAACACGCCCTCGATCAGCGCCATCTGCAGGAACGCGTCGGTTCCCTTCTGGGCGAGCAGCTTCTTGTCGATGCCCGCCGCGCGGAGGGCCGCCTCGTCGTTGGGCGGGATGCCGTGGATGAAGTCCTGCACCAGCACGCGCTCGGAGCAGTACTCCCAGTGGATTTTCGGGAAGACGATGTCGTCGCGGTCCTCGAAGATCTGGGCCAGCAGCTCGCAGTTGCGCGCCTCGTTGAGCAGGTCGAGCTCGCCGTTGAGGCCCTCCGCGAGGTGGCGCATCTGCTCCCGCGGCTGGTAGCGGGCCATGTCGGGCCACTCGTTCTCGACGATGCGGGCACCGTGCGCCATGAGGCGCAGATCCGCCTCGATGATCTTGCGCAGGTTCGGCCGCAGCACCTTGACGATGACGTCCTCGCCCGAGTGCAGCCGCGCCCGGTAGACCTGGGCGATCGACGCCGAGGCGATCGGGTTTGTGTCGAACTCGGCGAACACCTCCATGGGCGAGGCGCCGAGATCGAGCTCGAGCTGCGGGCCGATCTGCTCCCACGTCACCGGCACGACCTGGCTGTGGAGCTTCTGCAGCTCCTCGGTCCAGGCCGGCGACAGGAGGTCCGGCCGGCTCGCCAGCACCTGCCCGAACTTGATGAAGGTCGGCCCGAGCGCCTCGATCGCCCGGCGCAGCCGCTCCGGCTCGGACAGGCGCGTGACGTCGACCCGGGGCTGGCGGCGCGGCAGGAGCGGCAGGTAGCGCAGGCCGAGCCGGTCCACGACGCGGGTGACGCCGAAGCCGATGAGGATCGTCGCGATCTCCGACAGCCGCTGGCGGTCGCGGGCGGCAACGAAGGCTGTCTTCAGCATGAATGGAGCGATCCGGTCGGACGGGATTGGGCGTCCGGACAGCACGAGCATAAGGACTTTTTTGCGGTCGCGAACCCCGGTCCCACCCCGCCGCTTCAACTTAAGCGGCGCAGAGCGGGGCCGGAATGCGCGCGGTCGGGGGCGTCGGCCGCCCTCAGTAGGCCGGCTCCAGCCCGCTGGTCCGATAGGCCTCGGCCGCCTGCGGCGTCGTCAGCCCGGCGAGGAATCGGGCCGCGCCGTCCCGGTCCGCCGCGCCGCGCAGGATCGCCGCCGCGAAGGTCGTCATCTCCTGCACCGGGTCGGGGAGGGGGCCGACCACCTCGATGCCGGGCACGACCATCAGCTCGCTGATCTGCTGGACGGCGATGTCGGCCTCCCCGGAGACCAGCTTCTCGGCCGTGAAGCCCTGCGGGATGATCGTCGCCCGGGCGTTCACCGCGTCGGCGAGGCCGAGCCGCGGCAGCAGGCCGGCGAAGTAGATCCCGCTGGCGCCGGTCCGCGAGTAGGCCACCGACCGCGCCTCCACCAGGGTGCGCTTCAGCGCCTCGACGGTCGCGATGTCCGGATGCGGCGCGCCGGCCTTGACGGCGATGCCGTAGCGCGAGCGCACCACGTCGACCCGGCTCTCGGGCTCGACGCGGTCCTCGGCGACGAGCCGATCCATGGCGTCCGACAGGACGAGCACCGCGTCGGCGGTCTCGCCCTCGGCGAGGGTCTTCATGATGACGGTGGTCGGCGCCCAGTGGATCGCCGGCCGGCCCCCAGCGGCCTCGAAGGCCGGGACGACGTGGGCGTCGAAGGCGCCGCGCACCACCAGGGCGCATTTGAGGCGTGTCTCGGGTCGCTCGTTCGGCATCGTGTGTCCAGTCTCTCGTCTCGGGAGGAGCGGTCGGGCGGCCGCGCCGAAGAAGCGGTCCGTCACCGCGGCGGTGCGGCGCGGGAATAGTCGATCGCCGTGAACCCGCCGCCCTGGTAGCGCTCCACCACCGGGTTGCCGCTGGTCTTCCCCTCCAGCGCCGCCGCGTGGGCATCGGCGCTGTCCTGCGGCGTCCAGCCGATGACGGTGCGGCCGTCCTTCCGCCACCAGGTCATGCGGCTGTTGTTCGAGGCGCCCCAGATCACCACCGAGCCCGTCGGGCCGAGGTTCGGGGCCAGGGTGGCGCGGGTGATCAGCCGGGTCAGGTCGGCGTAGGACAGCCACGTGGCCAGCATCCGCGCGTCGGTCGGCTCCGGGAAGCACGAGCCGATCCGCAGGAAGACGCTCTCGACCCCGTGCTTGTCGCGGTAGAGGCCGCCCATCAGCTCACCGTAGGCCTTGGACAGGCCGTAATAGCCGTCGGGCGCGAGGCCGCAATCGTCGTCCAGCACCTCGGACCGCGGGTGGAAGCCGATCGCGTGGTTCGACGAGGCGAAGATCATCCGGGCGCCCTCGCGCCGGGCCGCCTCGTAGGCGTGGTAGAGGCCGCGGATGTTCGGGCCGATCACGGTCTCGAACGGGTGCTCCACCGAGATCCCCCCGAAATGGAGGATCGTGCCGCAGCCCTCCGCCAGCCGGAGGATTGCCGGCCCGTCCTCCAGGTCGGCGACCTGGAAGCGCGCCCCCTCCGGCAACGGGTCGGGGAAGGGGACGCGGTCCGTGAGCCGGAGCGTCCAGCCCTGCGCGCCGAGCGCGCGGGTCAGGACGCGCCCGAGGGCGCCGGAGGCTCCGGTCAGGAGGACGGGTTTGGGCGGGACGGTCTCGGCGCTCATGGGACGCTGCTCCAGATTCCGGCGGACTTGATCGGACAGCCTCGGTCAGACGGCCTTGGCCGCGGCGAGGGGGCCGGCTTCCGCCGGGTTGCGCGGCCGCCGCACGAAGATCGCCATCGCGACGACGCCGGCCGCCGCGATCAGGGCGGCGATCACGAAGGCGCTGGCGTAGCCCCCGAGATACTGCACGGCCAGTCCCGTGGCAGTCGGCCCGATGATGCCCGAGATGTTGCTCAGGAGGTGGATGAAGCCGCTGACGCCGCCGACCCGGGCCTCGGGCACCAGCTCGTGGATCGTGGCCCAGCAGGATTGCACCGAGCTGGTCAGCATCAGCACGGCGAGCGCGATCAGCGCGACCGCCATGGCGGTGCTGGTCGCGGCGTTGACCATGATCAGGGCCACCCCCGCGATGGCGAGCGGCACGATCGTGGTGATCTTCCGCGCGGCGAGCTTGTCGCCCATGCGCGTGTAGACGAAGTCCGCCACCACGCCCCCGCCGACATAGCCGACGAAGCCGCAGGCCCACGGGATCGACGCGACCAGCGCCATCTCCTTCACCGGCATGTGCAGCGCGTCGGTGAGGTAGCTCGGGAGCCACGAGAGGAAGATGTAGAGGGTGTAGTTCACCGCGAACATGCCGAGCCCGAGCGACAGGGTGCTCGGCAGGAACAGGTACTCCTTCAGCGAGCGGGCATGGTCGGAGGGCGCGAGGTGCGTGACCGCCCGGCTGCGCTCCACGAGGGCGATCTCCTCCGGATGGACCCGCGGATTGTCCTGCGGCCGGTCGGTCATGAGCATCCGCCACGCCACGACCCACAGCAGGCCGACGGCGCCGATGGCCACGAACGCCACGCGCCAGCCGTACTGGATCGCCAGCAGGCCGACGACCGGCGCCGCGATGGCGCTGCCTACCGTCTGGCCCGAGAAGGTGAAGCCGATGGTCCGGGCGGTCTCCTCGCGGGGGAACCACGTGGTGATGGTGCGGTTCGTGGTGGAGTTCATCGGCCCCTCGGCGAAGCCGAACAGGGCGCGGACGATGAACATCTGGGCGAAGCCGGTCACCGCCCCTGTGAGCATGCACAGGACCGACCAGGAGGCCGCCGCCCAGCTGTAGACGCTGCGCGGCCCGTAACGGTCGGCGAGCTGCCCGCCCACGAAGGCGAACAGCGCGTAACCGAAGAAGAACGTGCTGAAGATCACCCCCAGCTCAGAGGGCGACAGGTTCAGGTCCTGCTTGACGAAGGGCGCGGCGACGCCGAGCGCCGCTCGGTCCATGTAGTTGATGATACCGGCGATGAACAGCAGGAACGCGATCAGGAACCTGTAACGCTTGGCGAACATGGGCATCCTCCAGAATATTTATGATTTTCTTTTCTTGTTTGCTTGGTGCGGCCCGGCGGTCAGAGGTCACGGCTCGACCGCCGCCGGTTCCGCCTCTCTTGCCCCTTCGAGGGGCATGGTCGGGCCCGCGCGCGGCGCGGGCCTGAACGCGTCGGCGCCTCCTACAGGAACGCGATCGTGCAGGGACTGAGGCTCGGGCGCGAACCGGTCCGAGTGAGGTCTCCGCTCTCGGGATCGATGGCGAAGGCGACGAGGCAGTCGCCCTGCTCGTTGGCGACGAGCAGGTGGCCTCCGTCCGGTGCCAGGACCATGAAGCGCGGGTCGCGGCCGCCGGAGGACGTCCAGCCCGCGGGTTCGAGGCGCCCGGCCGGGTCCGCCCGGAACCGCGCGATCCCGTCCTGTCCGCGGTTCGACGCGTAGACGAACCGCCCGTCGGGCGTGACCGCGATGGCCGCGGCGGTGCTCGCGCCGAAGAAGTCCGGCGGCAGGGTCGAGACGAGGTGCAGGGGCGTCAGCGCTCCGGCGTCCGCGTCCCACCGGCAGGTGGCGACGCTCGAGTCGAGCTCGTTGACCAGGAAGGCGAGGGACTCGTGCGGGTGGAACGCGATGTGGCGCGGGCCGGCGCCGGGACGCATCGCGGTTTCCGAGACGATGGCGAGCCGCTCACCCGCGAGCTTCAGGACGAAGACGCGGTCGAGGCCCTTGTCGGGAACGATGACGTGGCGACCGTCGGATGACAGGACCACGTGGTGCGGGTGGGCGCAGGCCTGCTCGGTCCGGTGCGGGCCTGGCTCGCCCGGGAGCGGCAGCACTTGGCACGCGGGCTCCAGGCCGCCATCGGCGCGCACCGGCATGAGGGCGACCGATCCGCTGGCGTAGTTGGCCACGATCAGGAACCGACCCCCGGGGTCGAGGGCCTGGTGCACGCTGTTGGTGCCGCCGGTGGCGGCGCTGCCGAGGCCGCGCAGGGTGCCGTCGGGCTCCAGCGCGAAGGCGCTCGCCGCCTCGCCGTCGCCCTGGACCGTGTAGAGGATCGCGCGCGCCGGGTCGGTCACCAGGAAGGACGGGTTCGTCAGGTTCTCGACCCGGCCGAGATGCGTCCAGTCGTCGAGGTCGCGACCGGTCCGATAGATGTCGATGCCCCGGCCGCGCGCCCGGCGCCGCTCGGTGGTGAAGCAGCCCACGAAGGCGAGGCCGCGGGGGGCGGGGTCGGTCATGCGGAGCATCCGGATCGAGGACGGGGCTGCGGGGGCAGCCGGCGGGATCGACGGTGCGGGGATGCCGGTCGCCCGGGCGCGGCGGTCCCGGCGCCCCGGGCGGCTGTCCCGCTGCCGCTCGCCGGCGCGCCGCGTGTGTCCGGGAAGCCGATCACGGTCGATCCTCCCGCCATCGGCTCAGGCCCGCCGCGGGGTGCGGCGCAGGAAGTCGGGATTGAGTTCGGACAGGCGGTTCACCCCGATCAGCGCCATGTCGCGGTTGAGTTCCTCCTTGAGGATCCGCATCGCGTGCTCGACCCCCGCAGCGCCGCCGAGCGCCGCGGCGAACATGAAGGGCCGGCCGAGCAGGACGAAGTCGGCGCCCAGCGCCAGCGCCTTCATCACGTCGGTGCCCCGGCGGATGCCGCTGTCGACGATGATCTTCAGCCCGCCCTTCCGGGCGGCGATCTCCGGCAGCACGTCGAGGGGGGCGACGGCGTAGTCGAGCTGGCGGCCGCCGTGGGTCGAGAGGATCACGCCGTCGGCGCCGCACTCCCGCGCGATGTCGACGTCCTCCGGCGCCAGCAAGCCCTTCACCAGCAGGTTGCCGGACCAGCGCTTGCGGATCGCCTCCAGGTTCTTCCACGAGAGCTGGTCGCGGGCGATGGTGTTGCGCACCGCGCCCTGGGACATCATCGGCGGTCCGCGCTCGGCCTCGGTGTTCTCGAAGTGCGGGGCCCCGTGCTTGAGGAAGGTCCGGGCGACGGTTCCGAGCAGCCAGCGCGGGTGGGTGGCGCTCTGCCACGCCACCTTCGGCGTGACCTTGATCGGCATGGAGAAGCCGCTGCGGATGTTGTGCTCGCGGTTGCCGAGGGTCGGCGTGTCGGCGGTCACCACGAAGGTCCGGTAGCCGGTGGCCTCGACCCGGTCGAGGAGGCGGTCGATCCGGTTCTGGTCGCCCGGCAGGTAGCCCTGGAACCAGGCCTGCGGGTTCTGGGCGTGGACGTCCTCCAGCCTGATCAGCGAGGAGGCGCTCAGGCACATCGGCAGGTTCATCAGCTGGGCCGCCTCGGCGAGCACGAGGTCGCCCCGGTAGGCGATGAAGGCGGCCCCGCCCAGCGGCCCGATCCCGAACGGCGCCGCGTAGGTCTGGCCGAACAGCGTGGTGGCGGTGTCCCGCGCCGAGGTGTCCCGCATCAGGCGGGGCACGAGGGCGTAGTCGGCGTAGGCGCCGCGGCTCTGCGCCAGGGCCGAGCCCGTCTCGACCCCGCCGGAGACGTACTGGAAGATCATCGGCGGCAGGAGCTTGCGGGCGTGCCGCTCGAAATCGTCGAGGGCCAGCAGGTCGCGGAACCGGTAGGGCGTGACCGCGTCGCTGCGCTTCAGGCTGGTGACGATGGCCTGCGGGGCCGCGATGCCCGGCGCCGCGGCGTCCGCGCCGCCGACGGTCGGCGCGGCGCGCTCTGGGGCTCCCAGTCCGGAGGCCGGCCGGTCGAGCGTCGCCATCGGATCCTCCTGTGGGCCGCCCGATCGAGCGGCTCCTTGAAAGCGCTTTCAGATAGCCAGCGGCCGGGTAGGGTGTCAATATACTGCCGGTTCGGCCCGCTTCTGCTGGCCGGGCATCGCCGCGTCGCGTATCCGGGGCCGACGCGCTGCCCCGCGGGGCCGTTCGGGATGGGGGATCGATCTCAGTGCTGGACCTGCCGGAGGAGATCCTCGAGCCGCCGACGCGCAGCCCGGTGGCCCGGGACGTCGCCCGCCGCGCCGGCGTCTCGACCGCGACGGTCTCCCGGGTGCTGAACGGCTCCGCCGGCGTCCGGGCCGACAAGCGCGCGGCGGTGATGCGGGCCGCGCAGGATCTCGGGTTCGTCGCCAACGGGGCGGCCCGGGCGCTCTCGACGCGCCGCTTCATGGCCGTCGGCGCCGTCGTGCCGAACATCGAGAACGAGGCCTTCGTGCGCGTCCTGTCGAGCTTCCAGGACCGGCTGCGGCAGGCGGGCTACACCCTGGTGGCGGCCAATGCCGGCTACGACCTCGAGGACGAGCTCCGCGAGGCGACCTTCCTGCTGGAGCGCGGCGTCGACGGGCTGATGCTGGTCGGCGACATCCACCACCCGGACCTCCACGCCCGGATCGCCCGCGCCGGCATCCCGATGGTGCAGACCTTCAGCCTGTCCCGCGAGCGCCCCTGCGTGGGCTTCGACAACGCTGCCTCGGCGGCCCGGGCGGCCAACTACCTGATGGATCTCGGCCATCGCCGGATCGGGGTGATCTCGGGCCTGCGCAAGGACAACGACCGCGGCGGCGCTCGGGTGACGGGCATCGCGGCGGCGCTCGCGGCCCGCGGCCTGCGGCTCGCTCCGGAGCACGACATCGAGATCTCCTACGGGATCGGCGGCGGCCGCGACGGGTTCCGCCAGATGCTGGCCGGCGGCCCGCCCCCGACCGCGATCATCTGCGGCACCGACCAGATCGCCTTCGGGGCGATGATCGAGGCGCGGGCAAGGGGGCTCTCCATTCCCGGCGACCTGTCGGTGATCGGCCACAACGATTCCGACTTCGCGCCCTTCCTCGACCCGGCGCTGACGACGATCCGCATCCACTCCGCCGAGATCGGCCACGCCGCCGGCGACCACCTGATCGCCCGGATCCAGGGGCGGCCGATGGTCCGCCTCACCGAGATCGACGCCGAGCTGATCCTGCGCGCCAGCACGGCCCCGCCGCGGCGTGCCGACGCCTGACCTGCGCTATCTTGCCACCCAGTTGAAATCGCTTACAACATGCGGACCGGCCCCGTCCGGCTCCGTAGACTCTCCGGAACACAGCATGGCTCCCCGCATCGTCCTCCTGCACGCGACGCCGGTCGCCATGGCGCCGATCCAGACCGCCTTCGCCGAGCGCTGGCCGGAGGCGGAGACCGTCAACCTGCTCGACGACGGCCTGTCCCTCGATCGGGCGAAGGAGCCGGGCGCGATCTCGGAGGCGATGATCGAGCGCTTCGTGCGGTTCGGCCGCTACGGCCACGACATGGGCGCCGACGGCATCCTGATCACCTGCTCGGCCTTCGGTCCGGCCATCGACCGGCTGGTCGAGACCGTGCCGGTGCCGGTGCTCAAGCCCAACGAGGCGATGTTCCGCGCGGCGATCGCGCAGGGCGCGCGCATCGGCATGCTGGCGACCTTCGGGCCCTCGGTCGGCACGATGACGGACGAATTCGAGGAGTTCGTCGCCGAGTCCGGGCGCCCGGCGAACCTCCGGACGGTCCTGGTGGACGACGCGATGGCGCGGCTGCGCGCCGGCGATGCCGAGACCCACAACCGGCTGATCGCCGAGCGGGCGCCGGACCTGCGCGACTGCGACGCGATCATGCTCGCGCATTTCTCCACCTCGCGCGCGGCCGAGGCCGTGCGGAAGGCCGTCGACGTCCCGGTTCTGACCGCGCCCCACGCGGCGGTGGATCGGATGCGGGCGATGATCGAGACCGGCGGGAGCGCCTGACCCATGAAGCTCGGTGCCTACAAGGATCGTCTCAGCGGCCATTGCGGCTTCCTGTTCACGGAGCTGCCGCTGGCCGAGCGCTTCGCGGCCGCGGCCCGTGCCGGGTTCCGCGCGGTCGAGCATCCCAACCTGTTCGCGACGCCGGCCCGGGAGGTCGCGGGCTGGCTGGAGCGGGCGGGCGTACCGCTGGTCCAGACCGGCTTCCCGGCGGGGGACGCCGCCAAGGGCGAGAAAGGCTTCGCGGCGCTGCCCGACCGGATCGATTACTTCCGCTCCACGATCGAGCCGACCCTGGACTACGTCGCGCAGCTCGGCTGCCGGATGGTCCACCCGATGGCGGGCGTCCGGCCCGCGGGAGTCGAGCGGGCGCGGCTCTGGGACACCTATCTCGACAACCTCGCCTTCGCGGCCGACGCCGCCGGCGCGCGCGGCATGACGGTGATCGTCGAGCCGATCGGTCCCGGCTCGATCGCCGACTACGCGATCGACGATCCGCTGCTGGCGGTCGAGGCGATCCGGACGATCGGCCGCGACAACGTCAAGCTGCTGTTCGACGCCTATCACTGCGTGTGTCTCGGCCATGACCCGGCGGCGCTGATCCGCGCGCACGCGCCGCTCATCGCCCATGTCCAGATCGCCGACGATCCCGGGCGGCACGAGCCGGGGACCGGCACGATCGCCTTCGACCCGATCTTCGCCGCCCTGGAGGAGGTCGGCTATTCCGGTTTCGTCGGCTGCGAGTACCATCCCGCGGCCGGTACCGAGGCGGGGCTCGGCTGGATGCGGGCGGCAGCGGCGTAGCGCTGGGGCCTCAGAACCGGGCGGCGACGCCGCCGATGATCGTGCGGGGCTGCCCCGGCGTCGCGTAGCGGTTCTGGAACGCGCGGTCGTAGAACGTCGCGTCGAACACGTTGTCGACGTTGAGGTAGATCCGCACGCCCGGCGCGATCTGGTAGTACGAGATCAGGTTGACCAGCGTGTATTGCGGCAGGTTGAAGGTCGCGAGCGCCGTCCCGGCGGCGCGCCGGCCGACGAAGTCGAGGCCGCCGCCCAGGCCGAGCCCCTTCAGGTCGCCGCTCTGAAACTCGTAGACGGTCTGGAACGCGAGGCTGTTGGCGGGCACGTTGGCGATGCGCGTGCCGACCGGCAGGGTGTTGTCGCGGGCGACGGCCGCGTCGACGCGCGTGTAGGTCCCGATCACGCGCCAGCCCGGGGCCAGGTAGCCGGCGGCGGTCAGGTCGAAGCCGCGGCTGCGGACGGTGCCGGTGGCCACGCTGAAGTTCGGGTCGACCGGATCGGTGCTCAGGACGTTGGAGCGCCGGATCTCGAACAGGGCGGCGGTGGCGTCGAGGCGCCCGTCGAGGAGGCTGACCTTCGCGCCGGCCTCGTAGCCCTCGCCCTCCTCGAACGCGAAGGGCCGGCCGCTGCGATCCGTGCCGATATTGGGCCGGAACGAGCGCGCGTAGTTGCCGTAGAGCGCGACCGTGTCGGTCAGGTCGTAGAGCAGGCCGAAGCGCGGCGTCGCTACCAGACCCTGGAGGCTGGTGGTGCTCTTCGTGAGGTTGTTCGTCGAGACCAGCCCGAGGTCCTCGACCCGGACGCCCAGGAGGGCGTGGAGGCGGGGCGTGAGGTCGATCTGGTCCTGCACGTAGCCGGCGTAGCTCTCGGTCTTCTGCAGGAAGTTCGTGACCCGCGCGGTGATCGGCGGCAGTGGCTGGCCGTAGCGCGGCGCCAGCAGGTCGAGGAGGAACGGGTTCGTCGCCACGTTCGAGCGGTTGAACACCTCCCGGTAGCGGTAGCTGTCGTATTCCAGCCCGAGCAGGAGCGTGTGGCGGAACGGGCCGGTCTCGAACTTGCCCGCGAGATTCGCCTGCAGGTCGAGGTCGGACCACGTCAGGTCCCGCCATTCCAGGGTCCGCCGCTGGGTCCGGCCATCCGGCAGCAGGCCGATGGCGCCGACCCCGTAGCCCGACAGGTTCCCGCCGAGAACCTGGGCACCGACGTTCAGCACCCAGTCCTGGTCGAACCGGTGCTCGACGCGCAGCTGGCCGAGGGCGTTGTCGACATGGGCCGGCGGCAGGCCCGGCTCGCCGATGAAGCGGCTGCGCGGCAGGGCGCGCACGTTGCCCCCCAGCGGGACGATGCCGCGGTCGAAGGTCTGCGCCGTGCTGACGAAGTCGCCCTCCAGGGTGACGGTCGTGTCCGTCGTCGGCTTCCAGGCGATGACCGGGGCGAGGGCGTAGCGGTCGCTGGTAACGAAGTCCCGGAAGCTGCCGTTGTCCTCGACGGCGCCGGTGACGCGGGCCAGCACCTGGCCGCTCTCGTCGAGGGCGCCCGTGGCGTCGAAGGTGCTCCGCTTGGCGCCGAAGCTGCCGTACTGCGTGCCGACCGTGAGGGAGCGCGCCGCCAGCGGCTGCTTGGTCACGATGTTGAAGGTGCCGCCGGGATCGCCGCGGCCGTACAGGAAGGCCGAGGGGCCCTTCAGGACCTCGATGCGCTCGATGGAGACGATGTCGGGGCTGTTGGGGTAGCCGCGGTTGATCGGGAACCCGTTGCGGTAATACTCGCCGGTCGCCACGCCGCGGATCGTGAACTCGGTCAGGCCGAGACCGCCGAAATTGTTGCCGCGGCCGACGCCCGCGAGGTCGAGGGCGCTGTCGATCCGCGTCGCCGCCGCGTCCTCCAGCACCTCCTGCGGCACCGCCACGATGGTCTGCGGCACCTCGCGGACGGGCGTGTCGGTCCGCGTGGCGCTCACCGCCCGCGTGGCCCGGTAACCGTCGACGCGGGACGTCCCGTCGCCGGTCCCCGCCACCGACAGCTCCTCCAGCTGGACTTCCTGGGAACTGTCAACGGCAAGTTGAGCCCAGCCAGGAGACGGGAGCAATACCTGAGCGAGGAAGAGGGAGATTCTGGCTGCGCGTCCGGAAACACCGCGCGAAGCCCGCGTGCAAGACCTTGCACAGTTACGCCGTACCACGATGTCGACCATTCTGTTTCGAGTGGCGCCAGATACGGTGCGGAAACATTCACGGTCAAGCTTGATCGTCGGCGGAACATCCAGGCTAGATTTTGAATAACTATAATCTGGGCGGGATCGACGGTGCGCCCGCACGAAGCGCGCGAAGACCCCGTCGTTGCCCGTTCGACCGCTGAGGGAAGGGGAGGGTCGCTCCGGCGCACGGGCTCTCAACACGCCGGGTCGCGGGGCATCTGCACAGACGACGCCTCTCGCACCGTCCGAGCGATCGTGACCGGTTCGCGCGCCGCCCAGACAGGGCGAAGCGGGACCTGTTCCCGGTCAGGCGCCGCCGAGCAGCCGCGCCCGGCGGTCGAGGACCGTGGGCCAGACCTCGGGATTGACGAGCCGCGGCGGCGTCTCGCCCCGGAGCAGGCCGACGATCTGCTCGGCCCCCCAGGCGGCCACGTTGCGCCGCGCCTCGTGGGTGACGCCGGCGGTGTGGTAGGTCGCCACCACGGTGTCGAGCTGCAGCAGGGCCGCGTCGAGGGACGGCGGTTCCGGCGACCAGACATCGAGGCCAGCCCCGGCGAGATGGCCGGCGGTGAGCGCGGCGGCGAGCGCCGCCTCGTCGTGGACCCCGCCCCGGGCGGTGGTGATGAACAGCGCCCCCGGCTTCATCGCCGCGAAGGACGCGGCGTCGAAGCTGCCCCGGGTGGTGTCGTCGAGGGGGCAGTGCAGGGACACGATGTCGGACTCGGCGAGCAGCCGCGCCCTGTCCACCGGCTCCGCGCCGCGGGCCCGGATCTCCGCGTCCGGGAGCAGGGGATCGTGGGCGAGAACCCGCATGTCGAAGCCGCGGGCCAGTTTGGCGACCTCCCGGCCGGTATGACCGATCCCGATCAGGCCCAGGGTCGCGCCGCCGATCTCGTGGCCCATCAGCGATTCGCGGGTGAAGCCGCGCGCGGTCCGGAGCAGGCGGTCGGAGACGCAGATCTTGCGCGAGACGGCGAGCATCAGGCCGATCGCCAGTTCCGCCACCGAGCGGGCATTGCCGCCCACTTGGTTCACCACCGCGACGCCGGCCCGGGTGCAGGCGGCGGCGTCCACCGTGTCGAAGCCCGCGCCGGCCGACGAGACCGCGAGCAGGTTCGGGCATTCGGCCAGCAGCGCGTCGGTCACGTGCCAGCGGCGCGGCAGCTCGTCCCGCGCCGGCGAGACGTGGAGGACGTGGGCCCGCGCCAGCAGCGCCGCGAGCGCGTCCTCCGGTCCCTGCAGGTCGCCGACCTGCAGGTCGATGTCGGGCTCGGCCCCCAGGCGCGCGTCGAAGACCGGATTGATCCAGACGTTGAATCGGCAGACGCGCTTGGGGGCCGACACCCGGTTCAGCCCTTCACCACCGCGTCGATCGCGTCGATGACGTGGTCGATGTTGTGGGTGTTGACGGCGGCGACGCAGATCCGGCCCGTCTCCAGGGCGTAGACCTCGTGGTCCTCGCGCAGGCGGGTGGCCTCGGCGGGGCTCAGGCCCGTGTAGGAGAACATGCCCTTCTGCGCCTTGATGGCGTCGAAGCCGCGCTCCGGGTGGCGCTGCTGCAGGCTGTCGGCCATCCGCTCGCGCATGGCGCGGATCCGGTCGCGCATCTCGCCGAGTTCCCGCTCCCAGTCGGCGCGCAACTCCGGGTCGGTGAGCACGATCTCGACGATCGCCGCGCCGTGGGTGTGCGGGTTCGAGTAGCTCGCCCGCACCAGCCGCTTGGCGAAAGCCTCGACCTTGGCCTTCGCGGCCGGGTTCTCGGCCACGATGGTGAGCGCGCCGACGCGCTCGCCGTAGAGCGAGAACGACTTCGAGAACGAGGACGCGACCAGGAATTCCTGGCCGGACTCGGCGAACAGGCGCACCGGCTCGGCATCGGCGTCGAGGCCGTTGCCGAAGCCCTGGTAGGCGATGTCGAGGAACGGGATCAGGCCGCGCTCGGCCATGAGGGGCACGAGGTCCCGCCACTCGTCGAGGCCGAGATCGGCGCCGGTCGGGTTGTGGCAGCAGGCGTGCAGCACCACGATCGAGCCCTTCGGCAGATCCTGGAGATAGGCCTTCATGGCCGGGTAGTCGGCGCCGCCGGTCTCGGCCGAGAAGTAGGGATAGTCGACCACGGTGAAGCCGGCCTGGCCGAACAGCGCCTTGTGATTCTCCCAGCTCGGGTTGCTCACCGCCACGGTGGCGTTCGGGTAGAGCTTGGCCAGCAGGTCGGCGCCGGTCTTCAGCGCGCCGGTGCCGCCGATGCTCTGGAGCGTCGCGGCCCTGTTCTGGGACAGGATCGGCGCGCCCTTGCCGAACAGGAGTTCCTGGACCGCGTCGCGGAACGGCTTGGTGCCCTCGATCGGCCGGTAGGTCTTCGGCAGGCCCTTCTCGATCCAGCGCTTCTCGGCGGTCTGCACGGCGCGCAGGCGCGGCACCTTGCCGTCCGCGTCCGTGTACACGCCGACCACGAGGTTGAGCTTCTTGGGGCTCGGGTCGGCGTTGAAGGCCTCGAACAGGCGCATGATCGGGTCGAGCGGCGCGTCCTGGATGCCGGCGAACAGCGAGGTCATGATCGTCAATCGTCCCAGAGGGTCTCGGCCGGCGACGCGTGGAAGGGCGCCGGCACGCCCGGCGACGGGCCGGGCCGACGCCCTTATTCCGCACATCGCGCCCGCCCGCCAGCGCTTCCGCGCGCATCAGCGTCCCGATCTGCTCAACGATCTGCGCGACGCTGCGCCCGACGATAGGCCGTACGATCCCGGTCCGGTGCCCTTCCGGTCGGGGCGCCGACGGTCCTAGAGTGCCACCATGATCCGTCGCCTCCTCCCGTTCCTCGCCCTTCTCCTCGCGGCCGCCCCGGCCGTCGCGCAGGCACCGGTGCGGATCGGCCTGTCGGCGCCGCTGACCGGTCCGGATTCCGCCTTCGGCCAGGGGCTCCGGCAGGGCGCCGAGCAGGCGGTGGCCGATCTCAACCGCGTCGCGGGCGGCCGCCCGCGCTGGGTCCTCGTCCCGGCCGACGACGGCGGCGACGCGCGGCAGGCCGTCACCGTCGCGAAGAAGTTCGCCGCCGACGGCGTGCGCCTCGTCGTCGGGCCGCTCGAATCCGGGGCGGTCGCGGCCGCGGCGCCCGTCTACGAGGAGGCGGGCGCGGTCATGGTCGCGCCCGCGGCGGCCTACGGGCCGCTGACCGGGCGGGGCCTGTGGAACCTGTTCCGCCTCGGGCCGAGCGACGCGCAGCAGGGCCGGGCGGCCGGGGCCTACCTGGCGAAGGCCTTCGCGGGACGCCGGGTCGGGATCCTCAGCGACCGCTCGACCTTCGGCCGCGGCCTCGCCGACGCGGTGGCGGCGCGGCTGAAGGAGGCCGGCACGCCGGAGGTGCTGTTCGACGGCTTCCCCCGGGGCAGCCGCGACCTCGCGGACCTCGTCGCGCGGCTGAAGGCGGCACGCCTCGACGCGGTGTATTTCGGCGGCCTCGCGCCCGAGGCCGCGACCCTGCTCCGCGCCATGCGCGAGGCCGACCTCGGCGCGACCCTGGTGGCGAGTGACGGCATCCTCGACCCCGCCTTCGCCGCCGCGGCCGACGGGGAGGGGACGGTCATGACCCTGGTTCCCGATCCGCCGCGCCTGCCCGAGATCCGCGGCGCCCGCCCGGCGCCGCGCTCCCCCGAGGCGGAGAGCGTCGCGGCCAACGCCTACGCGGCCGTGGAGCTCCTGGCGCAGGCGACCGAGCGCGCCCGCGCCGCCGACCCGAGGACCGGCCGCATCGCGGACGGCCACAAGGTGGCCGAGGCCGTGCGGACGGGGCCGTCCCGGACGCTGCTCGGATCGGTGGCCTTCGACCCGCGGGGCGACCGCGCCGGAGCACCGATCGCCCTGCGGATCTGGCGCCGGACGCCGGACGGTCGCCTCGACTACGCCGGCAACGACGCCGAGCCCTGAGAGCCGGCAAATCGTGTCGATGACGGAACGTGTTCGGTGTCCGTGACTTGCGGCCGGTTCCCGCGGGGACTACATGCGGGCGGTGCTGCTGAGCTGGCGCGGGCGGTCCCCCGGATCGGATCCGCGCCCTGCGGCGTTTCCCGAGCTCGATGACAGCCGAACACGCATTGCCGGAACGCCTGCTGCCGGACGGTCCGACTGGAGAAGGTGCATGGCGAAAGAAGAATTGATGCAGTTCGATGGTCTCGTGATCGAGATCCTGCCGGATGCGCGCTACCGCGTGCAGCTCGACCAGGGCCACGAGATCGTGGCCTACACGGCCGGCAAGATGAAGAAGAACCGCATCAAGACGCTGGCGGGCGACCGGGTGACGGTCGAGATGTCGCCCTACGACCTCGAGAAGGGACGCCTCGTGTTCCGCCACAAGGACGAGCGCTCGTCCGGACCCCGCCCGCCGGTGCGCGGCGGTCAGTTCCGCCGCCGTTGACGACCGGGCGCGCGCGCCGGGCTTCCCCGGCCGCGCCCGCCTACTTGCTCTTGACCGTCACGGCGCTGCTCTGGGCCGGCAACGCCGTCACCAGCCGCTGGGCGCCCGGTCACGTGTCGCCCCAGGTCATCACGACGCTCCGATGGGCGGTCGCCTGCCTGGTGCTCATGCCCTTCGCCGCGCGCCGGCTCGCCGCCGCGTGGCCGCTCCTGCGGCCGCACTGGCTGCGCATCCTGCTGATGGGCGGCCTTGGCTACACGGCCTTCAACTGCCTGTTCTACGCGGCCGGTGTGCATACCGGCGCGATCAACCTCGCCCTGTTCCAGGGGGCGATCCCCGTGCTGGTGATCGTCCTGAACCGGCTCGCCTACCGGGTGCCGGTCACGCCGGGGCAGGTCCTGGGCGTGGCGCTGACCCTGGTCGGCGCCGGCCTCGCCGCCACGCACGGCGACCTGTCCGTGCTCACGAACCTCGCCTTCAACCGCGGCGACGTGCTCGTCTTCGGCGCCTGCCTGCTCTACGCGGGCTACACGATCTTCCTGCCGACGCGCCCGAAGGTGCCGGCCCTGGTGTTCTTCGCCGCGATGGCGGTCGCGGCCTTCGTCACGTCGCTGCCGCCGCTCGCCGTCGAGTGGGCGACGGGCCACGCCGTCTGGCCCAACCGCGAGGGCTGGCTGATGGTCGCCTTCGTGGGCCTCGGGCCGTCGCTGCTGGCGCAGCTCTTCTTCATGCGCGGCGTCGAGATCATCGGCCCGAACCGCGCCGGCCTGTTCGTCAACCTCGTGCCGATCTTCGGCGCGATCCTCGCCGTCCTGCTGGTCGGCGAGCCGTTCGGCGCGACGGAAGGGGTCGCCCTGGCCCTGGTGCTGGCCGGGATTGCGTGCGCCGAGCGCCTGAAACCGGCGCCCGCCGCAGAGGCGACTCCGGAAGCCGCCTACTCGCAGACGCGGACGCGGCGGATGTAGACGTCGCCGTAGGCATCGTAGGTCCGGCGGCGCTCGAAGTGGCAGACCGGGCCGTAATCCTCCTCGACGTAGACCGGCGGCGGGGCGCGGTAGACCGGGCGGCCCGGGTAGTAGCCGTTGTTGGCCGACGCGATGGCGCCGCCGACGGCCAAGCCGCCGAGCACGCCGAGGGCAGCCGCGCCGCCGGCGCCGATGCCGTCGCGGGCCTGGGCGGCCGGCGCGAGCGTGGCGAGGCTCCCGACGACAAGGCTCGTCGCGAGAAGGTACTTCATGACATCCCCCTGAAAGCAGGCGATTCGTGCCGATCGATCGGCACAGAGCTGCTAGCACACCCGAGCTTTGGGGCGTTTGTTCGGCCGCACGTGCCGGCTTGACGTGAGGTGCTCCGCCGCACCAAACCCGGGGGCGAGCCGGAGGGCGAGCGAGAGGAGCGGCGACCGTCATGGTGACACGGGGCTTCGTCGGACGCAGGCAGCCGCCCGAGACCGGCGCGCGCCTGCCGCCGGGTCAGTATCTCACCGCAGATTTCCCGATCCTCCAGATCGGCCCCAACCCGACCGTCGACATGGCCACGTGGCGCTTCACGCTGCGCGAGGGGGCCCGGCCGATCAAGGCGTGGAGCTGGGCGGAGTTCGAGGTTCTGCCCCGCACGACCTGGCGCGGCGACATCCACTGCGTCACCAAGTGGTCGAAGTTCGACACGACCTGGGAGGGCGTCAGCTTCGACGACATCCTGGCCGATGCCGGGATCGCGGCGCCGACCGGCTACCTCCTGGCGGAATCCCACGACGACTACACCACGAACGTGCCGGTGGCCGACCTCGTGGGCGGCCGCGCCCTGGTGGCGACGCGCTACGAGGGCCATCCGATCCATCCGGATCACGGCGGCCCGGCGCGGCTGTTCGTGCCGCATCTCTACTTCTGGAAGAGCGCCAAGTGGGTGAAGGGCCTCCGGTTCACCCAGACCGACACGGCCGGCTTCTGGGAGCTGCGCGGCTACCACATGTACGGGGATCCCTGGCGTGAGCAGCGCTACATCGGTGACTGAGGCGGTTCCTGAGGTGGTGACTGGCGCAGTGACGGACACGGTGACGGACACAGTGACTGACCCGGCGTTCGAGCCCATCGTCTTCCGCTGGCACGAGGCGGAGATCACCGCGATCGCGCCGGTGACGCCGCACGTGAAGAGCGTCCGGCTGCGCTGCGGCCTCGCCGAGTCCTACCGGGCCGGACAGCACGTCGATGTCCGGCTCACCGCCGAGGACGGCTACCAGGCGCAGCGCAGCTACTCCGTCGCCTCGGCGCAGGACGGCAGCTACACCCTGGAGCTGATGATCGAGGCCCTGCCGGACGGCGAGGTGTCCGGCTGGTTCTCGCAGTGCGCCGAGGTCGGCGACCGGGTCGAGCTGCGCGGGCCAATCGGCGGCTCGTTCTCCTGGGACGGGACCGACGGCGGGCCCCTGCTCCTCGGCGGCGGCGGGTCCGGCGTGGTGCCGCTCCTGGCGATGCTGCGGCGGCGGGCGCAGAACTGGCGGGCGATCCCGGCGGCGCTGATCTACTCGGCCCGCACCCGCGCGGAGGCGATCGCGGTCGCCGAGCTGGAGCGGCTCGCCGAGACGGATCCCAACTTCTCCCTGCATCTCGCCACGACGCGCGAGCCCGGCGGCAAGCGGATCGACGCGCACCTCGTCGCCGACGCGCTGGCGCGGATCGGGGCGCCCGGGAAGGTGTTCCTCTGCGGCTCGAACCGGTTCGTGGCCGCGGCCTCGGACCTGATCCTGGCGCAGGGCGTCGCGCCGGGCCTGATCCGCACCGAGCGCTTCGGCGCCTGAACGAGGCCTGGCGCTTTCCGGTCGAGGATCTCGGCTCTGTCGTCGTTGCCAGCGGAGCGACGCAATCCGGAGTGCGCCACGTTCTCCAACTTCGCGCCGCCCCGGGTCGCTTCGCTGCGCTCGCGACGACGGAGCGGGTTGCATCGGCCGAAGCGTTCCGCCGGAAGCCGAATCAGGGGCTGAAGATCAGCACGAGGTAGACGAAGAACAGCACGAGGTGCACCGCGCCCTCCAGCACGGTGGTGCGTGAGCCCGAGAAGGTCTGGGCGCTGAGGATCAGCGTCACGGCCAGCAGGGTCATCTCGGTCGGCTTGAGGCCGAGCACCACGGTCTGGCCGGTGAGCAGCCCGATGGTCAGGATCGCCGGCACGGTGAGGCCGACCGTCGAGGTGGCCGCCCCCAGGCACAGGTTGATCGCCCGCTGGAGCTCGTTGCGGGCCACCGCCTTGAGCGCCGAGATCCCCTCCGGCGTGAACACGATGGCGGCGATCAGCACGCCGCCCAGCGCCGTCGGCGCGCCGAGCGCCGCGATGCCGTGGTCGAGGATCACCGCGAGGCTCTTGGCCAGGATCACGATCGGCAGGACGTTGGCGAGCAGCAGGCCGACATGCTTGGCGACGCTGCCGCCCGAGACCGGATCCGCGCCGTGCGGCGGCTCCGTCGCCTCGGGGATCTCCGCGTCGATGAAGAACTCGCTGTGGCGCCCGGTCTGGATGAGCAGGAACACGCCGTAGAGGGCGAGGGTGAACACTGAGAACGTGACCGCCTGAAGCGTCGTCAGGGTCCCGTCGCTGGTGGAACTGGTGAAGTTCGGGATGATCAGCGCGATCGTGGTGAGCGGGATGATCACCGCCATGAAGGCTGAGGCACCCTGGAGGTTGTACCGCTGCTGGTGGTGGCGCAGGCCGCCGACCAGGAGACCCAGCCCGACCACGCCGTTCAGCACGATCATCAGCACCGCGAACATCGTGTCGCGGCCGAGGGTCGGCGCGTCCTTGGCCGACAGCATCACGGCGGAGATCAGCGCCACCTCGATGATGACGATCGCCAGCGTCAGGACCAGCGTCCCGAGGGGCTCGCCGAGGCGGTGTGCCAGTTCTTCGGCCTCGTGCACCACGCCGAAGGCGGCCCAGACGATCACGGCGAGCAGCCACGTGAACAGGCCCCCCGCGAACAGGGGCTGCGACAGGTCTCCGAGCCAGTCCTTGCCGAACCACGTGAAGGCGAGAACCGTCGCCCAGGCTACCGCCACCCGCAGGGCTGCCATCATGATGAACGTGTACTCCGCTCGGTTCGCGTCGGGCCTCGACGTGCGCGATTCACGGGAGCCATAGCAGGTCGTCGGACCAGTGTCGGCGTCGACGGCCGATCGGCCGCGGGTCCATTCGCGCGCCGATGAGGCGGGCCGGATCCCGGATCGAGCGCGCGCAACCGCCCCATGCTGCGACGGGAGTGGTCAGTCGGCCCGGTTGGCGTTACCTTCCGGGCACCCGAATAAAGTCCGGCGCCTGATTCCCCCGCCGCGCGATGGCGCGCTGCCGGGCGCGGCACGGCCGTTGAGAGTTCCCGAAGCTTGCCTTTCCCGACCCTGCCCGCCCCCCTCGCGCGGGCCCTGAGCGACCGCGGCTACGCCGACCCGACGCCGGTCCAGGCCGCCGTGCTGGAAGCCGCCGCCGGCTCGCGCGACCTCCTCGTGTCGGCCCAGACCGGGTCCGGCAAGACCGTGGCCTACGGCCTCGCCATGGCCAGCATGCTGATCGGGGAGGCCGAGCATCTGCCGCCCCCGGCGGCGCCCCTCGCCCTCGTGATCGCCCCGACCCGGGAACTCGCCCTGCAGGTCCAGCGGGAGCTGTCCTGGCTCTATGGGCCGGCCGGAGGCCGTGTCGCGGCCTGCGTCGGCGGCATGGATCCGCGCCGGGAGAGCCGGATGCTCGCGGACGGCACCCACATCGTGGTCGGGACGCCGGGCCGCCTGCGCGACCACCTCGAGCGCCGCAACCTCGACCCGACGGCGCTGCGCGCCGTGGTCCTCGACGAGGCGGACGAGATGCTCGATCTCGGCTTCCGCGAGGACATCGAGTTCATCCTCTCGGCGACGCCCGCGGAGCGGGCCACCTACCTTTTCTCCGCGACCCTGCCGAAGGCGATCGAGACGCTGGCCGAGCGCTACCAGCGCGGGGCCCTCCGGCTCGCGATCAAGGGCGAGACCAAGGGCCACGCCGACATCGCCTACCGGGCGGTGCGGATCATGCCGCGGGAGACCGAGCACGTGGTGCTCAACCTCCTGCGCGAGGCGGACGCCAAGACCGCGATCGTCTTCTGCAACACCCGCAACGCCGTCCGGCACCTCCAGGCCAGCCTGACCGAGCGGGGCTTCTCGGTGGTGGCGCTCTCGGGCGAGCTGGGGCAGGGCGAGCGCAACGCCGCCCTCCAGGCCCTGCGCGACGGCCGCGCCCGCGTCTGCGTCGCCACCGACGTGGCCGCCCGCGGCATCGACCTGCCGTCGCTCAGCCTGGTCATCCACGCGGATCTCCCGCACGACGCCGAGGTCATGCAGCACCGCAGCGGCCGCACCGGCCGTGCCGGCCGCAAGGGCACCTCGGTGCTGCTGATTCCCAATTCCCGGCGGCGCCGGGCCGAGCAGATGTTCGCCATCGCCAAGGTGAGCCCCGAATGGTCGGGGCCGCCCTCGGCCGACGAGATCCGCCGGCTCGACGGCGAGCGCATGCTCTCCGACCCGCTCTTCGCCGAGCCGCCGGCCGAGGAGGACGTGGCGCTGGCCGAGACGCTGCTCGCCGGCAAGAGCCCGGAGGAGCTCGCCGCGCTCCTGGCCCGCGTGTACCGCACCCGCCTGCCGGCCCCCGAGGAAGTCAGCGATCCGGGCGAGGGCCGCGCCCCCCGCGGCGAGCGTCCGCCCTACGACCCGATGGACCCGGAGCGGATCGCCGCCATGGGCCCGGCGGTGTGGTTCCGGCTGAACCTCGGCCGCCGCGACAACGCCGACCCGCGCCGGCTGCTGCCGATGCTGACCCGTCGGGGCGGGATCGGGCGCCAGGAGATCGGCGCCATCCGGATCTTCGACCGCGAGACCAAGTTCGAGGTGCGGGGCAACGCGGCGGCGCGCTTCGCCGAATCCTTCGCCCGCAACGGCTCGCCGGAGATCCAGGTCGAAGCGCTCGCGGGCGATGGGGCGCCGGCCGAGCGCCGGGGCCCGCCCGCCGGACCGAAGGGATTCGCGAGCCCGCGGGCCGGCAAGCACCAGCGCAAGGCCGAGCGCACCGGGCCGAAGGGCGACAAGGCCGGGCGCCAGACGGGCCGGGCCTGAGCGCCGGCCCCGGCAGACGTCCGGCCCCGTGAGCGGGGCCGGCGCGGCGGATCAGAAGACGTTCTTGACGGCGTCGCCGAGGGCGTCGACGCTCTCCTTCAGCTTCCGCCCGGCCGGCGCCAGGGACGGGAGCTTGATGCCGAGCACCTCGGTGTCCTCCGCCTCGGCGGGCTCCGCCTGGGCAACGGTCGCGGCGGCGCCCTTCGCCTTGTCGGCGGTCCGCGTCGGCGCGGGCGTTTGGCGGGTCGCCGCCTTGGGCGCGGGCTTCTCGGGGCGCTCGATCTTCTCGGCGCGCTCCGTCCTCTCCGATTTTACGGAGCGCTCCGTCTTCTCGGCCCGCTCCTTCTTCTCGGGACGCTCGGCCTTCTCCGCGCGCTCCGTGCTCTCCGCCACCGGCTTCGGCACGGCCGGCTCGACGAGCTCGCGGGCCCGGACCGTCTCGGAGGCGCGGGGTGTTTGAAGCGCGGCCGTGCGGACCGGCGCCAGAGGCGCGACTTCCCGCGCGGCCGCGACCGGCGTGACGGGCGTCGGAACCGGGATGCGCTGCGTCGGCGCGACGGGGGCGGCGGCGACCTTCGCGGGCTGCGGGGCCGCCGGCCGCGGGGCGTCGGGCGCGGGCGGCGTCGGCGCGGGCGTGATCGCCGCGAACGCCTCCGGCAGCGACACCATCCTGAGCGCCGGTGTCTCCGGCTTGGCGGGCTGCGCCGGGGCAGCCGCCGCCTGGACGGAGCCCTTGATGGCGGGCAGCCCGTCCTTCAGCTCCGGCCAGTCCGCGGCCTGCCGGGACGCGACGATCTTCACGGGGGTCGGCGCCGCCAGGCCGGCCATCACCGTCGAGGCGGCGACGCCGAAGCCGACCAGCGCGCTCGCGCCGGCCACGCTGAACAGCGCGACCTTGAGATTCAGCGACGGCCCGGGCTTGGCCGACGGCGTCCGGTCAGGCCGGGTCTCGGACGGGTCGAGGTTGAGATCGATCATAGGCCGGGGTCTCTGACACGATACACGCCGCGCGCGACCGGGCTCCCCTTCACCGGCCGCCACACTCCGAGGATTCGAAGGTGGTTCGACTCTGGTGGCGATAGAGGAGCTGCAATACGGCGCAATGATGTCGGTCCGAATTGCCTGCCCAGCCAGTCCTGGCGCGGCTATCCACAAGATTACGCCGCGCCGCTTAAGAATCGGTGTTCGCCCCGTCCGCGGCACTGGGGGCGGGGCGGCCTGAGCACGTCCGGGGCGCCACTCTGCCGGCCGCCCGCGGCGGGCGCCATGGACTTCGCCGGCGCGGTCGCTATGCGTCAGCGCGTGGATACCCGCCCGAACCTGTCCCCGCGTACCGAGACGGCCGAAGCGCCGGACGCTCCCCGGCTCCGCCGCTGGCCCTGGTCGGCGTGGTCCACCCGCGCGCGGCTCGTCGCGGTGGTCCTGCTGATCGACGCCTTCGCGGCCGTGATCTCCTGCGCGGTCATCGTCCTGAACGCCCGGTCGGCCGTGCGCGTCGAGACCCGCGCGTCGCTCGCGACCGTCGAGTCGCTGGTGGCCGACACGATCCGCCTGTCCGACACCGCCGCGCCCGACACGCTGCTCCAGACCCTCGACCTGCGCTTCAAGGTCCTCCGGCACGTCCGGGTCGCGGTGCTTGACGCGGACGGCGACGAGGTCGGCCGGCCGCTGCCGCCGCCGCGCGCCGACCGGGAGGCGCCGCGCTGGTTCGCCGACCTGATCATGCCGCCGATCGAGCGCCACGCCCTTCCGATCGTCGTCAACGGGCGGCGGCTCGGCACGGCGCAGATCACCACGCAGCCGATGGACGAGATCGACGAGATCTGGGGCTACGCGCGGGCGCTCTCGCTGACCACCCTTGCGATCAACGCCGCGATGCTGATCGCGCTCTACATCGCGCTGGGCCGGATCCTCGCGCCGCTGCGGCGGCTCGGCGCCGGCCTGACCCAGCTGGAGCACCACGACTACACCGCCCGTCTGGAGCCGCCCGGCGCCCGGGAGCTGGCCGTGATCGCCGAGCGGTTCAACAAGGTCGCCGAGGCCCTGGGCGAGGTCCGGGCCGCCAACGGCCGCCTCAACCGCCAGCTCCTGACCGCGCAGGACGACGAGCGCCGCCGGACGGCCCTGGAACTGCACGACGAGTTCGGCCCGTGCCTGTTCGCCCTGGAGGCCAACGCCGCCTCGATCGGCCGCATCGCCTCCGGCACGGCCGAGCCGAGCCGCGAGAAGCTCTCCGCCCGGGCGGCCGAGATCAGCGCGATCGTCGGGCAGGTCCAGACCGTCAACCGGGAACTCCTGAACCGCCTGCGGCCGCACGGCCTCGGGCAGGCGCCCCTGGCAACCTGCCTCGACCTGCTCCTGCGCGGCTTCGGGCAGCGCCATCCTGGCATCACCTTCGCGGGCCGCTTCGACGGGCTGGCCCGGGGCTACGGCGACCTCGTGGACCTCACGGTGTTCCGCTGCGTGCAGGAGAGCGCCACCAACGCCGTGCGGCACGGCGCCGCGACCCGGGTGGAGGCCGCGGCGACCGAGACCGGCGGCCGGATCGACCTCACCATCCGCGACAACGGCACCGGAATCCCGCCGGAACACGGCACCGGGCTCGGTCTGTCGGGGATGCGCGAGCGCGTGGAGGCCCTCGACGGCACCTTCGCCCTTGACAATGCCGGCCCCGGGGCGATCGTCCGGATCACGATCCCCGTTCCGCCTGACCGGGGCGACGAGAACAACACCGCGCCGAGCGCATGAACGCCATCGCATCCCAGATCGACGCCGCCGCCACGCGCCTGCCGGTTCTCGTCATCGATGATCACCCCATCGTTCTGCAGGGCTGTCGACGCGTGCTGGAGGATTCCGGCGTCGAGACCATCGCGGAGGCGACGACCGTCGTCGGCGGCTACCGGATCTTCCACCGGCTCCGCCCGCCGGTCGTGATCTGCGACCTGACCTTCCAGGGCAGCGGCATGGCTGGGCTCGGCCTGATCCGGCGGATCCGGGCGGTCGCGCCCGAGACGCGTATCCTGGTCTTCAGTATGCACAACGACCCGGTGATCGTCGCCCGCGCCCTCGAGGCGGGGGCCCTGGGCTACGTCCTCAAGGACCACGCCTCGGCCGAGCTGTTCGAGGCCTTCGCCAAGGTCCGCGTCGGCGAGGTCTACCTCGACCGGCGCCTCGCCACCGAGGTGGCGATGCTGCGTGCCGACGCACGCCGCGCGCCGGAATCGCAGCTGACTCCCCGCGAGCAGCAGATCCTGGCGCGCCTCGCGCAGGGCCGCTCCTACGGAGCCATCGCGGCCGACCTGTCGGTGAGCTACAAGACCGTGACGAACGCCTGCTCGCAGATGCGCCAGAAGCTCGGCGTGCGCACCCTCGCCGAGCTGATCCACGTCGCCGTCACCCACGCGCAGCGGCAGGGCTAAGCCGTGGCGTCCCCCGGACCTGACGACGCCTTCTCCCGGGATGCCTGGGCGCGCAACGCCGCCGCCTACGAGACCATCCGGTCGATGCCGTTCAACGCCGAGCTCGCCGCCGGCACGCTGCCGCAACACCGGTTCCGGCACTACATCGTGCAGGACGCGCACTACCTGATCGGCTTCGGCCGGGCGCTGAGCCTCGCCGCCGCGAAGGCGCCGGATCCGGACACGATCGTGCAGTTCTCCCGCGCCGCGCAGGAGGCGATCGTGGTCGAGCGCGCCCTCCACGGCGGCTTCTTCCGCGACTACGGCATCGGGCCGGAGACCTTCGCGGCCACGCCCCTGACGCCGGCCTGCGACCACTACGTCAGCTACCTCACGGCCACCGCCTACGCCGAGCCCTACGCGGTGGTCTGCGCGGCCCTGCTGCCCTGCTTCTGGATCTACAAGGCGGTCGGCGACGACATCTTCGCCCGCGCGGCGCCCGACAACCCGTACCGCGCCTGGATCGACACCTACGCGGGCGACGATTTCGCCGCGGCGGTCGCGGCCATGATCGCCGCCACGGACCGCGCGGCGCGGGACGCGTCGGAGGCCGAGCGCGCGCGGATGCACCAGGCGTTCACGCAGGCCACCCGGCTCGAGTGGCAGTTCTGGGACAGCGCCTACCGCGACGCGGCCTGGGCCCTGTGACCCGCCCGGCGCGCCCGTGACCGCGCCGGAGACCCGCCGCCGCGATCTCGTCGCCGCCGCGCTCGCTGCAGCTCTCGCCGCGCCGCTCCGTCCGGCCCTGGCCGCCGTCGCCGGCGATCCGGCGCCGATCCCGCCGGATCGTCCCGTCCGGATCGCCATGCTGGTCTATCCGGGCCTGACCGCGCTCGATCTCGTGGGGCCGCAGACCTTCCTCGCCGGCCTCGCGCCCGGCAACCTCCACTTCGTCGGTGCGGAGCCCGGGCCGGTGACCAGCGACACCGGCCTCGTCCTGGTGGCGACCTACGGCTTCGCGACCTGCCCGGCGGATCTCGACGTCCTGTTCGTCCCCGGGGGCGACGGCACCCCCACCCAGATGGGCGACGCCGCGCTCCTCGCCTTCCTGCGCGATCGCGCCGCGCGGGCCGGCTGGATCGCCAGCGTCTGCACCGGGTCGCTGATCCTCGGGGCGGCGGGCCTGCTGCGCGGCTACCGCGCGACGTCCCACTGGAGCGTGCGCGACGCGGTGCTGCCGCTCCTGGGCGCCCGGCCGGTGGCCGAGCGCGTCGTCTTCGACCGCGACCGCGTCACCGCGGCTGGGGTCTCGGCGGGGCTCGATCTCGGGCTGGCGCTCGCCGCGCGCCTGCGCGGGCATTCCTACGCCCGCACCGCGCAGCTCGTCGCCGAGTACGCCCCGGCGCCGCCCTTCCGCGCCGGCACGCCCGCCGAGGCCGGTCCCGCGACCGTGCGGGCGGCCGAGGCGATCCTCGCGCCGCTGGTGACGGGGGCGGAGGCCGCAGCGCGCCGGTGAGCGCCGCGCCAGCGATGCAACCGGGCCACGGTCCGGCGCGACGTGCGGCGGCGTGCTTGACGACGCGCCGCCGGGGCCCGAACTGTTGCGGTGCACGATCCCCCGGAGCCGCCATGTCCCTGATCGCACGCCTGCGCGCCTACGCGGCCGAGGCTCTCGGCGTCGGCACGCAGGAGACCGTGGACGAGACGCATCTCGCGGCCACCGCGCTCCTCGTCCACGTCGCCCGCGTCGACGGCATCCTGGCGCCGGCCGAGAGCGAGCGCCTCTCGCGCCTCGTGCAGGGCCACTACGCCGACGGTCCGGACGCGGCGCGGGCGCTGATCGAGCGCGCCGCCGCCATGGATTCGGAGGTGCGCGACGTGGCGAGCCTCGTGGAGATGATCCCGCACGAGGCCGACCGGTCCGAGCGCGAGGAGCTGCTGACCATGGCGTGGTCGGTGGCGGCGGCGGACGGCAACGTCGACGAGTTCGAGGAGGCGCTGGTCGAGCGCCTCGGCCGCCTGCTCGGCTTCGACGAGGCCGCCATCGCGGCGGCCCGCCGCAGCGGACAGCTGGGCGTCGCGGCCGCGTAGTCCCGGCCACTCGCGATGATCGCCAGCCTGGCCCTGATCCTGCTCGCGCAGCTGCTGGGCGAAGCCCTCGCGCGCGGCGCGGGCGTCCCGATCCCGGGGCCGGTGATCGGCATGGGCCTGATGTTCGCGTTCCTGCTGCTGCGCGACAATGCCCGCCTCGGCCTACCGCGCGTGCTGCCGAAGCCGCTGACCGACGGGACGCTCGAGACCACCGCGCGCGGCCTGCTGATGAACCTGTCGCTCCTGTTCGTCCCCGCGGGCGTCGGCGTCGTCGGCCGCCTCGACCTGCTGCGGGCACAGGGCGCCAAACTGGCCCTCGTGCTGGTCGTCTCGACCGCCCTGTCGCTGCTGGTCACCGTCCTGGTGTTCCGCGCCGTGGCCGCGCTGGTCGAGCGGCGCGGGACCGACGGGGAGCCCTGACGGGTGGCCGGCGACTTCTCGCTCTGGGTCTACCTCGCCAAGACGCCGCTCCTGTGGCTGACGGTGACCCTGACTGCCTACGTCCTGGCGGACCGGATCGCCGCCGTGACCGGCCGGCACCCGATCGCCAACCCCGTCCTCATCACCGTCGTCCTGGTGGGGGCGGTCCTGGCCGTCACCGGCACGCCCTACGGGGCCTATTTCGAGGGCGCGCAGTTCGTCCACTTCCTGCTCGGGCCCGCCACCGTGGTGCTGGCGATGCCGCTCTACGAGCGGCGGGCGACCGTCCTGCGCGCCCTCGCGCCGATGCTGGCGGCCCTCGCCGCCGGCTCGGCCACCACGCTCGCCGTGGTGATCGGCCTCGCGCGCCTCCTCGACATCCCGCAGCCGATCCTCGTCTCGCTGGCCCCGAAATCCGTGACCTCGGGCGTCGCGATGGGCATCGCGGAGGCGCTCGGCGGCGACCCGACGCTCACGGCGATCCTGGTGATCCTCACCGGCATCATCGGGGCGATCCTCGTGACGCCGATGATGAACCTCCTGCGGATCCGCGACATGCGCGCCCGCGGCTTCGCCGCAGGTCTCGCGGCCCACGGCATCGGGACGGCCCGCGCCTTCCAGGTCAGCGAGGTCGCCGGCACCTTCGCGGGCATCGCCATGGGGCTCAACGCCTTCCTGACGGCGATCCTCGCGCCCCTGGCGTTGCACCTGCTGTTCTGAGCACCTGCTGTTCTGTGGCCTCAGGCGTCCAGCCGGTCGGCCACGGCCTCGGCGAGCGACAGGCTGGAGGTCAGGCCGGGGCTCTCGATCCCGAACAGGTGCACGATCCCTGGCAGGCCGTGCTCGGCCGGCCCGTCGATCCGGAAGTCGGCCGCCGCCTCGCCGGGCCCGGTCAGCTTCGGCCGCAGGCCCGCGTAGTCCGGGTACAGCGCCCCGTCGGGCAGGCCGGGCCAGTAGCGCCGGATCGCGCCGTAGAAGGCCTCGGCGCGCGCGGGATCGACCCGGTAGTCGAACCCGTCGACCCACTCCACGTCGGGCCCGAAGCGGGTGCGGCCGGCGAGGTCGAGGGTGAGATGGATTCCGAGGCCGCCGTCGATCCGCGGCGCCGGGTAGATCAGCCGCGAGAAGGCCGGCTTGCCGGTGCAGCCGAAGTAGTTGCCGCGGGCGAGGCGCAGCGTCGGGACGCGCTCGGCCGGGTAGCCCTCCGTGCCGGCGGCCAGGGCCGGGGCGCCGAAGCTCGCGGCGTTGACCACCGCGTCGAAGGCCATCGTGCCGGGCTCGGCGCCGCCGAACGCGGCCTGCCACTGCCCGTCCCGCCGCGTCAGGCCCTCGACCGGGGTGCGCAGGGCGAGCGCGCCGCCGTGATCCTCGATCGCCCCGAGCAGGGCGAGCATCAGCGCGTGGCTGTCGACAACGCCGGTGCGCGGCGAGTGCAGCGCCACCGTGCAGGCGAGATTCGGCTCCAGCTGCCGGGCGGCGCGTCCGTCGAGGAGTTCGAGGCCCGGGACGCCGTTGGCCTCGCCCTGGCGTCGGATCGCCGCGATCTTCTCGGCCTCCGCGTCGTCGGAGGCGACGATCAGCTTGCCGCACGCGCGATGCGGGACGCCGTGACTCGCGCAAAAGTTGTATAGGCGCCGGGCGCCCTCGACGCAGTGATGCGCGCGCTCGGATCCGCCCGGGTAGTACATGCCGGCGTGGATCACTTCCGAGCTGCGGGACGAGACTCCCGTTCCGAAGGCGTCCTCGGCTTCCGCCACGATGACGGCGTGCCCGCGCAGCGCGAGTGCCCGCCCGATGGCGAGTCCGACGACGCCGGCTCCGACGACCAGGGCCTCCATGTCTTCGCGTTCTCCAACGCGCCCGGTTGGGCAGGTGAGTCCTCAATACCGCACTTGAGCCGGAACAACGACGCGCCCGTTGATTCGTCGTTGACCCTAAATCTCAATCCTAAGTAGAAATATCGGCGCGATAAATGCGCGGCTCGGTTGTAGCGGCGGCGGACTGGCCCATAATGAGGCCATCCGCCGCCTCCGGCCGAGACCGAGAACGTCTCAGGGACGTGCACCGGCCGTCGGCGGCGAAGAGCCCGACGGAAACCGACGAGAGCCACATCCGAAACACGTAGAATCGAGGTGACGACCATGCAGATGACATCGCCGAGCGTCGAACTCGCCGCAAAGATCCTGAGCGCCTACGTCACGCGCAACAGTGTCCCGGCGGGAACGCTGCCCGACCTGCTCTCCGAGGTACACCGCTCGATCACCGCCCTGGACCAGCCCGCGGAGCCGCAGGTCCGGCGGCCGACCGAGGCGCAGATCCGGGCCTCGATCCGGCCGGACACGCTCATCAGCTTCGAGGACGGCAAGCCCTACAAGGCCCTGCGGCGCCACCTGACGATGCGCGGCCTCACGCCCGAGGCCTACAAGGCCAAGTGGGGCCTGCCCGTCGATTACCCGCTGGTCTCGGCGGTCTACAGCGCCCGCCGCTCGACGATCTCCCGCCAGATCGGCGAGGGCCAGCGCCTGCGGATGCAGCAGGCCGCGGAGTAAATGGGCGTCGGTCGCCGGCGCGCGAGCCCGGCGACCGGTCCTCACGGCCAGCCCGGGTTCTGCGCCTCGGCGGCGGTCGCCACTTCCTGGATCAGCAGGGCCACGAGCCCGGACCATCCGGTCTGGTGCGACGCGCCGACCCCGCGGCCGCTGTCACCGTGGTAGTACTCGTAGAACAGGACGTGGTCGCGGAAATGCGGATCCTCCTGCTCGATCCGGCTGTCGCCGTAGACCGGCCTGCGCCCATCCGGGCGGCGGGTCGAGAGGCTGATCAGCCGCCGTGACAGGTGGGCGGCGATCTCCCGGAGCGCGTAGGTCCGGCCCGACCCGGTCGGCGCTTCGACCCTGAAATCCGGGCCGTAATAGTCGTGGAAGCGGTTCAGCCCGGCGATGAGCAGGTAGTTGACCGGCATCCACACCGGTCCCCGCCAGTTCGAATTGCCGCCGAACAGCCGCGAGCGCGACTCGGCCGGCTCGTAGGCGAGCCCCAGGTCCCGCCCGTCCCAGGCGAAGCAGAACGGCTCGTCCGCGTAGACGCGGGACACGGCGCGCAGCCCGTAATCCGAGAGGAACTCGTTCGGGTCGAGGGCGCGGTGGAGCAGCGCCTTCAGCCGGTGCCCGCGCAGCAGCGACAGCAGCGCCGTCTGGCCCTCGCCGGGCTCGTTCCAGCGCGAGACCAGGGTCGCGAGGTCCGGGCGGTTCTTGAGGAAGAAGACCATCCGGCTGCGCAGGGACGGCAGCCGCGCGAGGTCGCACTCGTTGATCACCGCCACCGCGAAGATCGGGATCAGGCCGACCATGGTCCGGGCGCGGATCGGGAGGCGCTGCCCGTCGCGCGTCTCGATGACGTCGTAGAAGAAGCCGTCCGGCTCGTCCCACACGCCCGCGCCCGTGGCGCCGGCGATGAGGAGGAAGTGCTCGAAGAACTTCTCTGCCATGTCCTCGAAGGTCGGGTCGTCGAGCGCCAGCTCGATGGCGATCCGCATCAGGTTCAGCGCGTAGGTCGCCATCCAGGCCGTCGCGTCGGACTGGGTCAGCGTGGCGCCGTCGCCGACCGGCTTCGACCGGTCGAAGATCCCGATATTGTCGAGGCCGAGGAAGCCGCCCTGGAACAGGTTGCGGTCGTCGGAATCCTTCCGGTTCACCCACCACGTGAAGTTCAGGGTGAGCTTGTTGAAGATCCGCTTGAGGAAGGCGTGGTCCGGCTGGCCGGTGAGCGCCCGGTCCAGCTCGAACACCCGCCAGGCGGCCAGCGCGTGGACCGGCGGATTGGCGTCCCCGAAGCCCCACTCGTAGGCCGGCAGCGCGGCGTTCGGGTGGGTGTAGGCCTCGTCGACCAGCAGCAGGAGCTGGTTCTTGGCGAAGTCCGGGTCGATGAGCCCGAACACGATCGCCTGCAGGGCGAGGTCCCAGGAGGCGAACCAGGGATACTCCCAGGCATCCGGCATCGAGATGATGTCGTTGGCGCGCAGGTGCGACCAGTCGCTGTTGCGGCCGTGCCGCCGCTCCGGCGCCGGCGCGGGCTGGGCCGGGTCGCCGGCGAGCCACTCGCGCACGTCGTAATGGTAGAGCTGCTTCGACCAGAGCATGCCGGCGAGCGCCTGCCGCTGCACGAGCCGCATCTCGGGATCGGCGATCGGCGCCTGGAGCGCCCCGTAGAAGTCGTCGGCCTCCCCCTCGCGGGCGGCGAAGACGGCGTCGAAATCCGCGAAGGGTGCGCCCGGCGCGGTCTCGGCGCGCAGGCGCAGGCGCACGGTCCGAGTCTCGCCGGGGCCAAGATGCAGGTCGTAGCGGGCGGCGCACTTGGTGCCGGACAGGGCGTTGACGGCGGCCCGGTCGCCGCCCACGACGCACCGGTCGATCCCATCCTTGTAGAAGCCCTCGGCGGGGCCGCTGCCGAACAGCCGGTGCGTGTTGGTCTCGTTCTCGGTGAACAGCAGGTCGCCCGCGCCCTCGGCGAAGAACCGGAAGGTCGGCATCTCGGGGTGGCGCGCCCAGACCGAGCCCTCCGACCCGGCCATCAGCTCCGGCTTCGGCGTGCCCTGCTTCCACGACCACGTGTTGCGGGCCCAGAGCTGCGGCAGCAGCGTCAGGGCGGCCGGGTCCGGGCCGCGGTTGGTCCCGGTCACCCGCATCAGGATGTCGTCGGGGGCGGCCTTGGCGTAGGCGATCTCGACGTCGAAGTAGCGGCCCTCGTCGAACAGGCCCGTGTCAAGGAGCTCGAATTCCGGGTCGTCGAGGCCGCGCCGCGCGTTCTCCTCGACTAGGCGCCCGTACGGGAAGGCGGCCTGCGGGTACTTGTAGAGCATCCGCATGAAGGCGTGGGTCGGGATCCCGTCGAGGTAGTAGTAGAGTTCCTTGACGTCCTCGCCGTGGTTGCCCTCCTGGTTGGTCAGGCCGAACAGCCGCTCCTTCAGGATCGGGTCGCGCCCGTTCCACAGCGCCAGGGACAGGCACCAGTTCAGGTGGCGGTCGCCGAAGCCGCCGATCCCGTCCTCGCCCCAGCGATAGGCGCGGGACCGGGCGTGGTCGTGGGGCAGGTAGTCCCAGGCGTCGCCCTTCGGGCTGTAATCCTCCCGCACCGTGCCCCATTGCCGGTCGCTGAGGTAGGGCCCCCAGCGGCGCCACGCCGGATCGGAGCGGGCCTCGACGAGACGGCGGCCCTCGGCGGTCTCGAAGAGGTGCGGCGGCACGCCGTCGGGCTTGGTCATACGCGCGCTGCTCCTGCCCCCGCGGATCCGTACCGGATAAAGCCGCGACGCCGGCAGGGAAAGTCAACGCCCCGCCGCGACCGGATCGCCGCGTGTGATCGCGCGACGCGCGATCACACGATGCGGATCGACAGGCCCGGCAGGCCCTCGATCGAGCCGGCGAGCACGTCGCCGCGGACGACCGGCCCGACATTCTCGGGCGTTCCCGAGAAGACGATGTCGCCCGCCTTCAGCTCGAAGGCCCGCGACAGCTCGGCGATCTGCTCGGCGACCGACCAGATCATGTCCGACAGGTCGGCGTCCTGCCGCACGGTGCCGTTCACGGCGAGCCGGATGCGGCCGCGCGCCGGATGCCCGACCCGGGCGACCGGCAGGATCGGCGTGATCGGCGCGGACTGGTCGAAGCTCTTGCCGATCTCCCAGGGCTTCTTCTGGTTGCCCATGCCGCGCTGGAGGTCCCGGCGGGTCATGTCGAGGCCGGTGGCGTAGCCGTAGACGTGGTCGAGCGCCTGCGCGGCCGCGATGTCGCGACCGCCCGACTTCAGCACGGCGACGAGTTCGATCTCGTGGTGGTAGTTCTGGGTGAGCGACGGGTAGGGATGGTCGGCGACGCCGCCCGCGACGACCTGCACGGCATCCGCCGGCTTCTGGAAGAAGAAGGGCGGCTCGCGCGACGGGTCGGAGCCCATCTCGCGGGCGTGGGCCGCGTAGTTCCGGCCGATGCAGTAGATCCGGCGGACCGGGAAGACCTGCGCCTCGCCCAGGATCGGGATCGTGGCCTGCGGCAGCGGGAACAGCGGGGCCGGCTGCGCCTCGGCGGCCGCGGCGGGGCCGAGGCCCGCGGCGGCCCCGGCGGCCACCGCCCCGAGCGCGCGGCGTCGACTGATCGTCACCATGGCCGTGTCCCTTCACCGCGATCCGCGCGGCGCAAGCGGGCGATACGACCGGGCGGGGCCGGCCGCCAGCGGATCCGCGGCCGGGATGGAGAGGCTCAGGCGGTCCGTGTCACCCGGATCCCGTCCGGGGCCGCCGAGACGCGCAGCCCGGTGTAGTCGGCGATGGTGGGATGATTGGTCCTCACCGGCTCGTGATGGGTCGCGGTGACGACCACGACGGCCGCATCCGCGGCCTCGGCCGCCCGGATGCCGGCCGGGGCGTCCTCGAACACGAGGCAGTCCGGCGCCGCGACGCCGAGGCGCCCGGCTGCCAGGAGGAAGCAGTCCGGCGCGGGCTTGCCCCGCGCCACGTCCTCGGCGGCCACCAGCAGGTCGGGGACCGGCATGCCGGCCGCCGCGAGACGGCGCTCCGCCAGCCGCCGGGGCGCCGAGGTAACGATCGCCCAGCGGTGGCGCGGCAGCGCCTCCAGGAAGGCCCGCGCCCCCGGGATCGCCACGATGTCGTCGACATCCGCCATCTCGGCCTCGGTGATCGCGGCCGCCTCGGCCACGGGATCGACGCCCGGCAGGTTCAGCCGCCGGATGGTCTCGACCGACTGCACGCCGTGGATCGTCGGCAGGAAGGACGCCGCGTCGAGGCCGTGCGCCTCGGCCCAGCGCGACCAGATCCGCTCCGCGGAGGCGATCGAGCTGATGATCGTCCCGTCCATGTCGAACAGGAGCGCCGCCAGGGGGCGCGACGGGAGGGCTGACTCGGGCATGGGCGAGGGCTAGGCCGGCGGCGGCGCGTCGGCAACCGGCCCGCGCGCATGGCCGCGTCTCGCGCGGGGCCGGGCCTCCGGGACGCCTTCGCCGGCGGTCGCGGCAGGCCCGCCCGCTTCACGGGCCGATGCCTTTGGTGTAGCGCGGGGGCAATCCCGGGCCGTCGGCGGCCCTGCAGAAGCGAATATCGACCGACCATGCCGAGCCGCATCGACGCCACCTTCGCCCGCGCCCGCGCGGAGAACCGGTCCGTCCTCGTCACCTACGTGATGTCCGGCGATCCCGATCCCGCGACCTCGCTCGAGGTCCTAAAGGCGCTGCCGGGCGCCGGCGCCGACATCCTGGAATTCGGCCTGCCGTTCACCGACCCGATGGCGGACGGCCCGGCGATCCAGGCGGCCGGCCTGCGGGCGCTCAAGGCGGGCCAGACGGTGTCGGGCACCCTCGACCTCGTGCGCCGCTTCCGCGCCGGCAACGACACCACGCCAATCGTGCTGATGGGGTACTACAACCCGATCCACACCTACGGCGTCGACCGCTTCCTCGACGACGCGCTGGCGGCCGGCGTCGACGGGCTGATCGTCGTCGATCTCCCGCCCGAGGAGGATTCCGAGCTGTGCCTGCCGGCCCTCGGCAAGGGCCTCGCCTTCATCCGCCTCGCCACGCCCACCACCGACGAGCGGCGCCTGCCGGCCGTCCTCGCGAACACGGCGGGCTTCGTCTACTACGTGTCGATCACCGGCATCACCGGGACGGCGACCCCGGATTTCGGCAAGGTCTCCGAGGCGGTCGCCCGCATCCGGCGCCACACCGAGCTGCCCGTCGTCGTGGGGTTCGGCGTCAAGACCGGCGCCCACGCGGCGGCGATCGCCGAGGGTGCCGACGGCGTCGTGGTCGGCTCCGCGCTCGTGGACGCCCTGGTGCGCTCCCTCGACGGCGAGGGCCGGGCGCAGGCCGGAAGCGTCGAGGCCGTGACGGAGCTGGTGCGCGAACTCGCCGCGGGCGTGCGGTCGGCGGGCGTCGGGCGGGCCGCCTGACGGGCGGACCGGGGACCCCTGGCGGCGGAGCGCGCCGCACCTGATATCTGCGCGGGCTTGAAGCGGACGGACGCAAGTCGATGGTCGAACCGATGAACTGGATCTCGGAGGTGGTGCGCCCCCGGATCAAGACCTTGTTCAAGCGCGAGACGCCCGAGAACCTCTGGGTCAAGTGCCCGGACACGGGGCAGATGGTGTTCCACAAGGAGGTGGAGGCCAATCACTGGGTCATTCCCGGCTCCGAGCATCACCTGAAGATGGGCGCCCAGGCGCGCCTGAAGATGATGTTCGACGAGGGCACGTGGATCGACGTGGCCCTGCCCGAGGTCATGCCCGACCCGCTGAAGTTCCGCGACGAGAAGCGCTACGTCGACCGGCTCAAGGAGGCCCGGGCCAAGACCGGCCTGCAGGACGCGTTCAAGATCGGCTTCGGCCGGGTCGGCGGCCTTCCGATGACGCTGGCCGCGCAGGAATTCGGCTTCATGGCCGGATCGCTCGGCATGGCGGCGGGCGAGGCCTTCGTGCGCGGCGCCGAGACGGCGCTGGAGAAGCGCACGCCCTACGTGCTGTTCGCGGCCTCCGGCGGCGCGCGCATGCAGGAGGGGATCCTGTCGCTGATGCAGATGCCGCGGACCACCGTGGCGGTGCGCCGGCTCAACGCGGCCCGGCTCCCCTACATCGTGGTGCTGACGAACCCGACCACGGGCGGCGTCACCGCCTCCTACGCGATGCTGGGCGACGTCCACCTCGCCGAGCCGGGCGCGCTGATCTGCTTCGCGGGCCCGCGGGTGATCGAGCAGACGATCCGCGAGAAGCTGCCCGACGGCTTCCAGCGGGCGGAGTACCTGCGCGAGCACGGCATGGTCGATCAGGTGGTCCACCGGCACCAGCTCAAGGAGACGATCACGCGTCTCTGCAGCCTCTTGACCAACGTGTCCCAGGCCGGCGCACCGGCCGCGGCCTCCGAGGCGGCCTGAGCCCGGCGATGGCCTCGTCCGACGCCCTGATGGCGCGCTTCCTGGCGCTCCACCCCCGCACCATCGACCTGTCGCTCGGCCGCATCGAGCGGCTGCTCGCGCGGCTCAACCATCCCGAGCGCCGCCTGCCGCCCGTGATCCACGTGGCCGGCACCAACGGCAAGGGCTCGACCATCGCGTTCATGCGGTCGATCCTGGAGGCTGGGGGCCTGGCCGCCCACGTCTACACCTCCCCGCACCTCGTCCGCTTCCACGAGCGGATGCGCATCGGCGGGATCGGCGGCGGGCACTTCGTGGACGAGGACCGGCTGGCCGACGCCTTCGCGCGCTGCGAGAGCGCCAATGCCGGCGAGCCGATCACGATGTTCGAGATCACCACGGCCGCGGCGTTCCTGCTCTTCTCGGAGAGCCCGGCCGACGTGCTGCTCCTAGAGGTCGGCCTCGGGGGCCGGCTCGACGCCACCAACGTCATCGACCGGCCGGCCTGCGCGGTGGTGACGCCGATCGGCCGCGACCATGCCGAGTATCTCGGCGACACGGTCGAGTCGGTCGCGACCGAGAAGGCCGGGATCTTCAAGCGCGGCTGCCCGGCGGTGATCGCCGCCCAGGACTACGCCGAGGCCGACGCCGTCCTCTGCCGGCGCGCGGAGGCCCTCGGGGCCGGGCCCGTGCTGGTGGGCAACCAGGACTTCTCCGTGCACGAGGAGCGCGGCCGGCTCGTCTACCAGGACGAGACCGACCTGTTCGACCTCCCGCGGCCGCGCCTCGCCGGGCGTCACCAGCTGGTCAACGCCGGAACCGCGATCACCGCGCTGCGCGCCGCCGGGTTCGGCGACATCGGGATCGCGGCCCTGGAGCGGGGCCTGACCGAGGTCGAGTGGCCGGGACGGCTGCAGCGCCTCGGCCGCGGCCGGCTGGCCGCCCAGCTCGATGCCGGCACCGAGCTCTGGCTCGACGGCGGCCACAACATCGACGGCGGCCGGATCCTCGCGGCCGCCATGGCGGATCTCGGCGAGAAGAGCGACGTGCCGCTCGTCCTCGTGGTCGGCCTGCTCGGCACGAAGGACGCCGACGGGTTCCTGCGCAACTTCGTGGGCCTGGCCCGGGCCCTGGTGGCCGTCCCGATCACCGGGACCATGGCCGCGCGCCCGGCCGAGGAGGTGGCCCGGATCGGCGAGGATGTCGGCCTCAAGACCTACGCGGCGCCGAGCATCGAGGCGGCCCTCGCCCTCGTGCGGGACATCGCCTTCGAGCGCCCGCCGCGAATCCTGATCTGCGGATCGCTCTACTTGGCCGGCATGGTTCTCGCCGCCAACGACACGCCGCCGGTCTGAGTCGTCTCCAGTCTGGGAGCGCCGCGCGCGGCCGCTGTATCAAGTGGCCGGGAACCGGAGACCTGTGAAACCCGGATTCTGCATTCGAAAATCCGTCGAATCGCCGCAATCGCCCGGACGGACACCCATCCACGGCCACGCTTTCCTCCCGCTGTGGCAGCTAAGCTACATCCTCGCGGGGCCCGATCGCATAGTTTCACCGGCGATCGGGCTTATGCTGGGGATCACAGTAATGAAGAAGCTTCTCACCTCTCTCGCGGCGTTCACCGCGCTCACGGCCGCCGCTTCGGCCGCCGACCTGCCGCGCCGCGCCGCGCCGCCGCCGGTGTTCACCCCCGTTCCGGTGTTCACCTGGACCGGCGCCTACTTCGGTATCAACGCCGGCTACGCGTTCGACGCCAGCAGCAACTCCACCCGCGGCTTCGTCCAGACGCCCGGCAACCCGGTCGCTCTGGTTCCGGGCGGTCTCGTCCCCTACCAGGCCCTGCTGCCGAACGGCTCGTCGCTGGTCTACAGCAACGACAGCCGCGAGGGTTTCTCGGGCGGTGGCCAGATCGGCTACAACTGGCAGCTGACCCCGGGCTCCGGCGCCGTGATCGGCTTCGAGGCTGACGCCCAGTACCTCGACTTCGGCCGTCGCGCCCGCTTCGCCACCAACGCCGTGGCGATCAACCCGGGCTTCATCCCGGTCAACGGCACGCTCAACACCATCGACTTCTTCGGCACCGTCCGCGGTCGTCTCGGCTGGGCCTTCGACCGGACCCTCGTGTACGCCACCGGCGGTTTCGCCTACGCCACCGGCACGGATGACGGCGCTCGCGTCGGCCTGCAGAACTTCGCCGGCCGCCGGAACGACTTCAAGACCGGCTGGACGGTCGGCGGCGGTGTCGAGTACGCCCTGCCCACCGACTCGTTCCTGAACTTCTTCCGCTCCTCGGCCGTCACGCTGAAGGTCGAAGGTCTGTACGTGAACCTCGACAACAACAACGGCCGCGCCCAGGCGCCGCTGGTTGGTGCTGCGATCTCCCCGGTCGGCCTCGTGCCGGTGTACTCGCTCGCCGGCGCCAGCCGGAACGAGAACGCGTTCGCCGTCGTCCGCGCGGGCCTGAACTACAAGTTCGGCTCGTACTGAGACGGAATACGGGATCCCGGGCCAAGCACCGGGATCCCGAAATAAAAAAACTTGGGCTCGAAACCGAGAAAGCCCGGCCTCACGGCCGGGCTTTCTTTTTGTCTTTCGGAGCCGTGACGGCGGATCAGGCGGTCTGGGCGCCGATCCAGCGCGACAGGTCGCCCTTCGGTGCGGCGCCGACCTTCTGGTCCACGCGCTCGCCGTTCTTGAAGAGCAGCAGCGTCGGGATCGAGCGGATGCCGTACTGGGCGGCGATCTGCGGGTTCTCGTCGACGTTGACCTTGGCGATCTTCACCTTGCCCTGCAGGTCGGTCGCGATCTCCTCGAGGGCCGGGCCGATCTGACGGCAGGGGCCGCACCACTCCGCCCAGAAATCCACCACGACGGGCTCGGCGGACTTGAGAACGTCCTGCTCGAAGCTCGCGTCGGTTACTTTCACCGTCGCCATAACGTCACCTTTCGGAATCCGCCGCCCGTCGGGCGGCGTCGAACGGGCAGAGGCCCGCGCGGTCCGGTCAGAATTGGCGACGGCCCGGCGCCCGGTCAAGAAGTCCGGTCGCCGGGGGAGGGCGGGGGTGCCCGGGACGCACGGCTCTCTCGGTGAATCGCCCCACCGCGACGTGCGCTGGCGCATGCGGACCGCTTCCGGGCACGCGCCCCGGGGGCACGGGTCACGCCTCGATCCCGATCCGGTCCAGGGCCGTCGCGACGTCGTCGGAATCGAGGGCGCGGATCACCGGCCCCGAGGTCCAGACGAGAATCGGCCGGATCGTCCGGTCCGGGTAGATCTGCGCGAGGAGGCGCGCGTAGAGGGCGATCTGGCCGGCCTCCGCGGCGGGCAGCGGCGCGCCGGGCTCGGGCGGGCGGCCGGTCTTGAAGTCGGCGAGGTGCACCGTGTCCGCCGTCACGGCGAGGCGGTCGACGCGCCCCTGGACCACCCTCTCTGCCCCGCCGGCACGGACACGCCCCGACAGCGCCACCTCCGCGCGGGCGTCCCGGGCGAAGAGCGGCGCGAGGTCGGGGGCGTCGATGATCCGGAGGACCGACCGGACGATCGCGGGAGCGGCCGCGCGCGGCAGACCGGGCGCCCGGGCCTGCACGAAGGCGCGCCCGGCCGTCTCCCGGCGGTCCGGCTCGACCCGGGGCAGGTGCTGCAGCAGGGCGTGTGTCACGATCCCGCGGCGCCGGGCCTGCGCGTCGGCGAGGCGCGGCGGCGGCACGCGCGTTCCGTCCGCCGCCTCCAGGGCGCCGGACGGGTTCAGGGCCTCGGAGGTCGGTTCCGGCGGCACCGGGCCGCGCAGCCAGTCGGGCTCCGGCCCGGCCTCCGCTCCGGCCGCCCCGGCACCCGCGGCGGGGGCGGGATCCGGCGGGGCGCCGTCCTGCCAGAGGGTCGCGGATCCGTACGGGAGTTCCAGCGACCGGCCGGCGCCGAGCGCCGCCTCCAGGCCGGCCTGGATCATCCGGCACCACGCCGCCTCGGTCTCGCGCTCGTGGCCGCGGAAGGGCGCGACGATCAGCCGGTCGGCCGCGCGGGTCATGGCGACGTAGAGCAGGCGGTTGTGCTCCTGCCGGGCCTTGGCGAGCAGGGCCGCCCGCGCCGCGTCGGTGGCGGCGCAGTCCTGCGTCCGCCCGCCCGACCAGACCGGCGGCAGGGCGATCTCCGTCGCCGGGAGTGGCAGGAGGGGCGGGTCGTTGCGGCCGAGGGGCTCGCACCCGTCGAGGATCACCACGACCGGCGCCTCCAGGCCCTTGGCGCCGTGGACCGTCATGACCCGGACCTCGTCGCGGCCCGATTCGAGG
The DNA here is from genome assembly GCF_053345625.1 of Methylobacterium sp. D53M. Taxonomy (NCBI): domain Bacteria; kingdom Pseudomonadati; phylum Pseudomonadota; class Alphaproteobacteria; order Hyphomicrobiales; family Methylobacteriaceae; genus Methylobacterium; species Methylobacterium sp. D53M. The sequence goes on from NZ_JBKFAL010000005.1 coordinate 86,863, forward strand.
TCGCGCTTGACCGTGTGGCCGGCCTCGGCCCCGACGTAGCGGGCGAGGAAGCCGCCCAGCGACGGGGCGTCCTCGCCGGTCTCGGCCTGGGCGGCGGCGGCGAGGAACACGTCGATCGCGTCCCCGGCCTCGCCGCCGAGGCGGGCGACCAGCTTGGCCCGGCCGCCCTGCGGCCCGAGGAGCCGGGCGTAGAAGCCGAACGGGCCGTGGAGCCCCGCCAGGGCGATCCAGCCCGACAGGGCCTCGAGCCCGCGCCGCGCGGCCGCGTCGCCCGCCGCGGCGTGGCGGTGCAGGGCATCCTCCAGGGTCTCGGCGAGGTCGCGGCGGGCGGCGATCCGCACGAGGTCCTCGTCGGTGAGGCCGACGAGCGGCGTCTTGAGGGCGGTGGCGAGGGTCAGGTCGTCGGCCGGCAGGAGGCCCGCCCGGCCGGCGGCGACCAGGTCGGCCACCGCGATGTGGGCGGAGACCTCGAGCCGATCCTGCCCGGCGACCGGGACGCCGAGCCCCTTCAGGGCGCGGATCACCTCCTCGAAGGCCGGCCCGCGCTTCCGGACCAGGATCAGGACGTCCCCGGGGCGCCAGATCCGGCCGGTCGCGTCCCCCGCGGTGGTCCAGGCGCGCACCGCCTGCGCCACCCGCCGGGCGGTGACGATCGCGGGAGCGCTGGTCTCGGGCGCGTCCACGGGGGCGGTCCAGGCATCGGGCTCCGCGGCCGGCTCAGGCTCGGCGATCGGCCACAGCTCGACGGCGCCGGGCGCGCCCGGCCGGGCGCTGGCGTGCACGGTCGTGCGCACCGTGTCCTCGAACGACAGGCCCTCGTTGTGGGCGTCGAGGGCGAAGACCGCGTCGACGGCGCGCAGGACGAGGCCGGTCGAGCGGAACGACAGGGTGAGCGGCACGTCCTCGAAGGTCAGTCCGGCCGAGCGCGATTCCGCGATCCAGGACGCGCGGGTCAGGGCGAATTCCCGCGGCTCCGCGCCCTGGAAGCCGTAGATCGACTGCTTGGGGTCGCCCACCGCGAAGCGCGTGCGGCTGCCGGACCGCGCGCCCTCGCCGGCGGCGAATTCCTGCGTGATTGCCCGCAGGATCGCCCACTGCTCCGGGTTCGTGTCCTGCGCCTCGTCGACGAGGACGTGGTCGATGCCGCGGTCGAGCTTGTACAGGACCCAGCCGGCGCCGACGCGGCCGAGCAGGTCCAGCGCCTTGTGGATCAGGTCGTCGAAGTCGAGGGCGCCGAGGCGCGCCTTCTGCGCCTCGACGCGGCGGTGGATCTCGGCGGCGATCTGGAACAGCGCCTGGGTGCGGGCGTGGGCCCGGGCGGCGCGCAGGCGGTCGAACAGCGGCTCCAGCCGGTCCCGCTCGGCGAGCAGCGCCGCCTTGGCGCCGGCCGGCACGCCCTTGGTCCCGAGGCTGCTGTCGGCCTTGGGCTCGTCCTTCTGGGTGAAGAAGACCGCGCGGTAGAGCGCGAGCGCCTCGGCCCGGTCGGGAAGGTCCGCGGAGCGGAGCCGCTCGGCCTCGGCGGCTTCGAGCGCGTCGGCGAGCTTCTCGTCGTTGGCCTTGCCGGTGCGCAGCGCCGCGACCAGCGCGGCGCGCTCCTCCGGGCGGCAATCGGGACCGCCCTCGAGGATCCCGGCCTCGATCCGCTCGGCGGATTCCTCGGCCGCCAGCCCCAGGGCCCCGTGCAGCCGCCCGAAGGCCCGCTCCAGGCCGGCGGCGTCGCCGATGAAGCTCCGCGCCCGCATGGCCGCCCGGATCGCCGCCCGCAGGGTGTCGCCCGTGGCTTCCGGCGTGACCCGCGCGAGAGCCGCGCTGAGCGGCGTGTCGCCGTTCGCGACGGCGTCGGCCAGGACGTTGGCCATCTCGATGTCGAACAGTTCCCGGGCCTTGGCCTCGTCGAGCACCACGAAGCGGGCCGGCACGTTCGCCTCGAAGGGGAACATGTGGAGCAGCCGCTCGCACAGGGCGTGCAGCGTCTCGATCTTGAGGCCGCCCGGCGTCTCGACCGCCCGGGCGAAGAGGCGGCGCGCCAGGCGCAGGCGCTCGGGCCCGGCGCGCTCGCCGGTGAGCTCGGCGAGTTCGGCGGCGAGGGTCTCGTCGTCCAGCGTGACCCAGCGGCCGAGCAGCCGGAAGACGCGGATCGCCATGTTGGCCGCGGCGGCCTTGGTGAAGGTCAGGCAGAGGATCCGGCCGGGCGGCGCCTCGTCGAGGAGCAGCCGGACCACCCGGTCGGTGAGGACCTTGGTCTTGCCCGCGCCGGCATTGGCCGAGACCCAGGCCGAGGCGCGCGGGTCGGCCGCCCGACGCTGGTTGGCGCGGGTCAGGTCGTCGACGACGAAGGGGGCGGGGGCGTGCGGGGTGACGCTGCTCAACGGTCCGGTCCGGCTCGGCTGCCGGCTCTCTCTACAACAGAAACGCGCCCGCGGGCCCGCCAAGGCGTCACACCGGCCCTCGCGGGATTGCCCCGGGCGCGGCGCCGTCCCATGGATGCAGACGATCCCTTCCGCGCACACCGAACACGCCCGTGACCCAGCCGACATCCGAGCCGGCGCGCCCGCCGATCCGCTTCCGCGGCCGCTCCTTCATGGCCACCGTCCTGGCGCCGATCCCCCCGGTCGCCGACTGGTTCGGCGACCTCGACGCCCTCAACCGCCGTGCCCCGAACTTCTTCGCCGGCCGGCCGGTGATCCTCGACCTGTCCGGATTGCGGCTCAACCGCGAGGATCTCGACGGTCTGCTCGCCGAGCTGGCCGCCCGCAACATCCCGATCCTGGGGATCGAGGGCGCGGCGCCGTCGCTCCTGGATTCCGCGACCCCGCCGGCCCTGTCGGGCGGGCGCCCCGCGGGGGAGATCGCCGCCCCGGACGAGTCGGCCGCGGACGCGCCCGCGCCGGCCGAGCCGCAGGCCAGGGAGACGGCCCGCTCGCTGATCCTCGACTCGCCCGTGCGCTCCGGCCAGACCGTCCTGCACCTCGAGGGCGACGTCACGGTGCTGGGCGCCGTGGCGTCGGGCGCCGAGGTCATCGCGGGCGGCTCGATCCACGTCTACGGCGCCCTGCGCGGCCGCGCGATCGCGGGCGCGGCCGGCAACCCGACGGCGCGGATCTGGTGCCGGCGGTTCGAGCCGGAGCTGGTGGCGATCGACGGCCTCTACCGCGCCGCCGACGACCTCGACCCGGCCTTCCGGGGGCAGGCCGTGGAGGTGCGGCTGCTGGAGGACGCGATCAAGCTGAACCTGTTCGAGCGAGGTTGAGAGGCTTCGCAGCTCCGGCGTTCGGGCCGTCGGTTAACGGCCTTTCAGCCCGCGCAGAACCCACGGAGGCTGGGGCCGAGCCCCCCGCGACGCGCGCCCGAGGGCGTGAGACCATCCTCCGCTGCCCCGATACAAGGATCCCGGCAGAATTTGCCGACCGGATCAGAAACTTAACCCTTCGGTAACCATACCCGCCGTCAATGGTCCGGTAAGGACTCTTAACGGGCGGACATGAGCGACACCCTCCCCGAGCCGATCGACCCGGAGACCGCCACAGCGGCGGCTCCTTCCGCGCCCCGGCCGCTCAGCCTGCGCGGGCGGGCCTTCAAGGCCCTGGCCCTCTCCCCCGAGCCGCCGCTCCCCGAGTGGCTCGCGGGCCTCGACGCGGCGCTCAAGCGCTCGCCGACCCTGCTGAAAGGCCGGGCCGTCATCCTGGACTGCGCCCAGCTCAAGCCCGAGCCGGACGCGCTCGAGACGCTCATGAACGAACTCAAGGCCCGCGGCATCGCGGTCCTGGGCATCGAGGGGGCCGACGCGGTGGTGGACGGCCTGCCGCCGCTGCTGGTCAAGGGGCACCCGTCCGAGACGATCGAGATCCCGAGCGTCCCGGCCGAGCCGGAGCCGCAGGTGGTCACCTCGATCACCGTCGAGGGCTCGGTCCGCTCCGGCCAGAGCGTCATCAACCCGACCGGCGACGTGACCGTGATGGGGTCCGTCTCCTCCGGGGCCGAGATCCTGGCCGGCGGCTCCATCCACGTCTACGGCGCCCTGCGCGGTCGCGCGATCGCCGGAGCCGCGCGCAACCCGCGCGCACGAATCTACTGCCGCAAATTCGAACCCGAGTTGCTGGGGATCGACCGCCTCGTGCGGACGGCGGAGGACATGGGCACGGCCCTGCGCGGCAAGGCCGCCCAGGTCTGGCTCGATGGCGGCAACATCCGAATGGCAAGCCTGGATTAAGGGAGATCGACGCGTGGCAAAGGTTCTCGTCGTCACATCGGGCAAGGGCGGCGTCGGCAAGACGACGACGACCGCGGCCCTCGGAGCGGCCCTGGCCCAGGGCGGGCAGAGCGTGTGCGTCGTCGACTTCGACGTCGGCCTGCGCAACCTCGACCTCGTCATGGGCGCCGAGCGCCGGGTCGTCTACGACCTCATCAACGTGGTCAACGGCGACGCCAAGCTCCCGCAGGCGCTGATCAAGGACAAGCGTCTGGAGACCCTGCACCTGCTGCCGGCTTCGCAGACCCGCGACAAGGACGCGCTCACCGACGCGGGCGTCGCCCGGGTGATGGAAGAGCTGCGCGAGAAGTTCGACTGGGTGATCTGCGACTCCCCCGCCGGCATCGAGCGCGGCGCCCAGCTCGCCATGCACCACGCCGACGTGGCGGTGGTCGTCACCAACCCCGAGGTCTCCTCGGTGCGCGACTCCGACCGGATCATCGGCCTCCTCGATTCCAAGACCGCCAAGGCGGAGAAGGGCGAGGACATCGAGAAGCACCTGATCCTCACCCGCTACGACCCGATGCGGGCCGACCGCGGCGACATGCTCAAGACCGAGGACGTGCTCGACATCCTGTCGATCCCGCTGCTCGCGATCATCCCGGAGAGCCAGGAGGTGCTGCGCGCCTCGAACCTCGGCTGCCCGGTGACGCTGAACAACCCGCTCTGCGCCCCGGCGCGGGCCTATGCCGACGCGGCGCGCCGGCTCAAGGGCGAGTCCGTGCCGATGAGCCTGCCGGTCGAGCGCAAGTCCTTCCTCGACAAGCTGTTCATGCGGAGGGCGGCGTGAGCATCCTGGGACTGTTCCAGAAGCGCAGCTCCGGCGCGGTCGCCCGCGACCGCCTGCAGCTGATCCTCGCCCACGAGCGCGCGGAGTCGGGTCGCCCCGACCTCGTGATCCAGCTCCGGGAGGAGATCCTGGCGGTGATCGCCAACCACGTCGCGGTGGAGCCCGACAAGGTGAAGGTCACCCTGGAGCGCGGCGAGGGTGTCTCGACCCTCGGCCTCGACATCGAGCTGCCGCTCGGTGCCTCGGGCAAGCTCGACGCCAAGCTGGCCGCGAAGCTCGCCGAGGTCGCCGCCAAGAAGGGGGCCGCCAAGCCGGCCTCCTCCAAGAAGGCCGCTTGAGCCGGGCGGGGAGCGTCCCCGCCGGCACGGAGATCCACGCGCCGCGCCCGGTCCGCCGGGTGCGGCTTCGTCGTTCCTTCCACGAACTCCGGTCCCGACTCTCGACCGGGCGCCCCGTCGCGCCATCTCGGAAACCCGGGGGAGGCCGATGAGAGGATCGCCATGCCGAGCGCCACGACGGACGACGGGATACGGCTCCACTACGAGGAGAGCGGCCAGGGGACGCCGCTGATCTTCGTCCACGAATTCGCCGGCGATCACCGCAGCTACGAGGCGCAGCTGCGCCATTTCGGCCGGCGCTACCGCGCGGTCGCGTTCAACGCCCGGGGCTACCCGCCCTCCGACGTTCCGGAGGCCGTCTCGGCCTACGCGCAGGCGCGCGCCGCCGACGACATCCTGGCCGTCCTCGACCATCTCGGCGCGCCGAAGGCCCACGTCGCCGGCATCTCCATGGGCGCCTTCGCGACCCTGCATTTCGGCCTGCGGCACCCCGACCGGGCGCTGTCGCTGTGCCTCGGCGGCTGCGGCTACGGCGCGGAGCCGGAGCGGCAGGCGCTGTTCCACGCCGAGGCGGACGCCACCGCCGCGATGCTCCTCCGCGACGGCATGGCGGCCTTCGCGGAGCGCTACGCCGTCGGGCCGACGCGGGTGCAGTTCGAGACCAAGGACCCGCGCGGGCACGCCGAGTTCAGGCGGATGCTCGCCGAGCATTCGGCCCTCGGCTCGGCCAACACCCAGGCCGGCGTGCAGAAGGGGCGGCCGTCGCTCTACGATCTCACGGACGAGCTGGGGCGCATGACCGTCCCGACCCTGATCGTCGCCGGGGACGAGGACTGGCCCTGCCTCACCCCGAGCCTGATGCTCAAGCGGGTCATCCCCTCCGCCGCCCTCGCCGTGCTGCCCAATACCGGCCACGCCCTCTCGGTCGAGGAGCCCGACGCCTACAACCGCCTGCTGGACGACTTCCTGGCGCAGGCGGAGAGCGGCCGCTGGCCGATGCGCGACCCGCGGGCGATCTCGGCGACGATCACCGGGATCAGGGGCTGAGCGGCTCGCGGGGGATCAGCCGGAAGCGCGCGGGGCGATCGGGCTGGGTCGTCACGACCGCCTGGGGCAGCACCGGCTCGCGCTCGTCGAGCACCAGCCGGAACCGCTGGAGCACCCGCGCCAGGGAGAGGACGGCCTCGCTCAGGGCGAACTGCGCGCCGATGCAGACCCGCGGGCCGGCCCCGAAGGGCAGGTAGGCGAAGCGCCGCGGGGCGGGGGCGCCGGGCAGGAAGCGCCCCGGATCGAACGCGTCCGGGTCCGGCCAGAGCGACCGGTGGCGGTGGAGCACCCAGGGGCTCACCATGACGATGTCGCTCGCCTTGACCGCGTGGCCCGCCACTGTGTCCGGGCCCAGCGCCCGCCGGACGACCACGAAGGCCGCCGGGTACAGGCGCAGGGTCTCGTCGATCACCGCGCGGGTGAGCGGCAGCCGCCCGTCACTCTGGCAGCCGGTGGGGTCGGCGAGGTCGGCGGCCCGCGCCTCGGCGGCGACCTGCTCCTGCACCTCCGGCGCGAGGGCCAGCAGGTAGGCCGCCCAGAACAGCGTGCCGGCCGTGGTCTCGTGGCCCGCCAGGATCATGGTGGCGACTTGGTCGCGCAGCTCGTCGGGCGTGAAGGCGGCGCCGGTATCGGGATTGCGCGCGGCCGCGAGCAGGTCGAGCAAATCGCCCGAGCGGGTCCTGTCCCCCTCGACCGCCCGGCGCGCCGCGATGATCCGGTCGAGGAAGGGGATCCACCGGCGCCGGAACCGGCGGCGCGACAGGTCGAGGGGCACCGGCCAGCCCGGGGGAGTGACGATGTCGAGGAGGTGCGGCCGCCCCATCCGCTCGGCGTACTCGGCGATGAACTGGCGCAGCTCGGCGCCGTGCTGGTCCATCCCCACCGAGAACATGGCGCGCCCGGCGATCTCGAGGGCGAGCCGGTAGAAGGACGTGAACAGGTCGACCGGCCCCGCCGCGGCCTCGGCGGCGATGCGCTCCATCCCGTCGGTGACGGCCGCGGCGATGTGGGGCACGAGGCCGTCGATCGCCCGCGGCGTGAAGGCCGGCGCCAGGGTGCGCCGCTGGTGCCGCCACGCTGAGCCCTCGCTGATCAGGAGACCGTCGCCGAGGATCGGGCGCAGGATGCGGGTCGTCCCGGTGGTGCGGGCGTAGTTCGCCTGATTCTCGACGAGCACCCGGCGGATCGCCTCGGGGTCGTTCAGCACGAAGCTCGACCGCCCGAGCAGGCCCCGGCGGGTGATCGGCTCCTCGAAGGCGCGCCGGGGGAAGCCCGCCAGGGCGTTGTCGCGGATCGACCGCAGGTAGGCGGGCAGCGGCAGCTCGCGCTCGGGCGGGGCGCGGTGCGGCGGCACCACGCGCGGCGTCCCGGCGAGGCTCGGGGTCGTCCGGTCCGGGGTCGCGGTGGCGTCCGAGAATGTTGGCATGGGGTGCCATCCTGTGCCGGAGACGGGCAGCCCTGTAAACCGCCGGCCGCGCCCCGCGCGGACCGGTCACGCTTACGTCATTCCGCCGCCGCGCGCAGGCGCGCTTCGGCACTCCGGTCGGCACTCTGGATCGGCAGGCGCGCGGGGAACCGGGCCGGGTCGGATTCCGGCGACAGGCTCGCCACGAGGCTCGCCCGGGGCAGGGCGGTCTCGGTCACGTCGAGCAGCGTGTCGACGCCCCTCTCCAGGTGCTCGTCCACCCGGTCGACCACGAGGATCTCCGGCTCGCGCAGGATCGCCCGCGCGAGGCCGACCCGCACCCGCACGCGCTCGGCGAGCGCCTGCCCTCGGTTGCCGACCTCCTTCTCGAGGCCGCGCCGCTGGATCGGCCGCTCCAGGTCGAACTCCCGGAACACCGCGCGGGCCTCCTTCTGGATCAGCGCCTCGCCGTGCATCCGCGCCGTGTCGATGCGGCCGAAGAGCAGGTTGTCGAGGACGGTGCTGCGCGGGTTGATCCGGTTGGGGTCGTAGGATTCGACGTCGCAGCCGTCGTCGCCGTGCATGAAGCCCTGCACGACCGCCCGCGCGCCGACCATGCGCTTGGCGAGGGTCTCGTCGAGCAGCCCGAAGCGCATCCGCGGCTCGACATAGGCGAGGGCCAGCGCCAGGAAGGCCACGCTGTCGGTCTCGCTCAGCCGCCCGTCCTCGGGCAGGCGCGCGAGCCGGCGCAGGTAGTCGGGCAGCGCGTCCGGGGTGATCAGCGAGAACCGCCGGAACAGCGGGTGACCCGGCGGCACGTCGGCGAAGATGTCCTTGAGGTTGCTGGCGATGGCGACGCCCATCCGGTCGAGCTCGTCGAGGAGCTTCACCTTGTCCAGCGCGTCGCGGAACAGGGGGACGCCGGCGAGGCGGCGCGGATCCGTCAGCGTCGGGTCGCGGGGGACGCCGAACAGCAGGTTCTCCCCGACGGTGGCCTGCTCGTTGTAGTGGCCCCGGGCGAAGGGGATCACGAGGTCGGCGAGACCCTTCTGGGCGAAATGCTCGCGCAGGTGCTCCCGCGCCGCGATCATGCGCTGGCCCACCGGCGTGTCGTGGGCGACCGAACTCAGGGCGCCGAGCCCGAACCGGTAGAGCTCGTCGCCGAGGTCGAGCCGGCCGAGCAGGTCGAGCAGGCGCTCGTCGAGCTCGTCGGCATCCCGGACGCCGAGGCGCTTGAAGTCGATCCAGGGGTCCTCGACGCTGTCGCAGGGGTTGCCGGTCTTCACTGCCTCGTTGATCCGCGCCTTGCTGAGGTCGAGGCTCTTGGTGCGCAGCGGGTGCACGCGCAGCCCGTAGAGGACGTTGTCGCGCAGCGTCCCGGGGAACAGCACGGGCTGGACGCCCGCGTAGGCGATGCGCCGCGCGTGGTCGCGGCGCGGCAGCGTCGAGAGGTCGTGCTCGCCGATCCGGACCGTGCCCCCGGGCGGCGCCTGGAGCCCGGCGAGCACGCGGATGAATTCCTGCGCGATCGCCCCGGGCGGGACCACGGCGACCTGCCCGGGGAGGCGCACCTCCGCGTCGCCGACCTCGATCAGGGAGCCGCCCTGCGGATCGCGCAGCTGCAGGCCCTCGAGCCGCAGCGGCCCGCCGAGCCGGGGCGCCGAGCGCTCGGATTCGTGCTCGGCCGGCAGGAGGCGCTGCGGGCCGAAATGCGCCGCCACGGTCTCGTACTTGACCTCGACGTCGAGGCGCTGCTGGTCCCAGTCGATCAGCTCCTTGAGGGGCGGCGGCAGGTCCCGGTAGGCGGCCAGGACCGCCACGAGCTGGCCGATGTCGAGCTGGCCCTTCAGGGCGAAGTAGCCGCCGATCGCGTAGAACAGGAACGGCGTCACCTGCGCCAGCAGGTTGTTGAGGTATTTGACCGCGAACTTGCGGCGGTAGATCCGCAGGCGCAGGTCGTAGAGCCGGTAGAGGCGGCCGCCGATCTCCGCGCGTTCCCAGCGGCCGGTGTCGTTCAGCGTCACCGCCTGCAGGCCGTCGAGCACCTCGGCGACGCGCCCGGCCAGGGCGCGGGACGCGATCTGGCGCTGGCGGCTGAGGCGGATGATCTCCCGCCGCAGCCGCGGGATCACGGTCATCTGCACGGCGACCATGCCGCCGGCCGCGATGCCGAGCCAGATGTTCTGCATCATGATGAAGGCCAGCGCCGTCGCGGCCTGAGTGCCCAGGAACACCGGCACCACGATCGCGTCGCCGATGAAGGAGCCGATCGGCTCGACCTCGTCCCGGATGATCGTCGCGGTCTCGGAGGATTTCACCTCCCGCTGCGTCTCCGGGGAGAAGCGCAGCATCAGCGAGAACAGCTGGAACCGCAGGCGGCGCAGCATCCGCTCGCCGAGAATGCCCTTCTGGAGGTTGATCCAGAACTTGAACGCGCCGTTGATCAGGACGAGGCTGAGGAACAGCGTCGACAGGCTGAGCAGCAGCTCGAACCGGTCGAGCTGGAACCCCTCGAACAGGTGCGTCTTGCCGCCGCCCAGGAAGGCGGGCCACTCGACGGTGAGCTCGAGGAACGGCGCGGTCGCCTCGCCGTGCGCGTAGGCCTTCCCCGTGATCGCGTCGTTGACGATGCGCTTCGGCAGGTCGAGCGAGGCGAAATAGAACGGAAGCGACGCCAGCACGACGGCGCAGATCCGGAGCTGCGCGACCTTGGAGTAGCGCCAGATATACGGGAACAGCCGCGGCTCAAGCGCGCGCATCGTGTCCTTCCGACGAAAGCCCGCCCTGGCGGCCCGACGGCCGAATCGCCGCAGCCGGACGCCTGATCCTGGTCGATACGCTACCCGAGGGATCCGGTTTCATCCAATACAGCCCGATAGGCGCGGACTCCCGCCGGCCGCGGTGTCATCGCGCCGTCATATAGGGCACTCGGCGCCGGATCCCGACGCCGATCTTCCCCCAGCAATCCCGGTCACGCGAGGCCCCCATGACCTCAGCGGCCTTGCCCAAGCGCGCGCGTCCTTATATTGCGACGCAACCACCACGACTCCGTACCTGAACCGGCGCGGACGGCCGCGCCGCGCGGCCGCCAGGGAGCCGGCACAACCCGTTTCGGGCCGCCATGAAACTGCGCAACATCGCCATCATCGCTCACGTCGACCACGGCAAGACGACCCTCGTCGACAAGCTGCTGGCCCAGTCCGGCACCTTCCGCGAGAATCAGCGGGTCGAGGAGCGGGCGATGGACTCGAACGACCTCGAGAAGGAGCGTGGCATCACGATCCTCGCCAAGGCGACCTCGGTCGTCTGGAAGGACACCCGCGTCAACATCGTCGACACCCCCGGCCACGCCGATTTCGGCGGTGAGGTCGAGCGCATCCTGTCGATGGTCGACGGCGTGATCGTGCTGGTGGACGCCGCCGAGGGGCCGATGCCCCAGACCAAGTTCGTGGTCGGCAAGGCGCTCAAGATCGGCCTGCGCCCGATCGTGGCGATCAACAAGGTCGACCGTCCGGATGCGCGGATCAACGAGGTCGTGAACGAGGTGTTCGACCTGTTCGCCGCCCTCGACGCCACCGACGAGCAGCTCGACTTCCCGATCCTCTACGGGTCGGGCCGCAACGGCTGGATGGCCGACAGCCCGGACGCGGACCCGTCGGTCGGCCTCGAGCCGCTGTTCGACCTCGTGCTCAAGCACGTGCCGCCGGCCCGGACCGAGGAGGGGCCGTTCCGGATGCTCGGCACCCTGCTCGAGGCCAACCCGTTCCTCGGCCGCATCATCACCGGCCGGATCGCCGCGGGCTCGGTGAAGCCGAACCAGCAGATCAAGGTGCTCGACCGTCACGGCAAGGTCGTCGAGACCGGCCGCGTGTCGAAGATCCTCGCCTTCCGCGGCCTGGAGCGCGCGCCGATCGACATCGGCGAGGCGGGCGACATCGTGTCGATCGCCGGTCTGATCAAGGGCACCGTCGCCGACACCTTCTGCGACCCGCAGGTCGAGACCCCGATCCAGGCGCAGCCGATCGATCCGCCGACCGTGACGATGTCGTTCATCGTCAACGACAGCCCGCTCGCCGGCACCGAGGGCGACAAGGTCACGAGCCGCATGATCCGCGACCGCCTGTTCAAGGAGGCCGAGGGCAACGTCACGCTCAAGATCGAGGAGGCGGCCGACAAGGACAGCTTCTACGTCTCGGGCCGCGGCGAGCTGCAGCTCTCGATCCTGATCGAGACCATGCGCCGCGAGGGCTTCGAGATCGCCGTGTCGCGGCCGCGGGTCGTGTACGAGCGCGACGAGGCCGGCGGCCTGCTGGAGCCGATCGAGGAGGTCGTGATCGACGTCGACGAGGAGCATTCCGGCGTCGTCGTCCAGAAGATGTCCGAGCGGAAGGCCGAGATGCTGGAGATGCGGCCCTCCGGCGGCAACCGCCTGCGCCTCGTCTTCCACGCCCCGACCCGCGGCCTGATTGGCTACCAGGGCGAGCTGCTCACCGACACCCGCGGCACCGCGATCATGAACCGGCTGTTCAAGGCGTACGAGCCCTACAAGGGCGAGATGCCGGGCCGTCGCAACGGCGTGCTGATCTCCAACGACCAGGGCGAGGCCGTGGCCTACGCTATGTGGAACCTGGAGGATCGCGGCCCGATGATGATCGAGCCGGGCTGGAAGGTGTACCAGGGCATGATCGTCGGCGAGCACAACCGCGAGAACGATCTCGAGGTGAACGTGCTCAAGGGCAAGAAGCTCACCAACATCCGCACCACGTCGAAGGACGAGGCCGTGCGCCTCACCCCGCCGATCCGGATGACCCTGGAGCGCTCGCTGGCCTGGATCCAGGACGACGAGCTCGTCGAGGTGACGCCAAAGTCGATCCGCCTGCGCAAGGCGATCCTCGACCCGAACGACCGCAAGCGGGCCGAGCGGTCGAAGGAGAACGCCGCCTGAGGCGCGCGACCGTCACCGATCGTGAACGACCGGCAACCGGGCGCTCAGGCCCGGTTGCTGATGTGGCCCTTATTCCTGGCCGCTCTCGGACCCATCGAACCCTTATGCCGAGGGCGATACTTCGATGGGGCGGACCCGAGAGGCCCGCGTGAACCCCGTGACACCGATGCCCGTCGCGCTGAACCCGCTTCCGTCGCTCGCGCAGGCCGCCGCCGCGCAGCCCTCATACCTCGTCGGCCAGGACGGCGAGGGTCACTGGGTCGCCGTCGAGACCGGTGGGCGTGCCGGAGGCATCTTCCGCAGCCGCCAGGACGCGATCCGCTACGCCTGCGTCGAGACCGGCTGCCGTCCCGGCGACGTCCCGCTGGCTTCCGGGCCGATCCCCTTCCGTCTCTCCTGAGCCGCGCGCCGCCGCGCCAGCGGCCCGGTCGCGTCAGCTGCCCCCGGGATCGGTCTCGTCGTTCTGCGTTCCGCCGGCGGGCGTCCCCTGGCCGGGCTTGCCCTCCGTCTTCTCGTTCGGGTCCTTGACCGCGTCGGGGGCGACGTTCTTCGGCTTGTCCGGCTGCGCGCCGGTCTCGCGACGCTCGGTCATTCCCGATTCTCCCGCTCCGCCCGGTAGTGCCCGCCCGCGACCTTCGTGTCGGCAGCCGGACCCCGCGAGGCCTTCTGGTCCGAGTGGCCGCCCGAGGAGCCGCCGACCGCCGGCGGCGCGCGCCCGGGCTCTCCGGCCGCGCCCCATCCCTCCTTCGGTTCGGTCCGCGGCGCCTCGCCGGAGCCCATGTCGGTGATCGCCGCCTGATCGGCCGTCTGATGGCCGCCCCCGGCGGGCGGGCTCCCGCGCGAACCGACCTTGTCGTCGGGCTTGCGGGTGACCGTCCCGGATTCGCTCGTCGGCCTGACCATCAGCGCTTCCCGTCGTCCTGGCCGACGGCGGCGGTGGCGCGGTCGATCGCCTCGCCGAGATCCGTGTCGGACCGCGCCTTGTCCTCCATCTGGCCGAGCTTCTCGCGCGGCGTCTCGGTCTCGTTGGCCACCGCGGCCTCGGCACCCTCCCGCGCGGGTCGTCCGGTCTGGTCTGTCATGGCTCGCCTCTCTGCCTCTTCGGGGGACAACGGAGGCGGCCGGGGAGGGTTGCGCGGACCGGGCGACCGGAGGCGGTCGGTTCAGGTCTCCGGCCCGACGATCCGGGGCAGGACGGCCTGCATGAGGCGCCGCGCCGCATCCTCCGCGGCCCCGCGATCCGATGCCCGCGCCTCGATCGTCAGCAGATCGCCGTCCCGGAGGATGACCGCGGTCGCCCCGGCGCCGCCGTCCAGCGCGTACACGCTCAACCAGCCGATCGCCGGGCCGGCGGGCAGTGCCGAGAGCCGGCAATCCGGATTGCGCCGCACGCAGAGCGCCTCGAGCGCCGCGAGGGTCGTCCTGCCCGAGCGGACCCGGGCCTCGGTCCCGTCCGTCAGGCGCCCGAGCCGCAACGTGATCGTCGGGGCGCCCGCGCAGGCGGCGCAGTGCAGGCCGAGCTGCCCGGCCTCCGCCCGCGCCGTGGCCGCCGGTCCGAGCGCCGATCGGGCGGCTTCGGCCAGGCCGGTCAGGTCGTGGACCGCGAAGCCCTGGGCCATCGCCGCCTGAGCCCAGAGGCCGAACACGAGAAGCAGGAGGCCGCGCATGAGATCGTCACTGTCCGTTCGCCGGCCGGCGTTAGCGGAGAGTTCTTCTGGCGTCCAGGCACGGGAGATCGCAGCGTTGATCCGAAATTTTCGCCCAAAACTCAGTATTATGCTGCGAATAATTTCTGAGAGAGACAGATACTGGTCAAAGAAAAATGATTGTATGATTGTGATAAAATGAAAAATTTCGTGGGTCGCGACGATCGTGTCCGTCTCCGGCGGACCGGAAGCGCGCGGATCCACATCGCCGCGATCCGCGCCGGTGCGATTCGATCGGTGCTCCGTAGGGGAGCGGCCCGAAGGCCGCTCCGATGGCCAGTTCAGCCGATCCCGTCGAACAGCGCCGAGGAGATGTAGCGCTCGGCGAACGAGCAGGCGACCGTCACGATCCGCTTGCCCTGGAACTCGGGGCGCTTGGCCAGCTCCAGCGCCGCCGCGACGTTGCCGCCGGTGGAGATGCCGCCGGGGATGCCCTCCAGCCGGGCGAGCGCCCGGGAGGTCTCGAACGCCGCCTGGTTGGTGACCTTCAGGACACCGTCGAGGATGTTGGTGTGCAGGTTGTCGGGGATGAACCCGGCGCCGATGCCCTGGATCTTGTGCGGGCCGGGCTGGCCGCCGGAGATCACCGGGCTGTCCTCCGGCTCCACCGCGAAGACCTTCAGGTTCGGCAGGCGCGGCTTCAGCACCTCGCCGACGCCCGTCACGGTGCCGCCGGTGCCGACGCCGGCCACGAACGCGTCGAGCTGGCCGCCCGTGTCGCTCCAGATCTCCTCGGCGGTGGTCTTCCGGTGGATCTCCGGGTTGGCCGGGTTGGAGAATTGCTGCGGCATGACCGAGCCCGGGATCTCCTTCAGGAGCTCCTCGGCCTTGGCGATCGCGCCCTTCATGCCCTGCGCGCCCGGCGTGAGCGCCAGCTCTGCACCCAGGAAGGCGAGCATCTTGCGCCGCTCCAGCGACATCGTCTCGGGCATCACCAGGATGAGCCGGTAGCCGCGGGCCGCCGCCGTGAAGGCGAGGGCGATGCCGGTGTTGCCCGAGGTCGGCTCGACCAGCGTGCCGCCGGGCTGGAGCTTCCCGGAGGCCTCCAGGGCGTCGATCATGTTGACGCCGATGCGGTCCTTCACGCTGGCGATCGGGTTGAAGAACTCGAGCTTCAGCAGGATCTCGGCGTCGACGCCGTGCTCCTTGGGCAGCCGGTTCAGGCGCACCAGAGGGGTGTTGCCGATCGTCTCGGTGATCGAGCCGTAGACACGGCCGTGGCCGACCTTCGCCGGTGCGTTGAGGGTATCGGCCATCGCGGAACTCCTGCTCGTGGTGACGGATCGGACAGATGTCGTATCCGGGAGAGGCCCCGCCAAGGGATCGCCCTCGCGTGGGGAGGCTTGACCGGCCCGGACGGGAGGCTGCGATATCGCGTTGCCGCGGCCGGAGCAATCGGGCTAAGTGCCGTCGCCGAAAGTTCTTTCCGGAATTGGGCGAACTTTCGCGGCGGGGTGGAAGACCTTTATTGAGCGGCCCGTTCCTGATGGAATTCTATTCTCCAGCCCGTCCGGCCGCGGCCGGCGCTGCCCGACCATCCTGCCCGACGGGCGGACGGGGCCTCCCCCTTCGGCCGACTCGTCGGGCCGCTCTGCTGGCGGGCCTCGGGCTGATCCTGGCGCGGCCGGCGCGGGCCGCCGAGGCGCTCCGCGTCGTGCTCGCCACCGCGACGCCGGGCGGCGGCTTCCCGGCCTTCGGGGAGGCCTTCGCCGGCGCGGTCGCGGCCGCGGACCCGGCCCTGACCGTCGAGCGGCGCGCCACCGGCGGGTCGTCCGAGAATGTCGGCCTCCTCCGCGCCGGCCGCGTCGATCTCGGCCTCGTGCAGGGCGAGTACGCCTACCCGGCCCTCGCCGAGGGCGGCGGCCTGACCGTCCTGGCGCCGATGTACCCGACGCCGGGCCTGTTCGTGGTGCCGGCGACCAGCGCGATCCGCTCGGTGGCGGACCTGCGCGGGCGCAGGGTCGTGCTCGGCACGCACAAGTCCGGGCTGACCGTCATGGGCCGCAGCGTCCTCGGCGCCTCGGGCCTCGATCCCGAGCGCGACATCAACCCGATCCTCCTCGACCGGGCCGGCGACGGCCCGGCCCTGGTGCGGGAGGGCCGCGCCGACGCGCTCTGGGGCGGCGGCCTCGATTGGCCGGGCTTCCACGCGCTGGCCGCGGATCCGGGCGGGGCCTGCTTCTTCGGACCGTCCGAGGCGGCCATCGCGCGCCTCGCGCAGCCCGGCGCGGCGACGCGGCGCCTCACGGTTCCGGCCGGCAGCTTCGCCGGGCAGGCGGAGCCGATCGCGACGGTGGGGTCCTGGAGCTTCGTGATCGCGCGGCCCGGCCTCGACGAGGAGACGGCCTACCGGATCGTCCGGGCGCTGGCGCGGACGGAGCTCACCGAAGCGCAGCCGAGGAACCTCGTCGGCCTCGTCCCGGCGGACCAGGTCAATCCCGGGACCGCCCGCGTCCTGCGCGAAGCCGGCGTCACGCTGCGCTGACGGCGCAGCGGCTCAGCGGAACGAGGCGACGCGGCGATCGCGCTTCCGCTCGGCGGCGGGCTGGTAGGCGATCTCGGCGTGGTGGGTGCAGTACGGCAGGCCGGTGATGGAGCGGGCGCCGCAGAAGCGGAATTCCGGCGTCGTCGGGTCGCCGAGGGGCCAGCGGCACATGGATTCCCGGAGGTCCATGATGGTGACGCGCTCCGACACCGCGAGGGCCACGGGCGCGGGCGCCGCGGCCGGCGCGGGCGCCGGGAAGTCCGGGGCCGGACGGTGGGCCAGGATCGCGACCGGCTCGGGCGCCTGCGTCTCGACCACCGCGATGGCGGTCTCGATCTCGACCGTCTTCGACGGCGGGACGGCGGTGGCGGCTTCCTCGCCGCCGCGGGCGCGACCGGCCAGACCCAGGCGGTGGACCTTGCCGATCACCGCGTTGCGGGTGACGCCGCCGAGTTGCGCCGCGATCTTGCTGGCGCTCTGCCCGTCTTCCCACAGGCGGCGCAGCAGCGCCACGCGATCGTCCGTCCAGCCGAGACCCGCTTCCATCATCCCCTCCGCCCCCTGCGGCTCGGCCGCGTTCCCGAAGGCCAGTCCGCGTCTTCCAGGCCGACAGGAGCCGTTATCCCGGCCGACCGTGTCGCCGCGCAGACCGCGCCCCCGCGCACCGGCTGCCGCATCGCGTGCGACACCCTGTCTCGCCAGGCCACGGGGGAACCCTAGCGCGGCGCTCGCGAACGTTGCAAGGGCGGGCGGTCGCCGGGCACGGGCCGCCGCGACGCCTGTCCACCGGCAATGACCCAGGCCGGCCCGGGTCGGCCGGGTCCGGCGCGATCCTGCGCGGCCCCGGCGCGGTCCCGCCGGTGTCCGGTACGGCGCCGCACCGTCCGGGCCGCCGGCCGCGGCGGCCACGCTTGCGCCCCGATCGCGTGGGATCGTGACCCCACCGCAACAGCGCGGCCTTATCGTTCCTCCGAAGCCGGCTAAGACGGAACAGGCGATACGGCCAAGCTCGTTCCGTGTGGCAGAGTGGGCGCGTTTCGCGGTTCGAGGAAGTGACGATGGGTGTTCGTCAGGTCAGCCTGCGCATGGCGGTGGCGTTCGGGCTGGCGGGTCAGGTCGCGGCCTGCGGCAGCGTTCCGCGGACCCCCTACAGTGCCGAGCAGGCGGCCTTCGCCACCGTGCCGGGCATCCCCGGCGCGCGCGTCTTCGCGGACGCGTCGGTGGACACGATCGCGGCGCTCGCCGCCAATCCGGAGCGGCGCCTCAAGGGCTTCACCTACCTGGCCCTGTCGGGCGGCGGCGGCGACGGCGCCTACGGGGCGGGCGTGCTCAACGGCTGGACGGCGTCCGGCAAGCGGCCCGAATTCACCCTGGTCTCCGGCGTCTCGACGGGCGCGCTGATCGCGCCCTTCGCCTTCCTGGGTTCGGCCTACGACCCCTACCTGACCGAGTTCTACACGAGCGGCGTCGCCAGCGAGCTGGTGGCCTCGCCGAACCTGGCCAACGTGCTGTTCGGCTCGGGCCTGTTCGGCGACGGGCGCCTGCGCAACCTCATCGACCGCTACGTCACGGACGACCTCCTCAAGGCCGTGGCCGAGGAGCACGCGAAGGGCCGGCGCCTGCTGGTCGTCACGACGAACCTCGATTCCCAGCGCGCGGTGATCTGGAACATGGGCGCCATCGCGGCGAGCGGGGTGCCCAACGCCCGCCAGCTGTTCCGCGACGTGCTGGCGGCCTCGGCCAGCATCCCGGCGGTGTTCCCGCCCCAGTTCATCGACGTCTCGGCCGGCGACGCGCGCTTCCAGGAGATGCATGTCGACGGCTCGGTGGTGACCCCCGTCTTCACCCTGCCGCAGACCCTGCTGCTGCGCGACGGGCGGATCAGCACCGGCGGCAAGGCCGAGATCTACGTGGTGATCAACGGCCGCCTGGAGCCGGAATTCGAGGTGACGAAGGACAACACGCTCTCGATCGTCGAGCGCTCCTTCACCACCGCGAGCCGCGCCCGCTCCCGCGCGACGCTGACGGCGACCTACGCGCTGGCCCGCACCAACGGCATCGGCTTCAATCTCACCTACATCGACGAGAACGGCCCCAAGGCGTCCGCCGCGAAGGGCTTCGACACCGCCTACATGCGGGCCCTGTACGAGGCCGGTTACGAGAAGGGCCGGACCGGCACCTTCTGGCAGCACTCGATCCCCGCCGCGCCGGTGCTCAGGGAGACCGCCAGCGCCGTGGCGAACTGATCGCCGGACGGTGCTGCCGCGCGCCCCGTCCGGGCGCGCGGCGGACGGGGCCGCTACTTGCCCAGGATCTTCGTCACGAGGCGGCCGAGCGGCGTCGCCGTGCTGGCGTTCCGGTCGTCCCGGTCGACGGGGCGGTTCTCGTTGCCGAGGATCTTGGTGACGATGCGTCCGATCAGGTTCATGGGTCGGCCCTCCGGTATCGCGCCCAAATGGCGCAGCTTCCCCAACAACGGGTCAGGCGCGGGCCGCGTTCCAGCCCGGCGTCCGATCGGGCGCCTCAGACCTGCATCAGGCGGATGTTGTTGGTGTTGCCCGCCGTGTGGAACGGGATGCCGGCGGTGACCACGATGACGTCGTTCGGCCGCGCGAAGCCTTCGTCCCGGGCGTGGTGGCAGGCCTTCGAGGTCATCTCCTCGTAGCTGTCGACGTCCTCCGTCAGGACGCTGTGCGCCCCCCAGAGCAGGCTCAGCCGCCGCGAGGTCGCGACGTTGGGCGTCAGGGCCAGGATCGAGGCCGCGGGCCGCTTGCGCGCGACCCGCGCGGCCGTCGTCCCGCTCGCCGTGTAGGCGACGATGGCCGCGGCGCGCACCGCCTCGGCGAGGTCGGCCGTGGCGGTCGCCACCGCATGGGGCGGCGTCTCCTCCTCGCCCGGCTCCGAGGCCGCGACGATCGAATGGTAGAGCTTGTGGCCCTCCACGCTCCGGATGATCCGGTCCATCATCGCCACCGCTTCGACCGGGTAGCGGCCGGTCGCGGATTCCGCCGAGAGCATCACGGCGTCGGCGCCGTCGTAGATGGCGGTGGCGACGTCCGACGCCTCCGCCCGGGTGGGCGCGGGCGCATTGACCATCGAGTCGAGCATCTGGGTCGCCACCACCACGGGCTTCACGGCGAGCCGGCAGGCCCGGATCAGCTCCTTCTGCCGCCCCGGCACGTCCTCGTGCGGGATCTCGACGCCGAGATCGCCGCGGGCGACCATCACGGCGTCGGAGAGCCGGATGATGTCGGCGATCCGCTCCAGCGCCTGGGGCTTCTCGATCTTCGACATGATGCCGGCGCGGTCGCCGATGATCCCCCGCGCCTCGATGACGTCGGACGGCTTCTGGACGAACGACAGGGCGACCCAGTCGACGCCGAGGTCGAGCCCGAAGGCGAGGTCCGCCCGGTCCTTCTCGGTCAGCGGAGACAGGTCCAGCAGCGTGCCCGGCAGGTTCACGCCCTTGCGGTTCGAGATCGGCCCGCCGGTGACGACCTCGGCGGTGATGGAGGTCCGCTCGGGCCCGGTGACCCGCACCCGAACCCGCCCGTCGTCGATGAGGAGCTCCTGGCCCGGCACGACGGCGTCGAAGATCTCCGGGTGGTGCAGCGGGATCGCCTGCTTGTCGCCGTCAGCGCCGTCGAGGACGAAGCGCACCGTCTCGCCGGCCTGGAGATCGAGCCGGCCGCCCTGGAGCGTGCCGATGCGGATCTTCGGCCCCTGGAGATCCTGCAGGATGCCGATCGGCCGGCCGACTTCCTTCTCGAGGGCGCGGATGGCCGCGTGGACCTTGGCGTGATCCGCCTGGAGGCCGTGGCTGAAATTGAGCCGGAACGTGTCGACGCCGGCGAGGAACAGGGCGCGGAGCTGGTCCGGGGCGGAGCTGGCGGGACCGACGGTGGCGACGATCTTGGCGTGGCGGTGACGGCGCATGCGGGTCTCGGCCTCCTGAGGCTGCCTCTGGGAATCGAGCCGGGCGCTCGGTCGCGCCGACGGCGCTCACATCGGTCCGCGACGGCCCCGCGGCGAGGCCTCGCGGCGCCCGGCAGGCGATTTTTCGCGCGGCGGGCCGATTCGGCAGGGGGCTATCTGGCCGCCTCCCGGGCGATCCCGGCAAGCCCGGCGTCGAACACGCCCGTGATGTCGGCGACGGCGTCGGCATCGCTCATGCCCTCGGCGTCGAAGGTCGCGCTCCAGATCACCGTGGAGCCCGCGCCGTCGCGACGGACCGCCAGCGTCGCGTTGTAGGCGCGCACCGGCAGGGGCCCCTGGATGAAGCTGTAGCTGTAGCTCATGCCGGTCTCGTCGCGCGCGGTCTCGACCTCGGCGATCGTGCCCTTGCCGCCCTTCACCACGAGGCCGCGGATCTGCGCGCGGATGCCGTCATCCTCGTCCTCGCCCGACAGGATGCAGCGCTGGACCTCCGGATGCCAGTTCTGGATCGCGCAGAAATCGCCGACCAGCGCCCAGACCGCCGCGGGCGGGGCCGGGATGTCGCGGCTGCGGGTGACCTCCAGGGCGCTGGCCGGTCCGGCGGCCAGGACGGCCGCGCTGATCGCCGTCAGGGAAGCGGGATGCATCACGGGTCGGTCTCCGGGCCACCGGGCTGATGTGACGCGACTTGGAGCGCCGCCCGGCCGCGGCGAGCCCCGTGGCCGCGACGGACCGCGTCTCGAAGGTGTCGCTGCCGGAGCGGTATGCTACGCCGCGCCCGTCAGGATCACCGGAGATGCCCATGGACGATCGCGCTGCGCCGAAGCGGCCCGCGACCCGGAGCGGCGCCGCGCGCGCGGCCCTGACGACCGGCGCCGCGCTCGTCATCGGCACGGCCATGCCGGCGCTCGCCGCGGGGTCGGACCCGTCGCCGCCGGCCGCGCCGCAGGCTTTCGAGGCCTGCCGGGCCGACCTGATCGCCTGGGTCACGGCCCGCGCCGTGCCGCAGGGCCTCGCCGAGGCGCAGCTCGCCGCGCTCACCCCCGACCCGGACGTGATCGCCGCGACCCAGAGCCAGGGCGAGTTCGTCCGTCCGATCTGGGACTACATCGAGGCCAGCGTCAAGCCGGCCCGCGTCGAGGCCGGTCTGCGCAAGCTCACCGAGCACGCCGACACGCTCGCCGCCATCGAGGCCAGGTACGGGGTCGACCGCCACATCCTGGTGGCGTTCTGGGGCGTCGAATCGAGCTACGGCGCCGTGCTCGACAACCCGGCGGTGGTGAAGCCGGTCGTCCGCTCGCTCGCGACGCTCGGCTGCAGCGATCCCGCCCGGGCGACCTACTGGCGCGACGAGCTGGCGGCGGCGCTCCAGATTCTGGCCTGGAACCAGGCGCCCCTCGACCGGATGCCGGCGGGGCTGACCGGGTCCTGGGCCGGCGCCATGGGGCACACGCAGTTCATGCCCAGCGTCTACCAGCGCGAGGCGGTCGATTTCGACGGCGACGGCCGGCGCGACATCTGGACCTCGGTGCCGGACGCCCTCGCGTCGACGGCGAACTACCTGCGCAGCCACGGCTGGAAGCCCGGCGCGGGATGGGGCAGCGAGGCGGTGCTGCCCGAGACCTTCGACGCGGCGCTCGCCGACGAGACGACGGTCCGCACCGTCGCGGCGTGGCGGGCGCTCGGCGTGAGGCCCGCCCGCGACCGCGCCCTGCCGGACACGGCCGAGGCGACCCTGATCCTGCCCGCCGGGATCCGCGGCCCCGCCTTCCTGCTGCAGCCGAACTTCGCGGTGATCCTCCGCTACAACACGGCCCTGTCCTACGCGCTGACCGTCGCGCTCCTGTCGGACCGCCTGCGCGGCGACCCGGGCCTGGTGCACGACTGGCCGCGGGGCGACCGGCCCCTCACCGGCGACGAGCGGCGCGACCTGCAGACCCGGCTGACGGAGCGCGGCTTCGCCACCGGCGGGGTCGACGGCAAGATCGGCCCGAAGACGCGGGCGGCGCTGCGCGCCTTCCAGGGGTCGGTCGGCCTGCCGCCGGACGGTTACGCCGACGCCGCTCTGCTGGACCGGGTCCGGGCCGCGCCCTGACGGGCGCTCACGCCAGGAAGGCGGGCTCGTCCCGGGCGAGCACCCGCTTGACGCTCTCCAGGTGCAGGCGCGCGCTCTCGGCGCGGCCGGCCGCCTCCTGGGCCGCCACGCGCTGCACGATCGCCTCGGGCACGGCCTTGAGCGCGCGCCCCGTGCTCATCGCCAGGACCTGCGCCTGCGCGGCGCGCTCCAGGTAGTAGAGGTCGTCCCAGGCCTCCGCGATCGTCTCGCCCAGCACCATCACGCCGTGGTTCTTCAGGAACACCACGTCCGCCTCGCCGGCGCTCTCAGCGATCCGCCGGCCCTCGGACGAGTCGAGCGCGAGACCGTTGTAATCCTCGTCCACGGCGATCCGGCCGTAGAAGCGCAGGGCGGTCTGGCCCGCCCACACCAGGGGCTCGCCCTCCAGCATGGCCAGGGCCGTCGAATAGGGCATGTGGGTGTGGAACGCGGCCCGGGCGCGGGGCTTCAGCCGGTGCAGCTCGGCGTGGATGTGGAAGGCGGTCGCCTCCGGCTGGCCGTCGCCCTCGAGGACGTTGCCGTGGAAGTCGCAGAGGAGCAGGCTCGACGCGGTGACCTCCGCGAAGGCGAGGCCGTAGGGATTGACTAGGAACAGGTCGGGCCGCTCCGGCAGCACCGCCGAGAAGTGGTTGCAGATGCCCTCTTCCAGGCCGTTGCGGGCGGCCCAGCGCAGGCAGGCGGCGAGGTCGATCCGGGCGCGGCGCATGCTGTCGGCGTTCAGGGGCTCGTTGCTGCGGGCGGGCGGGGTTCCCGGGGCGGTAACGGCGTGCGCCATGCGTGCGGGCTTTCCTGTGTCTCGGGATCGGGCCGGGCCAACCGGCCGGGGCCGCACTCTAGACGCTCGCGCTCAGGCGCCAAGCGCTCAGGTATCAAGCGCTCAGGCGCGGCCGTCGGTGACGCCGCCGACGAGGTTGAGGCCGAGCAGGAAGTCCGACGCGAAATCCGTGCGGATGACCGGCTCGCGCGGGATCGCCTCGCGCAGGAGATCGCGCTCGGCGCGGCGCGCCGCGACCGCCTCCGCCACCGAGACGCGCCGGAACGACAGGCTCGCCCCGCCCCGGACCTGCGCCAGCCGCCCGAGATCCGGCCCGATGACCGTGGCGATCTTCGGGTAGCCGCCGGTGGATTGCCGGTCGGCCATCAGGATGATCGGCAGGCCGTTGCCGGGCACCTGGATCGCCCCCATGGCGACGCCGTCGGAGACGATGTCGTGCCCCTTGGCGTGCCTCAGCGGCGTGCCGTCGACGAAGCAGGCCATCCGGTCGCCCCGCGGCGAGACCGTCCAGGGACCGGCCAGGAAGGCCTCGACCTGGTCGGGCGCGAAGTAGTCGTCCTGCGGGCCCAGCACGACCCGGATCTCCCGGCCGTCGCGGGCGAGCCAGGGCGCGAGGAGCCGCTGCGGCGCCCCGTCCGGGGTCCGGCCCTCGGCGACGGGGAGGCGGTCGCCCGCGGCGAGGCCGCGCCCGTCGAGGCCGCCGAGCCCCGAGCGGGTATGGGTCGCCGCCGAGCCGAGGACCGGCGCCACGTCGAGCCGCCCGGCGACCGCGAGGTAGCCCCAGGCGCCGGCATCGCCGGCCCGCACGACGAGGGTCTGGCCGGGCTCCAGGGCGAGCGCGACCGTGTCGAGCAGGGGCAGCCCGTCCAGCGCGACGCGGAAGCCCGGCGCCAGCAGGGCGAGCCCGACGGCGCCATCCTCCGCCGAGACGGTGACGCCGCCGGTGGAGATCTCGATGGCGGTGGCGTCGAGGGGGTTCGACGCCGCCCGGTTGGCGGCGGCGTGCATCAGCGGGTCCATCGGGCCCGCGGCCGTGATGCCGTAGCGCAGGTAGCCGTGCCGGCCCCCGTCCTGCAGGGTGACGCCGGGTCCGGCGGAGTCGATGACGAGGGCGGTCATCAGCGCGCCTCCCCGCGGCGGGCCACCGGCTCGCCCGCCGCCTCGCGGGCCGTGAGGGCGTCGAAGGTCGCGGCATCGACGGGCTCGAAGCGGATCAGGTCGCCGGCGCCGACGAAGAAGCTCGGGTCGCGCTCCGGCGCGTAGAGGCGGGACGGCGTCGCGCCGATCACGTACCAGCCGGTCGGCATCGGCACGGTCGCCACCGCGGCGAGGCCGCCG
Source organism: Methylobacterium sp. D53M (assembly GCF_053345625.1). Classification (NCBI taxonomy): domain Bacteria; kingdom Pseudomonadati; phylum Pseudomonadota; class Alphaproteobacteria; order Hyphomicrobiales; family Methylobacteriaceae; genus Methylobacterium; species Methylobacterium sp. D53M. Next base: position 111,993 of record NZ_JBKFAL010000005.1, read on the forward strand.
CCGATCATGATCGCGTTGCGCGGGTGCGGTGGCCGCGGGCTCGCCCGCCGGGGCACCGCCAGGGACTTCGGCAGGCCGCCGAGATAGGCGAAGCCCGGCGCGAAGCCGTACATGTAGACCCGGAACGTCGTGGCCGCGTGGGTCGACACCACATTCTCCGGGCTCAGGCCGCTCCGCTCGGCGACCTGCGCGACGTCCTCCCCGTGGGGGGCGTCGTAGCAGCAGGGCAGGGTCCAGAGTATCGGGCTCGCCGCGCGCGCCGTCGCGCCGGCCACCAGCGCCCGGACCCGCTCGGCGAGCGTCTCGCGGTCGAGCACCAGCGGGTCGTAGTGCAGCATCAGGGAGCGGTAGGTCGGCACGCGCTCGCGCAGCCCCTCGGGCGGGTCCGCCCCGAGGGCGTCGTCGAGGGCCAGGACCCGGTCGCTGATCGCGGGGTCGACGGTGCTGCCGAACTCGACCACGAGGGCCGCCTCGCCGGCGTCGAGGAGGCGGGGCTCGTCCAGCGCCGCGCTCACGGCCGGAACGGCGCCAGCGTGACGCCCGCGCCCTCCAGCCGGGTCCGCACCGCCCGCGCCGTGGCGACGGCGTGGTCGGAATCGCCGTGGACGCAGATCGAGCGGATCGGCGTCGGCAGCGCTTGGCCGTCGGCCGTGAGGATCGCGCCCGCCTCGACCATGCGCAGGACGCGGTCGGCCGCCTCGCCGGCATCGGTGATCATCGCGCCGGGCTGGCTGCGGGGGATCAAGAGGCCGGTCGGCGTGTAGCCGCGATCGGCGAAGATCTCCTGGTGAACCTCGAGGCCGCAGACCTCGCCCGCCGGCACCTGGGCGGTCAGCGCGATGGCGAGCAGCGCGAGTTCCCGGTCCACCGCGCGGACCGCGCGGGCGATGGCGTCGGCCACCGGCCGCTCCTCGGCGGCGACGTTGGCCAGCGCCCCGTGCGCCTTCACGTAGGTGATGCGGTGGCCGGCATAGGCGGCGAGCGCCTGCGCGGCGCCGATCTGGTAGGCGACCAGCCGCTCGATCTCGGCCGGGCTGTAGGGCATCCGCCGCCGCCCGAAGCCCCAGAGATCCGGGAAGCCCGGATGGGCGCCGACCGCGACGCCGCGCTCCTTCGCCAGCGCGAAGGTCCGGGCCATGATCTCGGGGTCGCCGGCGTGGAGGCCGCAGGCGACGTTGGCCGAGGTGACGATCCCGAGGATCGCCGCGTCGTCGCCGCAGGCGTAGGCGCCGTAGCCCTCGCCGAGGTCGGAATTCAGGTCCACGCTGGTCATCGTCGCCGCTCCGCGTGCCGATCGGGTCTCATAGGGCCGCAACGGGTTCCGGCTCGGCCGGATCCGCGCTGCGAGAATCGAGCGCGCGGCCCGCCGTCTCCGGCAAGAGAAGCGCCGCGACGATCACGAGGCAATAGGCACCCGCCGCCACGACGCCGATGGCGATGCCGAGTGTCAGCGAGCCGCTGAGATGACCCACCACGGCCGGGCAGATCGCGCCGGTGGCGCGGCCGAAATTGTAGCAGAAGCCCTGCGCGGAGCCGCGGATCCGGCTCGGGAACAGCTCGCTCAGGAAGGCGCCCATCCCGGAGAAGACGCCCGAGAGGAAGAAGCCGAGGGGGAAGCCAAGGACCAGCATCACCGGGTCGGTGATCGGGATCAGCGTGTAGGCCAGGACGAGGATACCCGCGCAGAAGCCGAACAGGACGAAGCCCAGGCGACGCCCGATGCGGTCGGAGAGCCACGCGCTGGTCAGGTACCCGACGAACGACCCGAAGATCAGCATCAGCAGGTAGCCGCTGGTGTTCAGGACCGAGAGGTTGCGCTCGGTCTTCAGGTAGGTCGGGAGCCACGTCGTCACCGCGTAGTAGCCGCCCTGCATGCCGGTCGCCAGCAGGCTCGCCAGCACGGTCCGGCCGATCAGCGGCCGGGAGAAGATGTCGAGGAAGCTGCCGGTGTCGCCGACGTCCCGCATGGCGGCGCGGGTCTGCCGGTAGACCTCGGGGTCCTCGATGTTGCGGCGGATCCAGAAGATCAGCACCGAGGGCAGGGCGCCGAGCCAGAACAGGATCCGCCACGCCACCGCCGGCTCCGCCAGGGCGAACACGGCCCAGAAGGCGATCGCCGCGCAGGCCCAGCCGACCGCCCAGCTCGACTGGACGAGCCCCACCGCCTTGCCGCGGTAGCGGGCCTGGATCGTCTCGGCGATCAGCACCGACCCCACCGACCACTCGCCGCCGAAGCCGAAGCCCTGCAGTGCGCGGGTCACGAGCAGCTGCTCGTAGGAATGGGTGAAGCCGCTGAGCACCGTGAACAGGGTGAACCAGGCGACAGTGCCCTGCAGGACGACGACCCGGCCGTAGCGGTCGGCCAGGATCCCGGCCGCCCAGCCGCCGATCGCCGAGGTCACCAGCGCGGCGGTCGCGATATTGCCGGCCTCGACCTTGGTCAGGCCCCAGACCACGACGAGGGTCGGGATCAGGAACGTGTAGATCATGTAGTCGAACGCATCGACGCCGTAGCCCGCGAAGGCCGCGCCTAGGACCCGGCGCTCCGCCGGACTCGTGTCTTTCACCCACATGGCGCAACTCCTTTGCGGACGGGCCGCCGCGCGGCCGGGAGGGTCACAGGAACGGCAGGTCGCGGTTGAGGAGGTCGGTGATCAGCATGTGACCGGGCGCGTGGGTTATGCAGAGCGGCAGCCGCGCCGCCATCGCCACCGCCTGGGGGGTGACCCCGCAGGCCCAGAAGACCGGGATCTCGTCCGGCTCGATCGGCACGGGATCGCCGAAATCCGGCCGCGCGAGGTCGCGGATGCCGATCAGGCCCGGATCGCCGAGATGGATCGGCGCCCCGTGAACCGCCGGCATCCGGGCCGTCACCTGCACGGCCTTGATGGCGTCCGCCGCCTTCATGGGACGCATGGAGACGACGAGCGGACCGTGGAACGGGCCCGACGGCTCGGTGGCGATGGACGTCCGGTACATCGCGACGTTGCGGCCGAGGGCGACGTGCCGGAGCGGGATGCCCGCCGCGATCAGGCCGGCCTCGAACGAGAAGGAGCAGCCGAGGACGAAGGTGACGAGGTCGTCCCGCCACACGCCGGTCAGGTCGGGCAGCTCCGCCACGAGCTCGCCGCCCTCGTAGACGCGATAGCCGGGGACGTCGGTGGCGAGGTCGAGATCGGTCCCCAGCGTCGGCAGTGCGCGGTCGCCGGGCCGCGAGACGCCGAGGATCGGGCAGGGCTTCGGGTTCTGCTGGCAGAAGCGGTGGAAATCCTCCGCCATGGCCCGCGGCAGGATCATCAGGTTGCCCTGCGCGTGGGCGGGGACGAGACCCGAGGTGTGGCCCCGGAACCGACCCGCGCGGATCGCGCGCCGCGCGTCCGCCGCGTCGGCGAAGACAGGTGGCGCGCCGTCGGCGCCCGCGTGCTGGCTCACCGCGTTGATCTCCCTGGCTGGTCGTCGCGCGCCGGAGCGGCCGCGTCGGCCGTCCGTATTCCGCGAGATCCCGATCGCTTCAGCGATTCATTTCCTGCGGCAACGATCCCATCGCGCCGCGGAGCAGGCCAATCGTGATTGCGAATGGGGCGCGATAAACCGGACTTATCGGCCGGCGGCCCAGGTCTCGGCGGCCCAGGTCTCGGCGACGTCCTGGGCGAGGCGGGCCGCGTCCGCCACGAAGTGGTGGGCCGGCCGCTTGGTGTGCATCGCCGTGAAGGTCAGGTCCGAGAGCTGCGGCTCGGCCGGCAGGACGCGCAGGGTACCGGCACGCAGTTCGGCCTCGACCACGGCCGGGGGGATCACGCAGATCCCGAGGCCCTCCACGCCCATCTTCACGATGGTGGCCAGAGAGGCGCTCGTGTGGATCTGGCTCGGCAGGAGGTTCTCCTGGAGGACGAGGTCGCGCAGCTCGACGTAGGGGCTGGTGTTGCGCGGGTAGGTGATGAGCGGGTGGTGCAGCAGCGCGCCGAGGCTCAGGGGCTCGTCGCCCGGCAGCAGGCCGGGCGCGGCGATCCAGGCCACGGGGGTGCTGAACAGGGGCCGGTTGGCGAAGCTCGGCAGGGTGATCGGGCCGACGAGGAGGGCGAGGTCGATCTCGTCGGCGACGAGGGCGGCCTGCATGTTTGGCGAGATGTCGACCGTGATGTCGACGCCGATGCCGGGATGGGTGGCGCGCATGCGCTCGATGAAGCGCGACAGCCAGAGGTGGACGATGGTCTCGGACACGCCGAGCCGCAGGGTGCCCCGCGTCCGGCCGGTCTCGTGCAGGGCCGCGCTCATCTCGGACTGGAGCGCCAGGAACCGCTCCGCGAATCCGAGGAGCAGGCGTCCCCGCTCCGTCAGCGCGACGTCCCGGCTGCGGCGCTCGAACAGCGTCCCGTACTCGTGCTCCAGGGCCGCGATGCGCTGGGAGACCGCCGGCTGCGTGGTGTTCACCTTCTCACTGGCGCGGCGAAAGCTCGAGAGTTTCGCGACCCAGTAGAACACCTCCAAGCTGCGGAAATCCGCCATCCCGCGATCGTCCCGCCTCGCCGCCGTGCCCGGCCATATCGCGCCGCGGCGCGCGGAAGCGCAAGCGTGCGGCGGTCCCCTCCGTACGGGAGAGGGTACCCGCCCCTCGCGCGCATGCGCCCGGCTATCGCCCCCGTCTCGGGGTGATCGGGAACGGCTCTAGAGATCCGACACGGTCGTGGCCGGGCGGGCAGGGCGCATGTGCGCGAGCAGCAGGCGCGCTTCCGCGACGAGGGGATGGTCCAGGTACCAGAGGCCGCAGACCCAGCCCGCGATGCCCGCGGCGATCGCGGCCGCGAGGCTCGGGAGCGGCGTCTCGGCCGACCAGCCCCAGGCCGACATCACCAGGATGGCGGGCGCGACGGCGATCGCCGTCAGGGTGGCGGCGTGGAGGTAGATGGGGGCGTAGTCGCGCCGGAACGTGTCGGTCATCCGCTCGAGATGCGGCCGGTAGAGGCCGACGGCCAGGAACGCCTCGCCGATCCGGGCCGCGCCCGCGCCGCCGAGGCCGAACAGGCAGCCGATGCTGAACATCACGAGGCCGGCGCCGTGGCGCAGGAACTCGAACCGCGCCTGCAGGGCGGTCTGGTCCCGGATCAGGAACACCTCCCAGGTCATGCTGAGCGAGGTCAGGACGATCGCCGCCAGGGACAGCAGGCAGAAGGGCAGCGCCGCGCCCTCCCAGCCCGGCCCGAGCAGGACGCGCACGATCGGACCGGCCAGGACGGCCGCGCCCGCGAAGGCCGGCCAGAGCAGCACGGTGATCATCCGCAGCGTGTGGAGGTAGCAGGTGCGCAGGGACTGACCGTTCCGCTGCTGGTTGGCGAGGTCCACGAAGGTGATGCGCGTGATCACCACGTGCAGGTGGTCCCACATCAGGGTGTTGAGGCTCGCCGCGCGGGAGTAGAGGCCGAGGGCGCTGAGCCCGAGCATCCGCCCGAGGACGAGGTCGCCCATCCGGCCGGCGATCCCCGCGACGCCCGCGATGGCGAAGAGGCGACCGCCGTAGGTCAGGATCTCGCGCCAGCCCGCGAGCCCCAGGCGCAGCGACACGTAGCGCAGGCCGAGGCCGTTCGCGGCCAGCGCCGCCGCCACGGCGCCCGCGGCCTGTCCGTAGGCCTGGCTCATGTAGCTGAAGCCGAGGAGCGCGAGCGCCAGCATCGCGCCGCTGGCGACGAGACCGCGCAGCATGTTGACGAGGGCCACGCCGCGGAAATTGCCGTGCCGCTCGATCATGGCGGCCGGGCGGAATTCCAGCGCGCCGACCAGCGGCACGACGGCGAGGACGGCCAGGGCGCGCTGGACCTCCGGCTCGCCAAGGAGGACGCTGCCGAACACGCTGAAGGCCAGGATCAGGAGCGCCGCCGCGCCCGACAGCATCAGGTTCACCGTGAACACGCTCGCCAGCAGGGCCGCGTCCACCCGCTCCGCCCGGACGATGTAGCTCGACAGGCCGCAGGAGCGCAGCGTGGACAGCAGGCCCGCGATGGCGGCGGCGAGGCTGAAGATGCCGGTCTCGTGGGGCGTCAGCAGGCGCGCGAGGGCCAGCGAGGTGCCGAACTGTGCCAGGAACAGCCCGCCCTGGCAGAATCCCATCCAGGCTAGGCTCCGGCGCTTCGAGAACGCGGGCGGCGCCGTCGCTTCCGGCCCCTCTCGGAGTTCTGCCATGGGATCCTTCGGACGCAACAGGGTGGCGGCGGCGCCGGCTGCGGGCAGGGCGCGATCGGTCGGGACGGCTTAACAGTGCCCGGTGGACCGCGGCAGCTGGCCAATCGGAGGACCGTGCCCACGCCCGATGGCCGAGGCCAGGTCGGGCCGCCGTGCAGATCAGGCGCTGCAGAGAGGCCCGAGAACTCGCCCGCTCCCGAGCCCGGGAATCCGATTTGACTGTATCGGGCGGACATATCCGTGATCTGCCCGCGTCATGAACCGGCACGTAATATATTCATCTTGCCGAACGCACTTCGAGCCCCGTTCACGTTGGCAGCGCCGTATGCCGAGGCCGAACGAAGATTTCCGAATGTGCAAGCGGCGCGCGGCACGGTCGGGATGATCCGATGTTTCGGCCGAAGTCCTCGCGGAACAACTTGGAGGTCCGGTCGAAAGGCTCAACGGTTCGCATTCCGTCGCAGTGCGCGCGTGACCTATTCCGCTTTATAGCCGACAGAACAGTAAATTTCCGCAAGATTTTCCCGGCTTGACGGGTCGGTGGGATCGAATACCGGAGATCATCGTCCGGTGCTGGCGCGGATCTGGACTTTTCTATAGCCCGTCAAAGGATCCAAGCGGCCGTCGCTTTGCGTCGGGGACGCCAAATATTGCGCCGCCACAACTGCATGACATTCGGTTCCGCATCCAAAAGGCGTAGCCGCCCCTACGGCGCACGGATTGAGAAAGTGCAATAATATTACTATACATTGTCTGTGAATCGTTTTAGAAGGTCGCAATTCTGGCAGTATTTATGGAATAATGCCAAATGAAAATCAGCTTCATCGTATGTACTCGCAACCGTGTAGCGTCCCTTCTGCAGACGCTCGACTCGGTGGTCCGCGCGATCGAGGCCGCGCCCGAAGCTGAGGCCGAGATCATCGTCGTCGATAACGGGTCCGAGGACGGCACGGACGCGGCGTTGAAGCGCTGGTCCGCGTCAATCTCGATCGATCGACGCGACGTTCTGCTCCTCACGCAGGCGCGCCCAGGTGTCGCCGGGTCTCGGAACGCCGCGATCGCGCGCGCGTCCGGAGACATCATCGCGTTCATCGACGACGATTGCGTCGTGTCGGACCAGTATCTGCGAGATCTGATCGCGCACTATGCCGGCGACACGGAAAGCGTCATCCGCGGTGGCCGTGTCGAACTGGGATCGACCCAGGACATCGACTTCACCACGAAGACCGAGGCCCTGGCGAGCCGGCTGACGTATCCGGCCCATCCCGGCGGCTTCGTCCACGGCTGCAACATGACCTGCAGCCGGGCCGTCATCGAGCGGATCGGCGGGTTCGACGCGGCGTTCGGCCCCGGGGCGACGTTCCGCGCGGCCGAGGACACGGACTTCATCTACCGCGGCTGGGCGGCCGGCGTGGCGGTCGAGTACGTGCCCGACATGAGCGTCAAGCACTTCCACGGGCGCCGGGACCCGCGCACGATCGACCGGCTGCACTGGAACTACCAGTTCGGCAACGGCGCGCTCTACGCCAAGCACATCGGCCGCAGCCCGTGGCTGATCAAGCACCTGTACTGGTCCGCCCGCAACGCCGCCCGCGAACTGGTCGGGGGCCCGTGCTTCGACGCGCAGCTCGGCCTGACGTGGCGCGCCATCGTGACCGCCAATCTGAGCGGCGTCCTGGCCTTCGCCTGGCACAGCGCGCGGATGCTGCTGACGCGCGCGCCCGCCCGGGCCTAGGGCGCTCCGGGCCGGCGGGAGGCGCGGGAGCGCGGCCCGCTCAGCGGGCCGGCGCGCCGCCGGGCCGCGCGAGGCGCGTCCGGCCGAGCATCCGGAGCGTGACGCGCCGCCCGAGCTTCATCGCCGGGTAGAGAAGCCGCGCGCGTCCGGGGCTGCGCAGCAGCCGCGCCAGGAGCCGGCTCGCCGCGCCCCGGTCGTCGCTGAGGCGCGACAGCAGGACGAGGGCGTCCGCGCCGTAATAGAGGTCCGGGCCATGCCGGACGACCATGCCCTCGTCGAGGTCGTACCCGCGCCGCGCGATCTCGTCGACCAGGGGACCCCCGCTCCGGGCGTCCACCAGGGCGACGGTGCCGACCGACCGGCGCAGGGCCATGAGGTGCACGTAGTTGGAGCAGAACGGGCATTCGCCGTCGTAGACCACCGTCAGGGCGGCCTCGGTCGAGGGGGTGGTCATGGCGTCAGGTCGATCCTGTGCTCGGCTTCGGACACCACGCGGCGGACGGGGACGCCGTCCTGCAGGCTGAAGCAGACGGATTCGCGCCGGTACACGTAGGCGACGATGTCGGCCATGGCGAGGGTGTCGAAGCCAGCGGCGTACTGGAGCGGGACGAAGAAGTGGTGCGGATAGACCGCGTAGGGGAACAGGCCCGTCCTGTCGCGGATCGCGCTGACGAGGCGGTGGTAGCCCCGGACGTAGGCGTCCAGCGCCGGCCCGTCGATCTCCGACTTCGAGTATTCCTGGCCCAGGCCGTCCGGTGCGGTCAGGACGGGAACGTCGCAGGTCGTCGAGGCCGTGACCTTGCGGAAGACCTGCGTGCCGCCGTTCGGGTTGTCGAGGGCGAAGGCGTTCGCCGCGTCGGGCGCGCCGTAGGCCATGTGGGCGAACGGGTACGAGTAGAAGGTGAAGAAGTTGGTCGGCACGTAGTGCCGCTGGCCGGTCCGGTCGACCGCCTCGAAGTACATCTTGTTGTTGGCCAGGGTGTCGTACCAGCCGAGCCAGGCCTGGGTCATGAACGTGTTGCCGGTCAGGATGAACAGCACCGACAGGATCCCGACCGAGACCGGGGGCCGCTCGTAGTGCCGGCTCACGACGACGGCCGCGATGGCGAGGTTCAGCATGATCCAGGGGGCGAAGTTGGCGCCCATGAGCACGATGATCGAGAGGTGCATCACGTCGAAGCCGAGGAGCAGCAGCAGCAGCCAGCGGCGCGGCATGAGGATCCCCACCAGGGCGATGCCCTGGCCGACCAGGATGAGGGTGTTGGTCAGCGCGCTCGAATGGCTCAGGATCGTGCGCATCGCCTCCACCAGCACGGGCCAGCCGGCGTAGGGGACGTGGTTGTTGTCGAGGCCGACGATGAAGATCTTGCCGGGATCGTTGTTGAGCAGCCACGAGAACGGCCCGTCGTCGAGCGTGACCTTGGCCAGGAATGACGAATAGTAATTGCCGAGGTGGATGCTGATCGCCGCCGCGATCAGCACTTTCGAGAACATCGCGCTGGCCGACGCGACGTCCGACCGCACCGCGGCGCCGAGCCCGCGCCAGTCGCGCAGACGCGCCGTCCCGTGGGCGACCAGCAGGCCCGCGACGAGGCAGAAGCTCACCTCCGCGAGCGGCACCACGTCGATGATGTGCCCGTGCCAGAGGCCGGTCACCCGGATGACCGCCTGCTTGCTCCAGACCAGGTAGGTGGCGCTGATCAGGGCGAGCGAGGGCCAGCGCAGGCAGAGCACGCCGCTGGCCACGGCCGCGACCCACAGCACCGCGATGGCCGTGACGGCGACGGTCGCCTTCGCCCCGGGCAGAATGACGGGGAAGAGCGGGTAGTGGATCAGCGCGTAGCCGCCCGCGATCACGCCGATCATCTGCAGCAGCCGGACCGACGCGAGATCGGCGGCGGCGAAGCGCACCCGCGTCATCGCGAGGGCCAGCGCCACGGGCAGCACCACGCCGTAGTAGTTGTTGATCGCCGTGACGCCGTGCGAGATCTTCAGCAGGACCAGGAGGGCGCCGATCTGCGCGAGCAGGATCAGGTAGTAGCGCGCCCGCTCCGCCACCGGTCGGACGAGGCGTCGCAGGGCGGTGTCGAGGGCCTTGTCCGGGCCGGTGATCGGGAGCGTGCTGCTCATCGTCTGTCTTCCGCCGCGCTGGTGCGACCGCCGCTGGGCGCAGCGACGACCTCTCATCCTCAAGGGCCCGCGACGACGGGGCGGCCAGCGGCCGAACGGGGTCCGCCGTCATGCGGGCGTCTCGAGGAGGACCCGCCGCGGACCTGTCCTGCCGCCCCGGGCTCCTGCCTCGCCGGAGAGCTTGGCACTTCACGGGTGTGTGAGAGGCTGCAAAGAGGGCGATCGCCCCTACGCCTTTCGGCTACCCCGACCGTCCCGGCCCCCGGGCTCTACCCGCCGCTGCGCGCGGTGGGACGGGCGTCAGCGCGGCGCCTGTCCCGCCAGCGGTGAGGTCTCGTCGACGAATGTCAGCTTGGCGGCGACCCGCTCCGCCAGGACCCGGCGGCGCGCGGCGAAGAGGGGCTTGAGGATCGGGTTGCCTTTCAGGAAGGCCGCGATCCTGGAGCGGGACGTGAAGATGGTCGACTCGAAAGGTTTCCGCGAGACGGCGTTCGGGACGAGCGCGCGACCGCATGTCAGGGCGCCGCGCTCGAAGAAGTAGGCCCAGTTGTCCGACGTCACCGCGACCGGGCGGTTGGCCCGCAGGATCCCCTCGGCCGCCGACCGGGTGATCACGTAGGCTGCGGCCGTGCCGAGGCTGCTCATGTCCATGGGCAGGCACAACCGGTATTCGCCGATGGTGACGGTGTCGACTGAGCTGAACGGCCCGACCGTCTCGGCCCAATTGAAGAGCAGGACGACGTCGCCCGGCCGCAAGGCGGCCTCGATGCCGGCCACGATCTGATGGATCTGCGGCGGCAGAACGACGTCATCCTCGACGATGAGCGCGTGCGGCAGGTCGAGCGCGATCATCCGCTCGTAGGCGCTCATGTGGGACAGCGCGCACCCGATCTGACCGGCCGTCAGGTCGGGTTGGAACGGGGCGTTCGGATCCGGGACCGGGCCTTCATAGCCGGTGATCTCGCAGCGCGGCCCCCACACCTCGGCGAGGTGCCGGGATAGGTAGGCGTGCCGTTCGCGGAACCGGGGCAGGGAGATCCCGAAGCAGTACATCGTAGTCACCTCTGATGGGGCCCGTCGGGCCGGCCGCGTTCGGCGGCCGTGATCCTTCCCGACCGCGTCCTCCGGCTCCGGCCGTCCGGATCTGCGCCGGGGTCCGGACGGCGCTCCGGCCTGCGAGCTCAATCGCGGGCGGCCGGGTCGCTCCCGTCGACGGTCGGCGACCGCACCACCGGCAGGATCGCCGCCAGCAGGAGTTGGTGGAGACCGTGATTGACGAAGAGAGGGCACTCGAAACAGACCAGGACGAAGAGCTGGCTCATGAACAGGATCGGCCACGCCTCGACGTAGCCGGAGGAGCGCGCGAAATGGGCGATCACCCGGCGCGCGGTGTCGAGCAGCGCGGCCGTGAAGAGGACCAGGCCGACGATCCCGAACGCCACGGCCGTGTCGATGAAGTTGTTGTGGAAGAACCACAGCTTCTGCTTCGTGACGAAGTGCAGGTAGGCGGCCGTGGTGAGCGGGCTCTCCCAGTAGGCCTTGTAGCCGATGCCGATGAGCGGCTCCCGCCAGAACTGGTCGAGGCCGAACTGCCAGAGGATGGTGCGGCCGGTCAGCGTGGTGTCCTTGCCGAGATCCGACAGCACGCTCGCCGAGATGTCGGCGCCCCGCGCGGCGACGACGAGGATCCCGACGCCCGCCAGGGCGATGGCGATGCCGAGGCAGAAGCCCGTCACGTGCTTGCCCTGGCGCCACGCGAAGATCGCGGCGAGCGGCAACAGCCCCGCGGCGGCCGCCACCAGGGCGGTGGCCGAGTGCGTCGACACGAGGAGCGCCAGGGCCAGGCAGAATCCGAACGCGGTCAGGAGACGGTTCCAGCCCTGCAGGAACAGGCAGGCCGCGCAGAGGATCTGGAGGCTCGACAGGGATCCGAGGACGTTCTTGTGCGAGTAGATCCCGGCCCAGTTGCCGTCCGTCCCGCGCGTCAGGGCGGGCGCCGCCACCGTGAGAAAGGCCGACAGGAGCTGTCCCGCCAGGAGGCCCAGGAAGACGATCCTGACGAGGCGGGACAGGCCCATCGTCGTCCGCAGGGTGATGCCGGCCACGATCGTCGCGAGCAGCTGGAGCCCGTGATAGGCCGAGAGGCCGGGCGTGAGGGACCACAGGGCGGACGCGATCGCGAGGAGCGGCCAGCTGAGCAGCAGCAGACGGCTGCCGAACAGGGTGGCGGCGAGGTCGCGGCGCATGACCAGGAACGCGAAGGCGATCAGGTCGCTGCCGATCCAGATCGCCTTGTCGACGCCCGGCAGCTTGATCTGCTCTCCGACCACCGGGGCGAAGAGGAACAGCACGATCCACGCGGAGGCGGCCACGCCGAGTCGCGGCATGGCCTCGGCGCCGCCATCGCCCGGTGCGCCCGAATGGGCCCAGCGGTGATCCGTTCCGTACGGCCCGCCCGGCGACCAAGCGAGGCCGCCGGCAGGACCGTGTCCGAGGCCCGTCAAGTGTCGTGGAAACGCCATCGCTCGATCTCAGACGCCCCGGGTGAGGCGGTGTCCCATCCGCCCCGCGGCCTGACACCGCTCGAGGCTGCCGCGGACACGCCCCCTCGCGAGTCGACGCTATCCCGGGCATCCCGGACTCAAGAACTCGACCAAACGAGGTAGCGGCGGCGCGGCGCTCGGGGACGACCGGATCGATGCGCGGTCCTGCCGGGCCGATGAAACAGCTCGGCCGGGCCCTGTGGGATAAGATGCCGCACCGAAGATCGGCCACCGCGACGTGAGCGGCTCGGTATCTTCGGCGCCAATGTCTGAATTCATACATTGATCCACGTCGAAGGCACCGAAATCCGGTGTGCGGCCCGCTCTCAATCGAAGATCTGGGCAGTCGCGACGGAACTCACGGGACGATTAGGCACTTGGGAGATCGATAAATCCTGGAGGAGCGTTTGATGAAGGTCTCTCACCTGGCCGGCGCGGTTGCGCTTCTGGCCCTCGCTGCCGGGCCCGCCCTCGCGGCCCCGTGCAACACCGGAACCACGAAGTCGAACAGCCCCGATCAGCAGGCATCGAATCCCAAGAGCTCCGACGTCGACAAGTCGAGCAAGAATCTCGCTGGCGGCAACCAGCCCGCGTCGCCCGGCACGGTCGGTGCCATGAACAACGTGGGCGCCAACCAGACCGCCGACCGTCAGGCGCAGACGGACGCCGGCTCCAAGTCGAACTCGACCGATCCGGCCGCCGCGAACCTGGCCGGCGGCAACCAGCCCGCGTCGCCCGGCACGGTCGGCGCCATGAACAAGGCCGCCGCCGATCGGCAGACCGCCCCGGTCTCCGGCAACGATTGCTGATCCGAACCGACATAATCCCAGCAGACCGGAAGCCCGCCTCGCACCGTCGAGGCGGGCTTTCGCGTTCCCGAGCACCCGCGAGGCCCGACCCACGACCGGAACCGAGCGTGACAGTTTGAGCTGGCCGAGTTCGGGTGTATTTGGCACCGAAACCGGGTAGATTCGGCAATCGGTCCAGGGGAGGAGAGCGACGTGCGTGGTCGCCGGGCGCTGCTGCTCATCGGAGGGGTCCTGCTCGCGGCGGCCGGTCTAGCGGTCACGCCGACGGGCGAGCGCCTCCGGGCCGATGCCGGCCCGATCGTCGCCGAGGTCCGGGCGCGCGTCGCGGCGCTGATCCCCGAGCGGCGAGAGAACCTGTCGGCGGCGGCGCAGCTTCCCGCGCCGCGCACCGCCATCGAGGACGGCCGGACCCTGGTCCGGCTGACGCCGGCCGAGCGCGCCCGGATCGGTCTCGTCGCCGAGGCGCGTCCCGCCGTCCTGCACCGCCAGGAATTGACCGCCTACGGCAGCGTCCTCGACCTCGCCCGCATCACCGAGCTGACCAACAGCTACGCCGGCGCCGTGGCGGCGCTCCAGACGGCGCGCGCCCGGGTCGAAGTCTCGGCCAGCGCCGCCCGCCGGGCGCGGACCCTCGGCGCCGGCGTGGTGGCGGTGGCGCAGATCGAGACCGCCGAGGGCACGCTCCTGACCGATCAGGCGTCGGTCACGGTGGCGGAATCGCAGTTGCGCACCTTCGCGGCGACGGCGCGCCAGGAATGGGGGCCGGTGCTCGGAAAGGCGATCATCGAGCGGTCGCCGCTGGTGACGCGCCTGATCGAGCGGGCCGATTTCCTCATGCAGGTGACGTTGCCGCCGGGGGAGACCCTGCCGGAGGCGCCCAAGGCCGCTTTCGCCGAGGTGCCGCCGCGGAGCGAGCGAGTCGCTCTCCGGCTGGTCTCGCCGGCGACGCGGACCGATCCGCGGATCCAGGGGCAGAGCTTCTTCTATCTCGTCTCCGGCGACAGCGGTCTCCTGCCCGGGACCAGCACGATGGCGTTCCTGCCGGCGCCGCGCGCGGTGAAGGGCGTCCTCGTGCCGGAGGACGCCGTCGTCCACGGCGAGGGTGGCACCTGGGTGTATCGCGGGACCGGCGACGGCGCCTTCGTGCGTCACCCGGTGCGGCCGGACGCGCCGATGTCGGCCGACGCCTTCGTGGTCGAGGATCTGGCGGACGGCAGCGAGATCGTGCTGCGGGGCGCGCAGGCGCTCCTGTCCGAGGAGATGAAGAGCCGCATCCGCGTCGTGGGCGACGACGATGACTGAGCCGCCCGCTGCCGCCGATCGCGGCGGTCCGCAGGCGGCCCTCGTCGGCTTCGCCGTCCGGCTGCCCAGGGTGGTCCTGGCGCTCGCCTGCGCCGTCCTCGTCTTCGGGCTCTACGCCCTCTCGGGGGCGCGCTACGACGTGTTCCCGGAATTCGCGCCGCCGACCGTGACCATCCAGACCGAGGCGCCGGGCCTCGATTCGGAGCAGGTCGAGGTGCTGGTCACGCAGCCCGTGGAGGTGTCGGTCGGCGGCCTGCCGGGCCTGGAGACCCTGCGCTCCACCTCGATCCAGGGCCTGTCGGTGATCACCGCCGCGTTCCGGTCCGGCAGCGACGTCGACCGCATCCGCCAGCGGGTCAACGAGCGCCTGGCGGCGCTCGCCGGCCGCATGCCGGCCGGCGTGGCGGCGCCCGCCATGACCCCGCTGACCTCCTCGACGTTGACCGTGCTCCTCGTGGGTCTCACCTCCGAGACCCGCGACGCCATGGACCTGCGCCAGGTCGCGGAGTGGACCGTGCGGCGGCGGCTCCAGGCGGTGCCCGGCATCGCCCAGGTCTCGATCTACGGCGGCGGCGTGCGCGCCCTGCAGATCCAGGTCCGCCCCGACGACCTGATCCGCTTCCAGATCGGCCTCAACGACGTCCTCACGGCCGCCCGCAAGGGGACCGGCGTGCGCGGGGCGGGCTTCGTCGACACGCCGAACCAGCGCGTCCTGCTCCGGACGGAGGGGCAGTCGCTCACCCCGGAGGCGCTCGGGCAGATCGTGCTCCACAACGACGGCGGGGCGAGCGTGGTGCTCTCCGACGTGGCGACCGTCACGGCCGCGCCCGAGCCGGCGATCAGCGCGGCCCTCGTGGACGGCAGGCCCGGCGTGCTGCTGATGGTCGGCGCGCAGGTGGGCGTCGACACCCGCGCCGTGACCGCCCGCCTGGAGGCGGCCCTCGACGAGCTGCGCCCGGTCCTGAAGCGCGACGGCGTGAGCCTGCGGGCCGACCTGTTCCGGCCGGCGAACTTCGTGGACGTGGCCACCGGCAACGTGATCGAGGCGCTGGCGCTGGGCGGCGTGCTGGTGGTGGTCGTGCTCCTCGTCTTCCTCGCGGACTGGCGGGCGGCCCTGATCAGCGCCACGGCGATCCCGCTGTCGCTGATCGCCGCCGCCCTCGCCCTCCAGGCCTGGGGCGAGAGCCTCAACACGATGACCCTCGGCGGCCTCGCCCTCGCCATCGGCGAGGTCGTCGACGACGCGGTGATCGGCGTCGAGAACGTCGCGCGCCGGCTGCGGGAGTCGCGGGGCGGACGCCGCGGCCTGCCGCGCGTGGTGCTCGCCGCGATGCTGGAGGTGCGGACCTCGGTCGCCTACGCGACCCTCGCGGTGATCCTGATGTTCCTGCCGGTCCTGGCGCTGACCGGCGTCGCCGGCCGCCTGTTCGGGCCGCTGGCGCTCGCCTACATCGCGGCCGTCGTCGCCTCGCTCCTCGTTGCGCTCACGGTCACGCCGGCCCTGGCGCTCCTGCTCCTCGGGGGCCGGATGGGGCGCGACGCCGGCGCCGCGCCGCCCGATCCGCCCGTGGTGCGCTGGAGCCGCGCCGCCTACCTGCGGCTGCTCGCCGGGATCGGGCGGGTGCCGCGGGTCGCCATGGCGGGCGCCCTGCTGGTCACCCTCGCGGGCGCCGCCGTCCTGCCGACCCTCGGCGCGGTGTTCCTCCCCGACCTGAAGGAGGGGCACATGATCCTGCACATGGTCGCCATCCCCGGCACCGCGCTGCAGGAATCGGAGCGGCTCGGGACGCTCATCACCGGCGACCTGAAGGAGATCCCCGGGGTGCGCGCCGTGGCGGCGCAGATCGGCCGGGCCGAGGCCGCCGAGGACACCGCCGGGCCGCACTACAGCGAGATCCACATCGACCTCGAGCCCGGGCTCGACGGCGCCGCCCAGCGCCGGGTCGAGGGCGCCATCCGGCAGCTGATCGCCGGCTTCCCGGGGGCCGCCTTCTCGCTCAAGACCTTCCTCACCGAGCGCATCGAGGAGACGGTCTCGGGCTTCACCGCGCCGGTCGTGGTCAACGTGGTCGGCAGCGATCTCGACCGGATCGAGGCGGCCGCCCGCTCGGTGGCGCAGGAACTCTCTGAGGTGAAGGGCGCCCGGGACGTCCAGCAGGCCTCGCCGGCCGGGCTGCCGCAGGTCACGGTGGCGCTGCGCCCGGTGGACCTGCGGCACTGGGGGCTCGACCCCGTGGAGGTGCTGGAGGCCGTGCGCACCGCCTACCAGGGCGACACGGTCGGCCAGACCTATCGCGGCAACGCCGTGTTCAACGTGCTGGTGATCCTCGACGCCCGGGTGCGGGACCGCCTCAGCGCGGTGGGCGACCTGCCCCTGCGGACGCCGGGCGGGCGCTACGTCCGGCTGTCGCAGGTCGCCGACGTCTACGAGAGCGCCGGCCGCTACCAGGTCCAGCATCTCGGCGCGCAGCGGGTGCAGGCGGTGACCGCCAACGTCGCCGACCGCGACGTCGCGGGCTTCGTGGCGGCGGCCAAGCGCAAGATCGCCCGCGAGGTGCGGCTGCCGGAGGGCGTCTACGTCACCTTCTCTGGGGCCGCCGAGGCGCAGGCGGCCGCCCGCCGCGACCTGCTGGTCCATGCCGGGATGGCCGGCTTCGGCATCGTGGTCCTGCTGGCGATCGTCACCGGCTCGGCGGCGAACCTGCTCCTCGTCCTCGTCAACCTGCCCTTCGCGTTCGTGGGCGGCGTCGCGGCCGTGGCGCTCACCGGCGGTGTGCTGTCGCTGGGCTCGATCGTCGGCTTCGTGACCCTGTCGGGCATCTCGCTGCGCAACAGCGTGATGCTGATCGCCCATTACGAGCAGATGGTCACCCGGGACGGGCGCGCCTGGGACGCCGCCACGGCGGCGGCGGGCGCCGCGGACCGGATGGTGCCGATCCTGATGACGTCCCTGGTGACGGGCCTCGGCCTGCTGCCGCTGGCGCTCGGGGCCGGGGAGCCCGGCCGCGAGATCGAGGGCCCGATGGCCCTCGTGATCCTCGGCGGCCTGATCACCTCGACGGTGCTGAACCTCCTGATCCTGCCGGTGATGGCGCTGCGCTACGCCCGGTTCCGGCGCGCGGACCCCGCGGATCTCGAAGTGACCGCGGTCGGGTCCTGAGGCCGCGGTTCGCCGGCGGCCCTACCACCAGCTCGCGCGGGTCTCGGGCGCGGGCGGCCGGCTGCTCGCCGCCGGGCGCAGGGAGTGGTCGAGGGCGGCGAGCACGCGGCGCACGGCCTCCTCGTAGGTCGCCGCCACCGGTTCGCGCGGCCGGGCGAGCGCGACCGGGACGGTCTCGTCGAGGCGCCCGGGCCGCGGGCGCATCACCACCACCCGGTCGGCCAGGGTGACGGCCTCCCCGACATCGTGCGTGACGATCAGGATCGTCGGCTTCGACTCGGCCCAGAGACCGAGGAGCTGGTCGTGCAGCCCCTTGCGGGTGAAGGCGTCGAGGGCCGAGAACGGCTCGTCGAGGAGCAGCACCCGCGGCCGCGCCACGAAGGCGCGGGCGATCGCCACGCGCTGCTGCTGGCCGCCGGACAGCTCCCGCGGCCAGCGACCGCCGTGCTCGGCGAGCCCGACGCGCTCCAGGGCGTGGGCGACGCGGGCGCGGCGCTCGGACCGGGACAGGTCGGCGAGGCCGAAGCCGACATTGCCGGCCACGTCGAGCCAGGGCAGCAGGCGCGGCTCCTGGAAGACGACGCCCACGCTCGGATGGGGCGCGCGGATCGTCTCGCCGTCGACCGCGACGGCGCCCGCGCTCGCGTGGTCGAGCCCCGCGATCAGCCTGAGCAGGGTCGTCTTCCCGCAGCCCGAGCCGCCGATCAGCGCGACGATCTCGCCCTGCTCGACCGACAGGTCGATGCCCGCGAGCGCCTGCGTGCCGTCCGCGTAGGTCTTGGAGAGGTCGTCGACGGTCAGCACGGGCGTCTCTCGGCGGGCGTGGCGTGGGGATCTCGGCACGGCGCGGCCTTCCGGTCCGCGGCGCGCGTCCGGGCCGGCGCCGCGGTCACAGGCTGTCCCGCACGGTATCCTGCCACCGGGTCAGGGGGGCTGTCAGCGTGACCAGGGCCATGTCGGCCGCCTTGCCGACGAGGGCGAAGGCGATGATCGCCGCCACGATCTGATCGGGCTTGCTGAACTGCTGCCCGTCCACCAGCAGGTAGCCGAGCCCCTCCGAGGCGCCCATCAGCTCCGCCGCCACGACGAACAGGAAGCCGAGGCCGAGCCCCGTGCGCAGGCCCACCAGGGTCGCCGGCAGCACGGCCGGCAGCAGGATCCGGCGGGCGAGGGCGAGGCGGGACAGGCGGAAGATCCGGCCGACCTCGACCAGCTTGCGGTCGACCGAGGCGATCGCGCCCGAGACGCCGACATAGACCGGAAAGAACACCCCGACGGCGATCAAGAGGACCTTCGGCGTCTCCAGGATGCCGAACCACAGGATGAAGAGCGGCACCCAGGCGAGCGACGGGACGGCCCGCAGCGCCTGCAGGCTCGGGTCGAGGAGCCAGCGCAGCGGCGGGACCGTGGCCACGAGGGCGCCGGCCAGGATCCCGGCCGCCGCGCCGCAGAGGAAGCCGAGGCCGACCCGCACAAGGGTCGCCTCGACATGCATCCAGAGATCGCCCGAGACGGCCAGGGCCCAGAGGGTCGCGGCGATCCGGCTCGGCGGCGGGAGCAGCCGCCCCGACGCCGCGCCGCTCGCGACCGCGATCTCCCAGCCGATCGCCAGGACGAGCGGCAGCAGCAGACCCAGGCCGGCGCGACCGCCCCGCCGCAGCAGCGGCACGCGGCCGCTCACTGTCCGGCGACGGGATTGAAGCGCGTGTCGAGCAGCCCGTCGACGGCGGCGGACACGTCGGTGCCCGCCGGGATGATCCCGGCCTGCTGCAGGGCGGTGCCGGCCGCCTTGATCGACTGCGCCTGGGCCGGGCCGATCGCCGGCTGGGAGAGGTCGGTCCGCTCGAGCTGCCGGGCGATCACCGGCTCGGGCAGCTTGGTCGCCGCCACGAGGGCCGCCGCGAGCGCCTGCGGGTTGGCCAGCGCGTAGGCGCGCGCCCGCTCGTAGGCCGCGACCACCGTCCGGACGAGGTCGGGATGGGCGGTGGCGAAGTCCTCCCGGACGTCGAGCAGGCCCCAGGTGTTCGCCGCGGCGTCGCGGTAGACCAGCACGTCGCCGTTCTCGATCTCGGACGCCGCCATCATCGGGTCGAGGCCGGCCCAGGCATCGACGTCGCCGCGGTCGAGGGCGGTCCGCCCGTCCGCGTGCTGCAGCAGCACGAGCTTGGCGTCGCGCTCGGTGAGGCCGGCGCCCTGGAGCGCGCGGATCAGGAAGATGTGCGGATCGGTGCCCCGGGTGACGGCGACGCGCTTGCCCTTCAGGTCGGCGGGCTTGGTGATGCCGCTGTCCTTGCGGGTCACGAGCGCCGTCCATTCGGGGCGCGAGTAGGCGTAGATCGCCTTGATCGGGTTGCCGTTGATGCGCGCCACGAGGGCCGCCGCGCCGGCCGCCGACCCGAAATCGATGGCGCCGGCGTTCAGGAACTCGAGGGCCTTGTTGGAGCCGAGCGACTGGACCCAGCGGACCTTGATGCCCCGCGGCGCCAGCGCCTCCTCCAGGAAGCCCTTCTCCTTCAGGAGCAGACCGACCGGGTTGTAGGTCGCCCAGTCCAGGCGGATCTCCTTCGGGTCGTCGGCGCGGGCCTCGCGCGGCGCGAGCGCGCCGAGGCAGGCCAGGGCGAGGCCGGCGGCCAGGAGGGATCGGCGGGTGGAGCGCATGGTCGGGCCTGATGTCGTGGCGAAACGGAGGGCGGGGTGCGGGGCCGGCGCGGGGCAGGGGATCCGCGCCGCGGCGCGGTCCCGAGCGGTCTCGTCCGGGCGGCTGGGTTCAGGGACGCGGCGCCGTCGGCGAGACGATCGGCCGGGCGCATCCGGCGCGTCCGAGACCCGGGACCGCCCCGATCGCGCGATCCGCGCCGACACATCCCCCGGCTGCGGGATCACGCCCGGTCCGCCCCTGCGTCTTCATCGTACCTGCGCGGCCCTCGGCGTGACTGTGAATACAAGATCCTGTCGGCCGGTCGCGGAGTCAACAAAAGGGCTTTCTCTACTTCACGGCGTCGAAGCAAGAATTTTCGGTCGGCCGACCCAGGACGAGAAGAAATTACGCGTCCGCGCGCGCGAGGAGCGGCGTCTGTCCTCCCCAGCCGCGCCGCGGCGACGCTGGAGCCGCGCGGCCCGCACTCACGTGAGACCGCGGCTGCGGGCTGACGGGTCGTTCCGGCGCCCGAAGGCGCGCCAGGGTGGCGGCTGTGACGACGGCTGAACCGCCGGCGCTCGACTGTCGGAAGCGATCCGCGCCCGCGCCAGGACTGTAACCGTTGCCGCATCGCCGAGCGACGTGCAGAGTTCGATATCTCCGGCACGGGGGGAACTCTGCCATGGTCTCGAGAATCGTCGTGATCGGCGGCGGCTTCGCCGGTCTGTGGGCCGCTGCCGCCGCGGCGCGCGCCCGAACCGAGTTCGGCCTCGGCGACCGCGTCGCGGTCACGGTGATCGCGCCGGACCCGTTCCACGTCATCCGGGTCCGCTGCTACGAGACCGATCTCGGCGCCCTGCGCGTACCCCTCGACGACGTGCTCGGGCCGATCGGCGTGGAACGCCGCGAGGCGCGCGCGATCGACATCGACCCCGCGGCGCGCACGGTCACGGTCGAGTCCCCGGCGTCGTCCGCCGCGTCGTCCGCCGCGTCGTCGGGCGTCGTCGAGACACTGGCGTACGACCGCCTCATCCTCGCCGCCGGAAGCCTGCTGTGGCGCCCCGAGATCCCGGGAATCGCGGGCGCTTTCGATGTCGACACCTTCGCGGGGGCCCAGGCCCTCGCGGCGCATCTCGATCGTCTCGGTGACGCGGGCGGGCCGGAAGAGGCCGGCCGCTGGACCGCCGTCGTCATCGGCGGCGGCCTGGTGGGACTGGAACTCGCCTGCGAGCTGCCCGCCCGGCTCGCCGCTGCCAGGGACCGGGCCGGGGCCACGGGTCCGGTGCGGACCATCCTGATCGACCACGCGCGCGAGGTCGGGAGCGCCATGGGCGCGGCGGCCCTGCCGGGGATCCGCGAGGCCTTGCGCGATGCCGGCGTGACCTGCATCGGCGGTGCGCGGGTCGGTGCCGTCGATCGTGCCGGGGTGACGCTGGCGGACGGGACGCGCCTTCCGGCGTGGACGATCGTCTGCGCCACCGGCATGCGGGCGAGCCCGCTGGGCGGCACGCTCGGCCTCCCCCTCGACCCGCTCGGGCGCCTGCCCGTCGACGCCTTCCTGGCCGTCCAAGGGCTCGCTGGCGTCTACGCGGCCGGCGACATCGCCTCGGCTGCGGCGGACGATGCCGGTCATCGCACGGTGATGTCGTGCCAGCACGCCCGGCCCATGGGTCGGTTCGCGGGTTTCAACGCCGTCTGCGATCTCGCCGGCCGGCCGGAACGGCGGCTGCGCTTCGCCGCGCCCGACTACGTCACCGTGCTGGATCTGGGCGCCTGGGGGGCGGTCTACACCGCCGGCTGGGATCGCGGCACGCTGGTCTCGTCGGGCGTCGCCGCGAAGGCGACGAAGCGGATCATCAACGGCACGCGCATCTATCCGCCCCTCGACCGCGACGCCGCGTCCATCCTGGCCGCGGCCGCGCCGATCATCCAGGCCGCGCCCGCGACGCAGGCCGCGCGATGACGCCGGCCCGATCGCGGCCGGTCCGGGAGTCCGGTCGTCGGCGGTCAATATCCTGCCGAAACCGCTCGAAGCGCCTCGGAAACTGGAACCGATCCGGCGGAAGATTGTCGAGCCTTCCCGTCCGGGCCTGCCGAGACTGATCGGGCCGCCACGAACTGTCCGGGATTCGCGCCGCCGCGCCGCCGATTAACCACCCATTAACCATACCGGAGATTGTATTAGCTATTGCCAAAATCCCGCCAGGGTAGAGCCATCATGGTCGCGGCCCCCACAGCCACGTGGTCCCACATCCTCTCACAGGTCGCCGACAGCCTGGACCGCTTCGTCGAGGGACCGTCCGCCGAGATCCTGAAGCTCAAGCCGTCCTTCGACACGGTCGAGGGGCCGGCCGCGCTGTCCGCGCCGCGCATCGAGCCCGTCGCGCACCCGCCGATCCTGCCGGAACCCGCGGTCAACGACGCGGGCCCCGCGCCGGTCCCCTGCGAGTCCGAGGCGGTGTCGGACTGGATGAGCACGCTCGACATCATCACCGGCATGGCCGGCCGCGCCGAAGCGCAGAAGCAGCGCCTGCAGGAGCAGAGCATGTCGCACGAGGCCGCCCTGGCCGCCGCGCAGCGCGCGCTGGCGGAGACCCGGCACCGCCTGCAACTGTCCGAGATGCGCGTCCGCGAGGTCGAGGCCCGCGCCGATATCCGGCTGCAGCGCGTCCAGGCCGAGGCGGACGCCCAGGTGCAGGACATCCGCGCGGAGGCCGAGGCGCGCGTCCGGACGATCCGCGCGGAGGCCGAAGCCTGGGTTCGGGCCGCCGAGGAGCAGGTCCGCGTCGCCGACCTGCGCGCGGAGACCGCGGAGAAGTGGCTCGGCCGGATCGACGCGGCCGCCAAGGCGCTCCTCCTGGGCGGCCACGTGAGCCGCGGGCCAGCGGGCGCCTGAGGCCGAGTGCCGGGGCCGGGCCATGTCCGCGCCGGGCACCCGGCCCCACCGCGGCGCCGCTTCGGGCCGTCCGCCGGGACCCCTTTTCGGACGCGCTCAACGCCGAGGACGGAGCGCCGCGGTCTCCCGCGCGGTCGAGGCCGGATCGCCGATCCGCGGGTGGACCGTACCGATCCGGTCTGTCGCCGTCGCGGCACTCGCCCTCGCGCTGCCCCTCTGCGGCTGCGTCTCCGGCCGCGTCCCGCCCGCCGGCATCGCCGTGGCGGAGCCTCCGACGGCCGCGCCGGCCGCGGCACGGCCGCCCGATCCGGCCCGCGATCCGGCCATCGTCGCGGATTCGTCCGGGTGGCGCCTGCGGCTCACCCGCCTCTGAGACGCGGCCTTCCCGGCACGGCCGATCTCCTCGGCGGCCTCCGCGCCCGCTCAGAGTCCGAACGTCACCCGTCCGCATTCATCGATCCGCCAGGCCGGGTTCCAGGCGATCTCCCAGGCATGTCCGTCCGGATCGCTCAGATATCCGCGGAAGCCGCCGTGGGGCGGCTCGTCGGCCGCGCGCAGGAGCGTCCCGCCCGCCGCGACGAGCCGCGCGATGGTGGGCGCGACGTCGCCGCGGTTCGGGACGTTGTGGGCGAGGCAGAACGCGCTCGGGCTCGGTTCGCTCGCGCGCCGCATATCCTGGTCGAGGTTGGGGTTCTGCCAGGTTCCGAGCATGAACCCGTTCATCTGGTAGAAGACGATCTCGTCGTTCTCGAAGACGGGAGCCCAGCCGAAGCCGTCGCCGTAGAAGGCGCGCGACCGGCCGAGCGATGAGACGCCGAGCGTGATGACCGAGATCTGCTGCTGCATCGTCGGATCCTAGCATCCGACACGGGCGCGTCGCGCGAAATGTCGAAGGCCTTGCGCCGTCGACACGATGCCAGTCGGCCGGCGCACGCGGTGGACGGGCCCATTGTCCGGCCGCGCGCTCGGCGCCAACGCGCCGCTCTCTCGATCCTCAGTCTTACAGAATGTTCACGTCGTCGAAGGGCAATTGCCAGCTAGGCAGCGCAACCCGAGAAGCGGTCAGGTATTGACGAGGGGGAGCAGACTTGAAGAGCTCTCAGGCCCCGGCAGGGGCGATTCACTTCAGGGAGTCGAGACGATGATCGATCCTGGCACTTTCCGCGAAGCCATTCTCGCTGTGGTTGTTCTTGGAGGAGGGGCTCTCGTGGTCGAGCAGTACATCCGCACCCGCGCCTGGCCGCGCTCCCGGCAGAATGGCCCGGATTGCGGGGAGCGCACGCGCTGAGCCGCGCGCGATCCCGACCGATCCGGCGACGGAGCGGAGATCTCCGAGGCGGTCGGCGCGAACCTCGAGGATCTCCGCGGCGGCGCGCGAGGCAGCGTCCGCCCGGATCGCGCCTGCCGCGCGGCGGCCGTGACGGAGGGCGACCGGGTTCGCCCGATACTGCCGGACGTCGCGGGTCGTGAGCAACGCGGTCTACGAATATTGCTCTCCGACCGCATCGTCGCCTATTCTCGACGCTGAACGCCCACCAGGACCGGCCGGCGAATGAGGGCGCGAACATGGGCGCGAACCGGCGACACGCGGTCCCGGACTTCTCGGGCTACCCGGACCTCGTCGTGATCTATCTCGGGATGAAGGTCCGCACCCTGGCCGGCGTGAAGACCCTGCTCGGCTTCGGGCCGCGGATCGACAGGGTCGGCGCGGCGCGGCCAGAGGGCCTCCTGCACTACGAGAACAACATCATCTTCAGCCTGCGCCCGCTCCATGTCGGCATGCGCTGGTACTGGCGGGACATGGACAGCATGGTCGCGTGGTCCAAGTCCGAGCCGCACCGGATCTGGTGGCGGGATTTCCTGCGCGACACGCGCGGCGTCGGCATCTGGCACGAGACCTACCACATGCGCGGCGGCATGGAGGCGATCTACCACGACGTGGCCGAGCCGGTCGGATTCGCGGCCTTCATGCCGATGCAGGAGGCAAGGGGCTCGCTGGCGGCCCGCCACGGGCGTTACGCCTCGTCCGACCTGCGCGACCTCCCCGCCGACAACGCGCCGGACGCCGCAGTCCCGCGCTGAGGCTCCGGCCGCCCGGAGTTCCGGTGCGGCGGATGAGCCGTGCGCGACGCGGGGTCCGCCCGTGCGCACCGGTCGGCTGGACACCGGCCCGCGCGGAAGGCACGGAGCGGATCAGGCACGATGACGGTCGGTTCGATGAGACAGGGTACCCTGCGCCTCGGCGCGTTCTTCTACGCGACCGGCCACCACGTCGCGGGCTGGCGCCATCCCTCCAGCGAGGCCGACGGCGGGCTCGTCCTGGAGCGCTACGTCGGCTGGGCGCAGCGCGCCGAGGCCGCGAAGTTCGACCTCATCTTCCTGGAGGACGGGAGCGGGATCCGCGACCTCGACCTGCGGTCGAGCGAGCGCACCGCGCGCTCGGCCCATTTCGAGCCGCTGACGCTGCTGTCGGCCCTCGCGGCGGTGACGAGCCGGATCGGTCTCGTCGCCACCACCTCCACCAGCTTCAACGAGCCCTTCAACGTCGCGCGCCGGTTCGCCTCCCTCGACCATCTCAGCGGCGGGCGCGCCGGCTGGAACCTCGTGACCTCCGCGACCGACGCGGAGGCGGCGAATTTCGGCGGCGACCGGATCGGCCGTCACGCCGACCGCTACGAGCGCGCCGAGGAATTCGCGGACGTGGTCCTCGGCCTCTGGAACACCTGGGACGACGGCGCCGTGATCATCGACCGCGCGAGCGGCCAGTTCTCGAAGCCGGACGGCTTCCGCCCGCTGGATCACCGGGGCAAGCATTTCGAGGTCCGCGGTCCGCTCAACATCTCGCGGACGCCGCAGGGCCAGCCCGTGCTGGTGCAGGCCGGCGCTTCCGGGCCCGGCAAGGACCTCGCGGCGCGGACTGCCGAGATCGTCTTCACCGCGAACCAGACGCTGGACGAGGCGGTCGAGTTCTACGGCGATCTCAAGGGACGCATGCCCGGCTTCGGTCGTGCGCCGGATGATCTGAAGATCATGCCCGGCCTGTTCCCCGTCGTCGGGCGCAGCGAGGCCGAGGCGCGGGCGAAGTTCGAGGCGCTGCAGGACCTGATCGACCCGGTGGTCGGGCTGGCGCTTCTCGGTCGCATGATCGGCGGCCACGATCTGTCGGGCTACGATCCCGAGGGGCCGGTGCCGGAGTTGCCCGAGACCGAAGGCATCAAGTCCCGCCAGCAGCTCATGTTCGACCTCGCCCGCCGCGAGGGCCTGACCCTGCGCCAGCTCTACCTGCGCATCGCCGGCGCGCGCGGCCACTCGCAGATCGTCGGCACGCCGGCCCAGATCGTGGACGAGATGGAGGCGCGGTTCCGGGCCGGCGGGGCGGACGGCTTCAACATCATGCCGCCGACGCTGCCCGGCGGCCTCGACGACTTCATCGCGCTGGTCCTGCCGGAGCTGCGGCGGCGCGGCCTGTTCCGCACCGAGTACGAGGGCCGGACGCTGCGGGACCATCTCGGCTCGCGCCCGCCGGCCGGGTTCGGCCCCGGTCGGGCCGCGGTGTAGCGGCGGGCCTCTTCCCGGGTCCGATCGAGCGAGGCGTCGCGACCCCCTGCGGCGTCTCGGACCGCATCATGATTGCGCACAAGCGATCCCCGCTGTGGTAAAGCCACGCCACGAGGGCCGAAGGCCGCCATCGGCGAGTCGTGACAGGGGCGACCGGGCATTGACGGATCAGCAGGAACGCACGCGTTTCGAGGCGGAATTCGCCCGGACCGACGCGAGCACCGACCCCTTCGTCTCCGCCGTCCGGGCGACGCGGATGCCGATGCTGATCACCGATCCCCATCAGCCGGACAACCCCATCGTCTTCGTCAACGCCGCCTTCTCCAAGTTGACCGGGTACGGCCACGACGAGATCATCGGCCGGAACTGCCGGTTCCTTCAGGGGCCCGAGACCAGCAAGGCCGACATCGCGAAGATCAGGGCGGCGATCGCCCGCCGCGTGCCGATCGAGATCGAGCTCCTGAACCACAAGAAGAACGGCGAGCTCTTCTGGAACCGGCTGCTGATCTCGCCGGTCTTCGATCGCGACGGGGAGCTCACCTACTTCTTCGCGTCGCAGTTCGACGTGACGCTGGAGCGGGAGAAGCTCGCGCGGATGCAGCGCGACCGGGAGGCGCTCGAGCAGGAGATCGAGCGCCGCACCAGCGACCTCACCCGCAGCGAGGAGCGGCTGCGATTCATCCTGAAGGCCGGACGTTTCGGCTCGTGGACCCTCGATCTTGCCGACATGCGGCTCGTGGCCTCCGAGACCTGCAAGGAGAATTTCGGGCGGGCGCCGGGCGAGGCGTTCAGCTACGAGGACCTGATCGCCGCGATCGAGCCCGAGGACCGGCCGCGCATGCAGGCGGCGGTGCAGACCTCGATCCGCGAGCACAGCGACTACGACATCGAGTACCGGGCGCGCACGCCCGGCGGCGAGCTTCGCTGGCTGCAGATCCGGGGTCAGACCTTCTACGACTCGGTCGGGCAGCCGCTGAGCATGGCCGGCGTCTCCATCGACGTGACCGAGCGCAAACGCGCGGAGGAGCACCGCGCCCTCCTGGCCGACGAGCTGAACCACCGGGTGAAGAACTCGATGGCGACCATGCAGTCGATCGCGCACCAGACCCTGCGCAACGCCGCCTCCCTGGAGGAGGCGCACAGGACCCTCGACGCGCGGCTGCACTCGCTCTCGGCGGCCCACGACGTCCTGACCCGCCAGAGCTGGATCGGGGCCACGCTCGACGTCATTGTGGAGGGCACCCTCCAGGCGTTCCGGGGCGGAGCGGGCCAGCGCTTCCTGATCAACGGACCGGAGGTGTGGCTGACACCGCGCCTGACGCTCGCCTTCACGATGGCGCTGCACGAACTGGCGACCAACGCCGTGAAGTACGGTGCCCTATCGAACGACCGGGGGCGAGTGGCCCTGAACTGGGACGTGGTCGACGGGGTGACGCCGGCCCGTCTCTGGTTCCGCTGGGAGGAGGTCGGCGGACCCGCGGTTACGGCACCGGCCCGCGGCGGGTTCGGCACGCGCCTCATCGAGCGGGCGCTGGCCGCCGAGATGGGCGGCTCGGCCGAGATCGAGTACCGCCCCCGCGGCGTGGTCTTCACGCTGGACGCGCCGCTGCCCGACCGCGCGCCAGCCGCGGCGGAGGCGACGGGCTGAGGATCGCGTCCCGCGGGCCCGCCGCCGGTCAGGTCATGCGGGTCAGGACGGTCTCGTTCCAGAGCCTACGGTGCAGGAACGCCATCGCGGCGTGGCCGAGCACGACGACGAGAAGCGTGAAGCCCAGCCAGTAGTGGAACAGGTCGGCGGGCAGCATCATCCACTCGATCTTCGTCTCGCGGGCCGGCATCACGGGGATGCCGTAGGGCGCGAAGGGCTTGCCCGATCCGTACTGGCGCAGCAGGGCGAGGCTCGGGACCAGGACCATCAGGAGATAGATCAGGCCGTGACCGGCCGCGACCGCGCGCCCCGGCGCGCCCGGATGAGCGGGGCGCCGGTGAAGGTTCGCGAGGCCCCACACCCCGCGCAGGAGCACGAGCACGAACAGGGTGAAGCCGAGGGTGAAGTGGCTGCCGCCGACGAGGCGGGTGAGCGCCGCATCGCCGATCGTGACGTAGAGCAGCGCCCCGGTGAATTGCCAGGCGAACAGGGCCGCCATCACCCAGTGGAAGCCGCGGCTGACGCGGCCGTACCGCTCCGGCGTGTCCAGCCAGACGGTCCGCGATGCGGTGGCGTGGCTGCTCTGCCCCGTCACGCGGCGTTCTCGGTCCAGAGGTCACCGGCCAGGCCGTCCCCGCGCAGGATCTCGGAGGCCGCGCTGGTGAGCGCGTGATCCGGTCCGGGCTGCCGGAGGTAGGTGGCGAGATCGCGCGACAGCCGCTCCAGCGGATGGCCGCGCAGGAAGCCCTGGAGGCCGACCGAGCGCTGGGCCAGCTGGAGGATGTCGAGGCCGGCGCGCTCGACCGCGAGGCGGACCAGGTTGATGTAGGCGACGACGCGCTCCGGCGGCATCGCCGCGTCCGACGCGACCTGCGCCCCGCGCTCGACCCAGAGACGGGCGCCCTCGACCGCGATAGCGCCCTCGCCGAGGCGCGCCAGCTGGTGCGGATCGCTCCCCCGGCCGAGGCGGCGCAGATGGCCGCGCCAGGCATCGAACACGGCCTCGATGCCGCCGAGCTGCACCGCCGCGAAGCGCCACGCGCCGCCCGAGAAGGCCGGCTGCCGGAAGTAATCGTCGGGCTGGCCGAGGATATTGTCGGCCGCGAAGGCGAGACCGGTGAAGTCGATCGTGCCGGTCGCCGAGGCGCGCATGCCCTGCGCCCGCCACGCCGAGAGATCGGACCGCGTGCCGGCGTCGAGCGGCACCACCATCATCGCAGTGCCGCCCTGTCCCGGATGCCGGGCGGTGACGAGGGCGCGGGTGACGAAGCCGGCACCCGACGCGAAGGTCTTCACGCCGCGGAGATGGCCGTCGACGTCCGAGGCCTCGATCGTGAGGCCGCCTTCCCCCGGCTCGGTGTTCCAGACACCGAACAGATGGCCGGCGCGCGCGTCGGCGAACAGGCGGACGCGCTGAGCGGGTGAGCCGTACCGGGCGACGAGCTGAAGGGCGTTGACGTGACCCTCGTAGAGCCGGCCGAGAGCGAGGCTTCCGTAGCCGACCAGCCGCAGAACCTCCGCCAGGGCACCGGCGCCCGGCTCCGTGCCGAGGCCCGCGCCGCCGTGATCCACCGGCACGGGCGCGGCGAGCAGCCCGAGGCGGGCGAGATCGGCGATGTCATCCTGCGGGAAGCCGTGGTCGTGATCCTGGGTATCCGCGCGCGCGGGCGCCGACGCGGCGATCGCGCGCGCGGCCGCCTCGGAATCGTAGACGGGATCCAGGCGGGTCCACTGATCCATGCGCCTGACTCCTCTCAGAGCGCCACCGCGTCGACATCTGGGCGAATGGCCGCTGAGGGGCGGTTGCCCACGGTCGCGCGCTCGGGTCTCGTCACGTATGGGCCCCCATTGCCCGCAGAAGATGCGGAAGATCCTAAAAAACTAACCTAAGACTGAGCCATCCTTTCCCCGGCCGCGGCTGCGACCAATGCGACCGTCGTCGATCCGGGCTGCTCTCAGTTCAGCGTCCGGTTGGCGCGCAGCCGCGCCACGGCCAGATCGACGAACGTCCGCACCTTCGCGGGCGCGTGCCGGCCTTCCGGGTACAGGACGTGGACGGGCAGCGGCGCTTCCTCGTAATCGGCGAGCACGATCTGCAGCCGGCCGTCCCGCAGGTCCGGGCCGATCTGGTAGTTCAGGACACGCGCCAGCCCCCAGCCCGACCGTGCGGCGCCGATCGAGACCTCGTTGGTGTTGCCCTCCAGAGTGGGGCGGACGACCACCCGCTCGTTCCGGCCGAACCGCCACTCCGGCGACGCGAAGGCCCCGGTGGAGACGGCGATCCGGTGGCGCTTGAGATCCGCCGGGGTCGCCGGCACGCCGTGCCGCGCGAAGTAGTCCGGGGCGCCGCAGATGACGTGGCGCACCGACCCGACCCGAGCGGCCGTGTACCCGGAATCGGTCAGGTGGCCGATGCGGATCGCCACGTCGATTCCCTCCTCCACCATGCTGACCGGCCGGTCGACGAAGAGGGTCCGCGCCACCATGGTCGGGTAGGTGTCGAGGTAGTCGGTGACGATCGGGAGCACGTGCATCCGTCCGAACAGGACCGAGGCCGTCACCGCGAGCGTGCCCGACGGCGTCGCGTTGGAGCCAGCCGCCGCCGATTCCGCCTCGGCGATGTCGGCCAGGATCCGCCGGCAATCCTCGTAGTACCGGCTGCCCGCTTCCGTGAGCTTCACGGAGCGGGTCGTCCGGATCAGGAGGCGGGCGCCGATGGTCTCCTCGAGCGCCGCCACGGCGCGCGTCACGGCCGGCGGGCTCATGTGCAGGAGGCGGGCGGTCTGCGCGAAGCTCGCCGTCTCGGCGACCTTCGCGAAGATGCGCATGGCCTGCCACCGATCCATAGCCTCGCTCCGGGTACTCGCGGCCGCGTCGCGACGCTCACGCCCGATCCGGCCCGCCGCGTCGGCGTCCCGGCCGATCGGTCAGAAGCCGAATTGGCTCAGGCCCGGAAGGTCGTCCGGCCGGCGCCCGAGGGGCCAGTGAAACTTGCGGTCCGATTCCGCGATCGGCAACGCGTTGATGCTGCTGTGCCGATAGCGCATCAGCCCGCCCTCGGCGAGGCGGACCTTCGTGATCGCGCTCTGCGCGTCGAAGGGCGGCAGCGGCGGACGGGACAGGATGGGCTCCTTGTCCTCGGGGAAGGTTCAGCCCGGCTCCGGTAGCGGCGCAGGATGATCCGCCGGCGCCGGTCCCGCAAGGCGGAACACGGCGCGGGCCGCGCCGTCGCGCGCGTCACAGCGCGAGCTGCACCCGGTCCGTGCCCTCCGCGGGCACGGCGGAGCAGATCAGCACCTCGTCCTCAGCTACCGGTGCGCTCGGTTCCCTCAGATAGGTCACCGCGCCGGCAAGCAGCTTGGTGCGGCAGGTCCCGCAGTTGCCCTCGCGGCAGCTGAACTCCGGTGCGAGACCCCGCGCCTCGGCGAGGTCGAGGAGGCTGCCCGAATCCGGCGTCCAGCGCGCTTCCTTGCCGGTGTCGAGGAAGGCGATCGGCACCGTCTCCGTGGAGGCCGGTGGCCGCGGAGGCACGGCCGTCGCCGTTCCGGTGTCGCGGATGAGCCCCGAGGGACCGAACGCCTCCGCGTGAATCCGGTCGTCCGCCACGTTGTAGCCGCGCAGGTCGTCATAGAGCGCCTGGGTGAAGGTTGACGGGCCGCACAGGTAGAAATCGTAATCCGCGAAGGCCAGGAACCGCGTGAGCAGGCCCATGTCGATCCGGCCCGCGGCCTCGTAATCGACGCCGGCCGTCGCATCGGAGACATCGCTGAGAACGCGCACGATCCGCACGGCTCCCTGCGCCGCCGCGGCGAGTTCGGACAGCTCCCGATCGAAGGCGCGCTCGGCGCGGGTGCGGGCGGCGTAGACGAGCGTGGTCGGCCGGATCTTGCGGGTGCGCAGGCCCTCGTAGACCACGTGCCGGAGCATCGCGAGGAGCGGCGTGATCCCGACGCCGCCGGCGAGCAGCACGGCCGGGCGCGCCGCGCTCGCGTCGAGGGTGAAGCCGCCGCCGGGCGCGCGCGCCTCGACGATGTCGCCGACCCGAACTCGGTCGTGGAGGTGCTGCGAGACGGTGCCGTCGCGCTTCACGCTGATCCGGTAGGTCGGGTCCGAGGGCGCGACCGAGAGCGTGTAGGTTCTTATGACCGGCGCGTCTGCCCCCGGCAGCGTGACGCGGATCGGCAGGTGCTGGCCCGCGCGGTGCGGGAGCCGCCCGGCCTCGTCGTCCGGGGTCAGGTGGAAGGACCGGATCGTGCGGCTCTCGTCGACGATCTCGGCTACCCGGAACGGCCGCCACTGCGTCGCGCGCTCGGCCGCCCGGACGCGGTCGGCGGCCTCTGCCCAGTCGCCGGTCATCAGCGCGTTCGGCGACCAGCCGTCCGGCCGGAACGACCAGCGCAGCGGCAGGGCACCGCGTCGGCGGATCACCCGGCGCGGGCGGAAGCTCCAGAGCCGCTCGGCGCCCTGGAAGGCCGCGATCTCGGGCGAGTCCAGGATCACCGCGGCGTCGCCGGTCAGCTGCAGGAGATCGCCCGTCTCGAAATCGGTGAAGACCAGGCCGGCCCTGCCGTTCAGGAAGATGTTCCCGAGTGTGGCGAAGAACAGGTTGCCGGCGAAGTCGGGGATGGTCAGCGTGCCGTCCGCGGCGACGCGGACGAAGCCCGCCTTGCCGCCGCGATGCGAGACGTCGACCTGGCGCCGGCCCTCCCGGTCGGCGTAGGAGGCTACGAAGAACGTGTCTGCCGCCGCGATCAGGCCGCGGGCTTCCGGGTCGAGCTCCGCGCTCTCCTCGGCGGGGGCCGGAGCGGGGGCGCCCGGCTCGCCGAAGAAGCTCATGTCGCGCAGCTGGATGTATTGCGGGCAGTTCCCGAAGCTCTGGTCGACGGCGAAGTGCAGGACTCCGCCGGCCGTGGAGCGGACGAGGCCGTTGACGCGGTTGCGGCGGCGGCTGTCCAGCGCGATCCCGAGGAGGCCGATTGCGTCGCCGTCGCCCGTGCCGTCGGACGCGGGGTCGGCCGGGTCCGGCTGCGCGGCGATGTCGAGGGTCGTGGCGGTCGGCGAGGTGATGAAGCCGGGACGGCCGGCCAGGAGCGTGGCCCAGGCGTCGCCCTGCCGGTCGACGCTGCCCAGCACGATGAACGGGATCTCCGCGAAGAAGGCGCGGTGCTGATCGGGCATGAAGTCCCGCACCACCCGCTGGCCGATCACCGCCATCCGGTCGGCGGCGCCGACGGTTTCCTGGATGGACGTCTCGCCGGCATGCCATGTCGGCAGCGTCGCAAGGGTCTGACCGTCAGCCATCTTCGCGCCCTCCATCTGCATCCGCCCCCGGGCGCGGGTGCGCCCGGGGCCTTCCGGTCACGCCGCGGCCGTGAGGCCCGCGGGGGTCTGGGCGAAGGGGACGAAGCCCGGCAGGCCCTCGATCCGGCGCAGGAAGGCCTCGACCCGCGGGTAGCCCGACAAGTCCACGTTCCCCTCCGGGGCGCGGGCGAGGTAGCTGTAGACCGCCACGTCCGCGACGGTCGGCCGCTCGGCCGCGAGCCAGTCCCGGCCATCGAGATGCGCCTCGAGCCGCCCCAGGAGCGTGTGCGCCCGGGCGATCACCTCCTCCGGATGGAACTGGGCGCCGAACACCGTGATCAGCCGCGCCGCCGCCGGCCCGTAGGCGAGCTCGCCCGCCGCGACCGAGAGCCAGCGCTGGACCGCCGCCGCGGCGCGCGGATCCTCGGGCAGCCAGTCGGATCGGCCGAGCCGCTTCGCCACGTAGACGAGGATGGCGTTGGAATCTGAGACGATCACGCCGTCGTCGTCGAGCACCGGCACCTGACCGAACGGGTTCATGGCCAGGAAGGCCGGCGTCTTGTGTCCGCCCGCCTTCAGGTCGACCTCGATCAGCTCGTGCGGGGCCTCGACCAGGGAGAGGAACAGGCGGGCCCGATGCGCGTGGCCGGAGAGGGGATGGTGGTAGAGCTTCATGACCGTGGATCTCCGTCGGGGGCCGGGATCGCCCCGGGCCGTATGAGGAGAATGCCGCCGCGTTCGGGCGAGCAGAATAGGCGTTCTCCGCAGTTCATCATTCCGTGAATCGGAATAATTGCGCGGGCCAACAGTGCCGAGCGATCCTGCGCCGGGCTGGCGCGGCCGTCCTCCGCCTCGCCTCCGCGGGTACAGGCGCCGCGGAGGGGCCTGGCGCGGGCGCTGATCAGCGACCCGGGAAGCAATCATCAAGACGCCGGCTCCGAAAAGACTGCGCGGGACTTGACACCGAGGCCATTACCGAGGAGCCTAGTTTTCAGGCGCGGGGCAAAGCTGCCCAGTTTCGCGCCAATACGTCACCATCTTTCACGGCGATGCCGCCCGCAGTGCTTCCGCACTGGCGGGCTTTTTGCGTTCTGAAGGATTGCATGGGCCTCAGCCATCACCGCATCGGCATCCTGTTCTCCGCGGACGGACCCTACGGTCTCGTCGGGCGGGCGATGCTGAACGGCGCGCTCCTGGCGGTCGACGAGGTGAACGCGCGGGGCGACTGCGTCCTAGAGCCGGTGATCCGCGATCCGCAGGGCGCCCTCGCGGGCTACGTCGCCGGCGCCGAGCGGCTCCTCGACGCGGGGATCCGCCACGTCGTCGGCTGCTACACCTCGTCGAGCCGCAAGGAGATCATCCCGATCTTCGAGAAGCGGGACGCCCTGCTCTGGTACCCGTCGCATTACGAGGGCTTCGAGACCTCGGCGAACGTGGTCTACACCGGGGCGGCGCCGAATCAGCACATCGTCCCGCTGGTGCGGCACCTCCTCGCCCAGGGCGGCCGCACGGCCTTCTGCGTCGGCTCCAACTACATCTGGGCCTGGGAGAACAACCGGATCCTGCGGGAGACGCTGGCGATCGCCGGCGGCGACGTCGCGGGCGAGCGCTACCTCGCGGTGGGCGAGACCGCCTTCGATCAGGTGATCGCGGCGATCCTGGCCGCGAAGCCGGACTTCGTCTTCAACACGCTGATCGGCATCTCGGCGTACCGGTTCTTCCGCGACTTCCGAAGTGCCTGCGCGGCGCGCGGCATCGACCAAGCGCGGACCATGCCGGTGGCGAGCTGCAGCCTCGCCGAGCCGGAACTGGAGGCGATCGGGCCGGAGGCGGTCGACGGCCACCTGTCCTCCAGCGTCTACTTCACGTCGATCGACACGCCCCGCAACCGCGCCTTCATGGCGGCCTACGCGGCGCGTTTCCCCGAAGGCCCGACCCCCTCGGCGGATGCGGAATCCTCGTACATCGCGGTGCATCTCCTGGCGCGGGCGCTGGCGCGGGCCGGGATCGAGGATGCCGCGGCGGTGCGACGGGCGGCCTGCGCCGACGAGTTCGAGGCGCCCCAGGGACCGGTGCGCCTCGACGAGACGACCCTCCACGCCTGCCTGACCCCCCGGATCGGCCTCTCGACGGCGGCCGCCCGCTTCACCATCGTGGCGCAGGCCGAGGCGCCGGTCGCGCCGGACCCCTACCTGGTGCGCAGCGATCCGCGCGTCGTGCCGGTGAGCCGGCGCCCGCGCCTGAAGGTGGTGCCATGACGACGCCCCGGCTGATCCAGAATTTCAGCGGCGCGCAGGCCCTGCTGATCGCGCCGCCGAGCACCGCCACGGACGTCCTGGCGGGCACCCTGATGAAGCTCGGGCTGACCGTGGCCTCGGTCCTCCCGGCCGGCGAGGCGCCGTGGCTCGATTTCGAGATCCTCGACCCCGAGCACCACATCGTCATCGTGGACGGCGACCTGTCGCTGCCGGGCCTCGCGGCGAGCGCCGTGCCCGACCTGCCGCCGGTCCCGGTGGTCGGGCTCGTGGGCGTCGAGGCGCCGAGCCGGCTCAAGGGGCTGCTCCAGCTCGGCGCGACCGGCCTGCTGCGCAAGCCGATCCACGGCGCCTCGGTCTACGCCGCCCTGTTCCTGGCGGTGAACGAGCACAACCGGCGCCGTCTCCTTGAAGAACGGCTTGCCCGCCACGAGGAGCGGCGGCGCGGCCGGCGCCACGTCGTCAAGGCGATCCTCCGGCTGATGCAGGAGCATGGCCTCGACGACGACGCGGCCTACGAGACGCTGCGGCGCGACGCCATGCGCGCCCGGCAGCCCCTGGAAGCCTACTGCGAGACGCTGGTCCGCGCCCGTCCGTCCGTCGCTGCGCCGGCCCTCTCGCCGCGGCTGGCCCGATCCTGAAGCACGCACTCCACCCCGTAGACGAGGACGACCCGATGACGAGAACGCCCCGCGGATCCCGCCTGTCCGCCCTCGCGGCCGCCCTGCTTGCGAGCGTATCCCTGGCCGCCCCGGCGGCGCGCGCCGCCGACCCGATCAAGCTCGGTGTCCTCGAGGACCAGTCCGGCGACTTCGCGGTCGCGACCATCGGCAAGGTCCACGGCATCCAGCTCGCCGCGGACGAGATCAACGCCGCGGGCGGCATCGCCGGGCGCAAGCTGGAACTCGTGATCTACGACACGCAGTCCGACAACACGCGCTACCAGGAATTCATGCGCCGGGTGCTCCAGCGCGACAAGGTCAACGCCGTCTTCGCGGGCTTCTCCAGCGCGTCCCGCGAGGCCTACCGGCCGATCGTCGACCAGCTCGATGGCTTCGCGTTCTACAACAACCAGTACGAGGGCGGCGTCTGCGACGGTCACATGGTCGTCACGGGCGCGGTGCCGGAGCAGCAGTTCTCGACGCTGATCCCGTGGATGATGGAGAAGTTCGGCAAGCAGGTCTACACGATTGCGGCCGACTACAATTTCGGTCAGATCTCGGCCGAGTGGGTGCGTAACATCGTCAAGGAGAACGGCGGCGAGATGGTCGGGGAGGAGTTCATCCCCCTTGGCGTGTCGCAGTTCTCGCAGACGATCCAGAACATCCAGAAGGCCAAGCCCGACATCCTGATGACGTTGCTCGTCGGCACCGCGCAGGCCTCCTACTACGAGCAGGCGGCGGCCGCGAACATGAAGGTGCCGATGGGCTCCTCGGTCAATATCGGCCAGGGCTACGAGCACAAGCGCTTCCAGCCCCCGAGCCTCGCCAACATGTACGTGACCACGAACTACATCGAGGAGGTCGACAGCCCGTCGAGCAAGGCGTTCCTGGCCAAGTGGAAGGCGAAGTTCCCGAACGAGCCGTACGTGAACCAGGAGGCCGAGAACTCCTACCTCGCGGTCTACCTCTACAAGCAGATGGTGGAGCGGGCGAACGGCTCGACCAAGCGCGCCGACCTGCGTAAGGTCATCGCGGCGGGCGACGTCTGCGTGGACGCGCCGGAGGGCAAGGTCTGCATCGACCCGAAGAGCCAGCACGCGTCCCACACGATCTACCTCGCGAAGGTCGACGAGAAGCACGCGATCTCCTTCCCGAAGACCTGGGACAACATCCAGCCCTACTGGCTCGGGAAGGCCGGCTGCGACCTGACGCAGAAGGATCCGATGGCGCAGTACACGCCGAGCAACCCGCCGAAGCCCTGAGCTGCCGGGACGGGAATCCGCGCGCCGCGGCCCCGGGCCGGAGACGGCGCGACATCGCCGGGGCCGAGGCCCCGGCCCACAGCCATCACGATCGGGCCTCCGGATGGATCTGCTGACTCACGCCTTCACGTTCCTCTACCAGATCGGCGACGCGTTCTCGTTCCTGGTCCTCTCCGCCTGCGGCCTCGCGGTGGTGTTCGGCATGATGGGCGTGATCAACCTCGCGCACGGCGAACTGATCATGTGCGGCGCCTACGTCACGGCGGCGTCCACGCGGGCCGGGCTGCCGCTGCCGCTGGGCATCCTGGCCGGCGCACTCGTCGCCGGGGCCGTCGGCATGGTGATGGAGCGCCTCGTCATCCGCCATCTCTACGGGCGGCCCCTCGACACGATCGTGGCGACCTGGGGCATCAGCCTCGCGGCGACGCAGGGCACGCTGATCCTGCTGGGCTCCAGCATGCCGGGGATCGGCACGCCGCTCGGCAGCTTCACGGTCGGCGGCTACTCCTACTCGACCTACCGCGTCGTGCTGATGGTCGCCGCCGTGGCGGTGCTGGCCGGGCTCTACCTCGCCTTCAACGCCACCCGCTTCGGGACGCTCGCCCGCGCCACCATCCAGGTGCCGCACATGGCCGAGGCCCTCGGCGTCGACACCCGCACGGTCTACGCCCTGACCTTCGGCCTCGGCGCGGCGCTGGCGGGCCTCGCGGGCGGGCTTTACGCGCCGACCATGACCATCGTGCCGACCATGGGGACGACCTTCATCATGGAGGCCTTCGTCACCGTGGTGGTCGGCGGCGCCGACATCTTCCTCGGCACGGCGCCGGCGGCGCTCGTGCTGGGCACGGTGCGGGCGCTGCTCACGACGTGGCAGGGCCAGCTCTTCGGCCAGATCGGCCTCCTCGTCGCGGTGATCCTGGTGATCCGGGTGCTGCCGCGGGGCATCTCGGGCCTGATCCTGCGCGAGCGGGCCTGAAGCCATGGCGATGATTCCGGCGATGACCCTGCTCCGGCGCCTCGAGGGCCCGCAGACCCTGGGGCGCGGCCCGGCCTTCTGGACCGCCTTCGCCCTCGCGGTGGCGGCTGCCGTGGCCTACCCGTGGTTCGCGGACGGCTACACGGTCGGCAACACGGCCTACTTCTTCTGCTGGGTGTTCATGGCGCTCGGCCTGTGCCTGATCTGGGGCTACGGCGGCGCGCTCAGCTTCGGCCAGACCGCCTTCTTCGGCCTCTCCGGCTACGCCTACGGCGTGCTCACGCTCAATGTCGGCGCGGCCTACGGCTTCACCCTGGCGGCCCTGGTGCTGGCGGTCGCGCTCTCGGCCGTGATGGCGGCGCTCCTCGGCTACTTCCTGTTCTTCGGCCGGATCGGCGGGGTGTTCCTCGGCATCATCACCCTGTCGGTGACGCTCGCCCTGGAGCGCTTCATGGCGCAGACCGCCGGTCCGGAATGGAAGATCGGGGCGGCGCGCCTCAACGGCTACAACGGCATGAGCGGCATGCCGCCCCTGACCGTGCCGTGGCTCGACGGCGACGTCGTGCTGTTTCCCGACGTCGCCCTCTACTACGGCCTCCTGGGCCTCCTGATCGTCGTCTACCTCGCGCTGCGCATCCTGGTGAACGCCCGGTTCGGCAACGTGCTGGTGGCGATCCGCGAGAACCCGGAACGGGCCGAGATGCTCGGCTACGACGTGCGGCGCTACCAGCTCGCCGCCTTCGTGATCGGCTCGGCCCTCGCGGGGCTGAGCGGCACCCTCTACACCGCCTGGGGCCAGTACATCACGCCCTCCAGCATGGGGCTCACCGCCGCCGCGCTGCCGGTGATCTGGGTCGCGGTCGGCGGCCGCGGCGACCTGACGGCCACGCTCATCGGCACGCTCGTGGTCCTCGGCGGCTTCCAGGCGCTGACGATCTACGGCAGCCAGTACGCCCTGGTGGTGATGGGCCTGCTCCTCGTCGTGGTGGTGCTGGCGGCGCCCGACGGCCTCGTGGTGGCGGCCATGCGCTCGCTCGGGCGCCTCCGCCGCCGGGAGGTGGGCCGATGAGCCCGCTGCTCGAGACCCGCGATCTGAGCAAGCATTTCGGCGGGCTCCACGTCACCAACGACGTGAACTTCGCCCTCGCGGCGGGGGAGATCCACTGCCTGATCGGGCCGAACGGCGCCGGCAAGAGCACCTTCTTCCGCCTGCTGCTCGGCGAGTACACGCCGGAGCGGGGGCAGATCCTCTACGCCGGCGAGGACATCACCGCGCTCAAGCCCTTCGCGCGGATCCGGCGGGGCATGAGCGTCAAGTTCCAGGTGCCGGGCATCTTCCCGAGCCTGTCGGTGGCGCACAACCTGGAGATAGCCCTGCAGCACCATCTCGAGGGCGCCTCGCTCGGTGCCGAGATCCGCCGACTGCTCGCCTTCCTCAATCTCACCGCGGCGGCCTCCGACCGCGCCGGCAACCTCAGCCACGGGCAGAAGCAGTGGCTGGAGATCGGCATGGCGATCAGCCTCAAGCCGCGCCTGCTCCTCCTCGACGAGCCCACCGCCGGGATGTCGCCGGACGAGACCTTCGCCACCGGCGCGATGGTGCAGGCGCTCAACCGCGACGGCGTCGCGGTGCTGGCCATCGAGCACGACATGGCCTTCGTCCGGCAGATCGCCCAGCGGGTGACCGTGCTCCACGTCGGGCGCATCTTCGCCCAGGGCACCACCGACGCGATCATCGCGGACGAGCGGGTCGCCGCGATCTACCTCGGGGAGGCGGACGCGCCGCCGCTGCGGAGCGTCGCCGATGCCTGAGCCGCTCCTCGCGACGACCGGCCTCCGCGCCGGCTACGGCGGCAAGCCCGTGCTGCAGGGCGTCGACCTCGCGGTCCGGCCCGGCGAGATCGTGGCGGTGATCGGCCGCAACGGCGTCGGCAAGTCGACGCTGATGCGCAGCCTCGTCGGACTCCTGCCCGCCTCCGCGGGCGGCATCGCGTTCCGGGGTGCGGCGGTCGAGGGGCTCGCCGCCCACCGGCGCGCCCGCCTCGGCATCGGCTACGTGCCGCAGGGCCGCGATGTCTTCCCGCGCATGAGCGTCGTCGACAACCTGACGGTCGGCGCGTCGCTGCTGCCGAAGGGGGAGCGGCCGGATTACGAGCGCGCCTTCGGGCCTTTCCCGATCCTGCGGGAGCGGCGCGGGCAGCGGGCGGGGACGCTCTCGGGCGGCCAGCAGCAGCAGCTCGCCATCGGCCGCGTCCTCGTCGGCGGGCCGGCGCTGATCCTCCTCGACGAGCCCTCCGAGGGCATCCAACCCTCGGTGGTGCAGCAGATCGGCCGCACCCTCGTCGATCTCAACCGCCGCACCGGGGTGACGATCGTGTTCGTGGAGCAGAACCTCGACCTGATCCGCGCCATGGCCCAGCGCAGCTACGTCATGGACAAGGGCCGGATCGTCGCGGAGCTGACGGCCGGTGACCTCGACGACCGCGACCTCGTGCGGCGCCACCTCGCCGTCTGACGACACGGCAGACAACCAAGGGAGAGACGACCATGCAGTGGCTCGACCAGTCCATCATGGCCCGCAAGGGCGTCGCCGGCGGCAAGCCCGGCCGGGAGCACACGATCACCGAGGCCGAGCAGGGCCGCTACCACTACGTCTACGGGCCCTTCGCCGAGCCGGTGCTGACCGTCGATCCCGGCGCGGTCGTCACCGTCGAGACCCACGACGCCTTCGAGGGCAAGATCCGCCACGAGACCGACAGCCCGACGCAGATCCTGAACTTCCCCTACCTCAACCCGCAGAACGGGCCGATCTACGTCAACGGCGCCGAGAAGGGCGACTGCCTCGCGGTGGCGATCCGCTCGATCCGGCCGCGCGGCCCGCAGCCCTGCGGCACGACGCTGATCATGCCGGAATTCGGCGGCCTCGTCGCCACCGGCGACACCGCGCTCCTCAATCCGCCGCTCCCCGAGCGGGTGCGCAAGCTCGAGGTCACGGCCGAGACCGGCGTGCGCTGGAACGACCGGATCACGCTGCCCTACCAGCCGTTCATCGGCACGATCGGCACCTCTCCGGAGATCGAGGCGATCTCCTCGCTGCAGCCGGACTATTACGGCGGCAACATGGACCTGCCGGACGTGGGCGTCGGCGCGGTGATCTACCTGCCGGTGAATGCGAAGGGCGCGCTCCTCTACCTCGGCGACTGCCACGCCGCGCAGGGCGACGGCGAACTCTGCGGCGTCGCGGTGGAGCACCCGACCCACACGACGGTGCAGATCGACCTGATCAAGGGCTGGACCTTCCGCTGGCCGCGGCTCGAGACCGAAGACTTCTACATGACGATCGGCTCGTCCCGGCCGATGGAGGACGCGGCGCGCATCGCCTACCGGGAGCTGATCCGCTGGCTCGCCGCCGATTTCGGCTTCGA
This sequence comes from Methylobacterium sp. D53M, assembly GCF_053345625.1. Classification (NCBI taxonomy): domain Bacteria; kingdom Pseudomonadati; phylum Pseudomonadota; class Alphaproteobacteria; order Hyphomicrobiales; family Methylobacteriaceae; genus Methylobacterium; species Methylobacterium sp. D53M. Next base: position 154,467 of record NZ_JBKFAL010000005.1, read on the forward strand.
CGAGATCGACGCCTACATGCTGCTCACGCAGTGCGGGCGCGTGCGGCTCGGCAACATGGTCGATCCGAAATACACGCTCGGCGCCTCGATCACGAAGGCGATCGCCCACGCCTGACCGGCGACGGAGGAGGACGGCATGGATCTCGGGCTCAGAGGCCGCCGCGCGCTGGTGACCGGCGGCACCAAGGGCATCGGCGCGGCGATCGTCGACCTGCTGGCCGACGAGGGGGCGGCGGTCGCCCTCTGCGCCCGCAACGGAGCGGAGGTCGCCGCCAAGGTCGCGGCCCTGCGCGCCAGGGGCGTGGCGGCGACCGGGCGCGCCGTCGACGTCGCCGATTCCGCCGCGCTGCGCGGCTGGGTCTCCGGGGCCGCGGAGGAACTCGGCGGCCTCGACATCGTGGTGCCCAACGTGAGTGCCCTCGCGGTCGGCAGCGACGAGGCGGCGTGGCGCAGCGGCTTCGCGGTCGACATGATGGGCACGGTCACGGCGGTCGAGGCGGCGATGCCGTTCCTCGAGCGCTCCGAGGCCGGCGCGATCGTCGTCATCTCCAGCGTGTCCGGGCGCGAGATCGACTTCGCGGCCGGTCCCTACGGCGCCTTCAAGGCGGCGCTGATCCACTACGCGCAGGGGCTGGCCTTCCAGCTCGCGCCCCGGAACATCCGCGCCAACTCGGTCTCGCCCGGCAACACCTACTTCTCGGGCGGCGTCTGGCACCAGATCGAGACCGGCAACCCGGCGCTGTTCGCCGAGGCACTCCGGCTGAACCCGACCGGCCGGATGGCGCGGCCGGAGGAAGTGGCCCGCGCGGCCGTCTTCCTGGCCAGCCCGGCCGCGAGCTTCATCACCGGCACCAACCTCGTGGTCGACGGCAGCCTGACCCGCGGCGTGCAGTTCTGACGCCGACCGGCCTCGCCCCGCACCGGGACACCTGCGACGTCCGAAGCACACCCGGCGCGTTCAGTACGGTCGTTCAGCGACGAAGTCCGGAGATCGCGAGGACTCACCACACTTGCGACGCATTTCGGCCGCTCTCGACTCTGTAAAGACAAGCTTGCCACGCGCGCTGGCACGCGGCACTCTCAAGCTTGGCCGTTCGCGCGGCGGTGGCACGCCGCGCGGTCGCGCCGGGCTGCAGGACAGGGAAGTCCAGGGCGATGATGACGGACGATCGCGAGGCCGGCGGGCTCGACGGGCGCGGGCGCCTCGGATGCGAGGCGGGAGTTCTCAGCCGCCGATCGTTCCTGGCCGGCTCGGCCCTCGGGATCGGCGCGCTCTCGCTCGGCGGGTGCGGGACGACCGACACCCTGCTCATGGCCGAGGCGGCGAAGACCTACGGGCCGATGCCGAACGAGAAGTTCCCGATCCCGGCGGTCGACGTCAGCAAGGTCAACCCGAAATACTACCGGCGGACCGTCCAGTACGCCTCGTCGGAAGCGCCCGGCACGATCGTGGTCGATCCCGCCAACTACTACGTCTACCGCATCGAGGGCGATGGCACAGCCACCCGCTACGGCGCCAATGTCGGCCGCCAGGGCTTCCTGTGGAACGGGAACGCCTATGTCGGCCGCAAGTCCGAGTGGGCGACCTGGACCCCGCCCAAGGAGATGATCCGGCGCCAGCCCGAGGCCGCGAAATACGCCCGCGGCATGCCCGGCGGCCTCGACAACCCGCTCGGCGCGCGCACGCTGCACCTCTACCAGAACGGCGCCTACACGCTCTACACGATCTACGCCAGCAGCGACGCCGAATCGATCGGCACGGGCATCACCAGCGGTTGCGTCGGCCTGCTCAGCCAGGACATGATCCACCTCTACGCGCGCACGCCGGTGAAGACGAAGGTGGTCGTGCTGCCGGCCTGAGGGCCGGCCGCGCCCGCGCCGTCCCCGCTTCCCGGCGGCCCCGACATCCTGCAGGATCGGCGTCCCTGACGTCCGACAGCGCGCCGGGAGCGCCCGCATGGCCTACGCGACGACGATCGAAGGCACACGCTTCACCTTCCCCGACCTGCGCAGCCTGCTCGCCAAGGCCACGCCGGAGCGCTCGGGCGACCAGCTCGCCGGGCTCTGCGCCGACGGGCCGGTCGAGCGCTTGGCCGCGCAGATCGCCCTCGCCGACCTGCCGCTCAAGACCTTCCTGGCCGAGGAGCTGATCCCCTCGGACCAGGACGAGGTCTCCGACCTCATCGCCCGCCGGCACGACCCGGCGGCCTTCGCGCCGGTCTCATCCCTGACGGTCGGCGCCTTCCGCGAGTGGCTGCTCGCGCCCGCCGCCGACGCGGACGCCCTCTCTGCCCTCGCGCCCGGCCTCACGCCCGAGATGGTCGCGGCGGTCTCCAAGATCTGCCGGCTGCAGGACCTCGTCGCGGTGGCCGCCAAGCGGCCGGTGGTGACGCGCTTCCGCTCCACCATCGGCCTGCCCGGGCGCCTCGCCACCCGCAACCAGCCCAACCACCCGACCGACTCGTCCGAGGGCATCCTGCTCTCGGCGCTCGACGGACTGCTGATGGGCTCGGGCGACGCGGTCATCGGCGTCAACCCGGCCACCGATTCCCTGCCGGACTACATCCGCATCGTCGAGCTGCTCGAGACCCTGCGGCTGCGCCTCGACGTGCCGACCCAGCACTGCTGCCTCGGCCACGTCACCGTTGCGATCGAGGCCATGGCCCGGGGCGCGCCCGTCGACCTCGTGTTCCAGTCGGTGGCCGGCTCGCAGAAGGCCAATGCCGGCTTCGGCGTCGACCTCGCCGTCCTGCGCGAGGCCTCGGACGCTGCCCGCGCGCTCGGCCGCTGCCCGGAGGGCGGGCAGCTCATGTACTTCGAGACCGGCCAGGGCTCGGCGCTCTCGGCCGACGCCCACTGGGGCGTCGACCAGCAGACCATGGAGGCGCGCGCCTACGCGGTGGCGCGGGAGTTCGACCCGCTGCTGGTCAACACGGTCGTGGGCTTCATCGGTCCCGAGTACCTCTACGACGGCAAGCAGATCATCCGCGCCGGGCTGGAGGACCACTTCTGCGGGAAGCTGCTCGGCCTGCCGATGGGCGTGGACGTCTGCTACACCAATCACGCCGATGCCGACGGCGAGGACATGGATGCGCTCCTGACCCTGCTGTGCGCGGCCGGGGTCAACTTCGTCATCACGGTGCCGGGGGCGGACGACGTGATGCTGAACTACCAGTCATTGTCGCACCACGACGCTGTCTACGCCCGCGAGACCCTGCGTCGCCGTCCGGCCCCTGAATTCGAGGCGTGGCTGCGGGCCGTGGGCATCACGGACGGGCAGGGCCGGCTGGCCAGCGCGACGGGCGCGCTGCCCCCGGCCCTGGCGGAGGCGTCCCGGCTCCTGCCCGGGCGGGCGGCATGAGCGGCGAGCCGGCCCGTCCGGGCCACCCGACGCTGCGCGACCTGCGCGGGCTGACCCAGGCGCGCATCGCGCTCGGCGCGCACGGCGCTGGCCTGCCGACCGGCGCGGCGCTCGCCTTCGGGCTCGACCATGCCCGCGCCCGCGAGGCGGTGTGGACGCCCCTCGACGCGGCCGCGATCCGCGAAGGGCTGCGGGCGCAGGGCCTCGACGCGGTGGAGGTCCGCTCCGCCGTGGCCGACCGGGCGGAGTACCTGCGCCGGCCGGACCGGGGCCGCACCCTCGATCCGGAATCCGGGTCGGTGCTCGACGGGCACGGGCCGGGCTTCGACGTGGCGATCGTGATCGCGGACGGGCTGTCGGCGACGGCGGTCGCGCTGAACGCGGTCCCGGCGGCGGCGGCGCTGGCAGCGCGGGTGCGTCGGGCCGGCTGGCGCCTCGCGCCGGTGGTCGTCGCGAGCCAGGGACGTGTAGCGATCGGCGATCCGATCGGGGCGCGACTCGCGGCGCGCTGCGTCGTGGTTCTGATCGGGGAGCGGCCGGGTCTGTCGGCCTCCGACAGCCTGGGCTGCTACGTCACGTTCGGCCCGGCGCCGGGGCTGCCCGATTCCCGGCGGAACTGCATCTCGAACATCCGGGAGGGCGGCCTGGCGGTCGAGGCGGCCGCCGGGCAGATGGAGGCGCTGCTGCGGGCGATGCTGGCCCAGGGCACCAGCGGCGTCGCGCTGCGCCGGGACGATCCCGCAGACCCGAAGGCGCTGCCGGACGCGCGGGACTGACCGCTCGGACGACCCGGGCGGACGTCACGCGCGCTCCGCGGACGGGCTGCAGCCGAACTGGGACCGGTAGCAGCGGGCGAAATGGGCCGCGCTCGTGAAGCCGCAGGCCGTCGCGATCTCCCCGATCCTGAGCGGGCTCCGGCGCAGAAGGCGGCGTCCGTGGGCGAGGCGAATCGCCCTGTACTGGGCCGAGAAGCTGAGCCCGAGCTTGTCGAGGAACAGCCGGTCGAGGTGGCGCGGGCTTATCGCCGCGAGGCGCGCCATGGCGAGGCGGCCGAGCGGCGCCTCCACGGTCTTCTCCATCGTCTCCAGCACCGCCAGCAGAGCCGGATGATGGATTCCGTAGCGCTCGACCGCGGAGGCCCGCTGCGGGTCGTCGGCGGCGCCGATGGCGGTGTGGAGGAACCAGTCGGAGACGCGCCGGGCGAAGGCCTCGCCCATGCGTTCGGCGATCAGGGCGTGGGCCATCTCCAGGGGCGCGACGCCGCCGCCGCAGGTCAGGCGATCGCCGTCGGCGACGTAGCGCGCCCGGCTCAGGCGCGCCTCCGGGAAGGTCTCAACCGTGGCACCGGCATATTCCCAGTGGAGCGTGAACGCGCGATCGGCCAGCAGGCCCGCTTCGGCCATCAGGTAGGGACCGCCCGAGATGCCGCCGATGCGGACGCCGAGTCGGGCCATCCGCCGCAGGGTCGCGTGGATCTCGGGCCTGTCCCACCCGGTCGGCTCGCCGCCCGCGCAGACGAAGAGGGTGTGGAGGTGGCCGCGCTGGCGCGGCAGCGCCTCGGTGGGGACCTCGGCGCCCGACGAGGCGGCCACTGAGCCCTCCGACTCGCCGAAGTAGCGCAGGCGGTAGAGCGGCCGCCCGGCAAGTTCGTTGGCCGCCCGGAACGGCTCGCACCCCGAAGCGAAGGACAGCAGCGCGAAGCCGGGCACGAGGATGAACCCGATCTCCTGCGGGCGGTCCCCGGTCTCCGCCTCCATCTCGCACGCCCCCTCCGCTCCTCGATGGCTCAAACGTGCAGGAAACCGTCCGTTTCAGTCAAACCTCCGCCTCGGCATTGATCATGCTGTGTGCCGTTACCCCGTCCCGCGCGAGATCGCTTCCGGATGCCTCGACCTGCCGATCTTCCTCCGTTCCGCGCCGCCGCGGCGGCCCGTCCCGGAAGCGAGCGGGAGTGTCGGCCGTGAGCCGCCGCTACGACGTCGCCGTGCTGGGTCTCGGCGCGATGGGCAGCGCCGCGCTCTACCAGCTGGCGAAGCGGGGCGCCGCGGTCATCGGGCTCGACCGCTTCGCGCCGCCCCACGCGCTCGGGTCGAGCCACGGCGAGACGCGGATCACCCGTCAGGCGGTCGGTGAGGGCGCCGACTACGTCCCCTTCGTCACCGCCTCGCACCGCATCTGGCGCGAGCTGGAGGCCGAGACGGGGCAGACCCTGCTGAACGCCTGCGGGGCGCTCGTCATGGCCCCGGGCCACGGCGTCTCCTCGCACCACGGCAAACCGGACTTCGTGGGCCGGTCCATCAGCGCCGCGGAGGGCGCCGGCATCGTCCACGAGGTGCTCACCGGCGCGGAGGTGGCCCGCCGCTTCCCGCAATTCCTGAACCTCGCGGGCGACGAGAAGGCCTATTACGAACCGGGCGGCGGCTACGTGTTCCCGGAGCGCTGCCTCGCGGCGCAGCTCGGCCGCGCGGGTGCCGCGGGCGCCGAGATCCGCACCAACTGCACGGTGGTCGGGCTGCAGCAGGACGGGAGCGGCGTCCGCATCGAGACGGCGGAGGAGACCATCCTGGCCGACCGCGCCGTCGTGGCCGCGGGCGCCTGGACGGCCCCCCTGCTCGGGAGCCCGTTCGACCGGCTCCTGACCGTCCGTCGCCAACTGCTGCACTGGTACGCGCTCGCGGACGAGACCGCCTACGGGCCGCATTCACCGGTCTTCATCTGGATGTACGGGACGAGCGACACGGAATACCTCTACGGCTTCCCGCCGCTCGACGGGTCCATCAAGGTCGCGACGGAGCAGTACAGCACCACCACCACCGCCGACGGGGTGGAGCGCCGCGTCGATCCGTCGGAATCCGACGACATGTACCGGCTGCGCGTCGCGAACCGGCTGGCCGGCGCGACCCCGGATGTCGTCCAGGCCGCCGCCTGCGTCTACACGGTGACCCCCGACCGCGGCTTCATCATCGACCGGCATCCCGCGATGGAGCGGGTCCTGGTCGTTTCCGCCTGCTCGGGGCACGGCTTCAAGCACTCGGCCGGTATCGGCGAGGCCGTCGCCGCGGAGCTGGCCGGGACCGGTAGCACCGTCGATCTCAAGCCCTTCGCTCTGGCACGTTTCAGTTGATGCGCCGGCCAATGGCTCGTGGATTGCTTGAAACCATGCCAAGATCCGTCGACCCGAGCAGGAAAGATCCGATGCGCCTCACGACCCGCACCCTTCTGACCACCGGTGCGCTGGCCGCGCTCGCGGCGCTCTCGGCCGTCGCGCTGCCCGGCCGGGCCACGGCCGCCGACGGCGTCGACGCGATCAAGAAGCGCGGGACGCTGATCGTCGGCGTGAAGGCGGATTACAAGCCGTTCGGCTTCCGCGACCCGAGCGGGACCATCATCGGCCTAGAGCCCGACCTCGCCGCCGACCTCGCCAAGCGGCTCGGCGTGAAGCTCGAGCTCGTGCCGGTCGTCTCGGCCAACCGGATCGAGTTCCTGCAGCAGGGCAAGGTCGATCTGCTGATCGCCACCCTGTCGGACAAGCCGGAGCGTCGCCGCGTGGTGCAGGCGATCGACCCGAACTACTATTCCGACTTCGTGAACGTCCTGCTGCCCAAGTCGTCCGGCATCACCGACTGGGCGCAGCTCAAGGGCAAGCCGCTCTGCGCCACCTCGGGCGCCTGGTACAACAAGGACGTCGCGCGGACATACGGGGCGGAGATCGTCGCCTTCGACGGGTCCGAGAAGCCGCTCTTCGCGCTCAAGCAGGGCAACTGCATCGGCTACGTCTACGACCAGAGCATGCTGCAGGGTAAGCTGCTCGACGACGACTGGAAGGCCAACTACGCGCTGCCGCTCAAGGGCATCCTCGACGCCCCGTGGATGATGGCGGTGGCGCAGGGCAACACCACGCTCCAGGCCGCGGTCGAGGACGCCACCAAGGACTGGATGAAGACCGGCTTCATCGTCAACGAGGAGAAGAAGTGGGGCATCGAGCCGACCGCTTACTCGAAGGCGATGCACGAGAAGTACAAGAACGCGACCAACTGATGCGGTTCTGCGCGACAACACCGAGCGTTAGCCCGCGATGATCGCCACGATCCAGGCGTGGTTCCAGCAGCTCTACGAGACCACGGGCTTCAACTTCACGGTCTTCTACGATTCCTACGACTGGGACCGATACGTGGCCGGCCTGCGGATGACGCTGCTCCTCGGGATCAGCACGATCCTGGCGAGCCTCGTCATCGGCGCCGTCGGCGCGCTCCTGCAGAGCGGGCCGTCGCGCGTCCTGCGGGCGCTGGTCAACGGCTTCGTGGTGGTCTTCCGCAACACGCCGCCGCTCGTGCAGATCTTCTTCTTCTATTTCGGCCTCGGGACGCTGCTCCCGGACATCCGCTCGGCCGACGGCCTGCGCGCGCCGATCCTCAACAATGTCCAGTGGGCGATCATCTCGCTGTCGCTGTTCGCGGGCGCGTTCAACGTGGAGATCTTCCGCTCCGGCATCGAGGCGGTGCCGCGGACCACGGTCGAGGCCGCGGAGGCCCTGGGCTACACCCGCTTCAAGGCCTACCGGTACGTCGTCCTGCCGCTGGCCCTGCGCGTCTGCCTGCCGGCGCTCAACAACAACCTGATCAACCTCCTGAAGACCACCACGCTGGCCTACGCCATCGCGGTCCCGGAGACGCTGTACGCGGTCAAGCAGATCTGGTCCGAATCGCAGAACGTGCTGGAGATGATGCTGGTGCTGCTCGCGACCTACGCGGTCCTCGTCGGCGTGCTCGTCTGGATCATGCACCGCTGGGAACGCGCCCTGCGGATTCCGGGATACGGCCGATGAAAGCTGCCGATCCGCGGGGCGGGCGACCGGGCGACCTGCCGGTGCTGCTGCCCTTCGCGCTCCCGAAGGACGGCGCGGCGGCGCGCCTGCGTCCGGCCCATCTCTGGCTGCTCACCGCGCTCGCCCTCGTCGCCGTCCCGGCCTGGGCGCAGGGCGGGGCCGCCGCGCTGTCGCCGCTGGAGGTCGTGATCAAGTGGGCGCCCCTCCTGCTCACGGGCTTCGCCTTCAACGTGGCGATCTCGCTGATGGCGATGGCGATCGGCACGGTGGCGGGCATCGGGCTCGGGCTGGCCATGCTGGCCGAGGGGCGGATCCTGCCCCGCCTCGCGTGGTGCGCCACGCAGGTCTTCCGCAACGTGCCCTGGCTGGTGCTGCTGTTCTTCGTGATGTTCCTCGTGCCGTTCCAGGTCACGGTGTTCGGCGTCCGCGTGCCGCTGCCCGACTGGGTGAAGGCGACCTTCGGGTTCAGCCTGCCGGTCATGGCCAACGTCGCCGAGATCGTCCGCGGCGCGGTGCGCTCGGTGCCCAACACCCAGTGGGAGGCCGCGGAATCCCTGGCCTTCACCCGGCGGCAGACGATGTGGCGCATCATCCTGCCCCAGTGCGCGAAGCGCATGCTGCCGCCCTGGATGAACGTCTACTCGCTCATCGCGATGGCGACCGTGCAGGCCTCCATCGTCGGCGTCACCGAGATGCTGACGCTGACCGCGCAGGTGCACGCCGCCGAGGGCGGCCGCCCGGAGCTGTTCGCGCCGCTCTACGGCTTCGCGCTGCTCTGCTTCTTCCTCTACTGCTACCCGATCGACCGGTTCACCGCCGCCCTGGAACGCCGCTTCGAGACCCGTTGAGACCATGACGCGCGCGACCCTGGCCGCCACCCCGTCCCCGAGCTGGACCCCCGATCAGCCGATCGTCCGCGTCGTCGACGTGCACAAATCCTTCGGGACGTTCGAGGTGCTGAAGGGGATCAGCTTCGACGTCCGCAAGGGCGAGGTCGTCTGCATCATCGGCCCCTCGGGCTCGGGCAAGTCGACGCTGATCCGCTGCGTCAACGCCTTGGTGCCGGTGAGCGCGGGCTCGATCCAGGTCGAGGGGATCGAGGTGACCGATCCGCGGCTCGACAAGCTGGCGCTGCGCCGCAAGGTCGGCATGGTGTTCCAGCAGTACAACCTGTTCCCGCATAAGACCGCGCTTCAGAACGTGATGATGGCCCCCATCCACGTCCTCGGGCAGGAGAAGCGCGAGGTCGAGGCCCGGGCGCGGGCGCTCCTCGCCAAGGTCCGGCTCGCCGGCAAGGAGAACGCCTATCCGGGCGAGCTGTCCGGCGGCCAGCAGCAGCGCGTGGCCATCGCCCGCTCGCTGGCGATGCGGCCGGACGTGATGCTGTTCGACGAGGTCACCGCCGCCCTCGACCCGGAGACGGTCAAGGAGGTGCTGGTGACGATCCGGGAACTCGCCGAGGAGGGCATGACCTGCATGCTCGTCACGCACGAGATGAACTTCGCCCGCGACGTCGCCGACCACATCTACTTCACCGACCGCGGCGTGATCGTCGAGCACGGGCCGCCCGCGACCTTCTTCGCCTCCGCCCAGGACGAGCGCACGCGCCGGTTCCTGTCGCAGGTGCTCTGAGCCCGCCGGGGTCAGGGCCGCGTCAGCGCGGCCCGGCCTCCCGCGCCGCGATGTGGTCGGCGATCGCCCCGGCGGTGGTGAGCCAGATGGCGTCGCGGCGGTCTGCGATGTGCCGGAGCGCCTGCCGCAGGGGCCGCAGCCGGTGCGGGCGCCCGACGATGTAGGGATGGAGCGCGATGCCCATCACCAGCGGCGCGCCCCGAGACTGCTCCAGCATTTCTTCGAAGGCGTCGACGATGGCTTCGGCGAACTGGCGGCCCGTCTCCTTGCGGGCGACGATCGCGGGGATGTCGTTGAGTTCCTGCGGGTAGGGCACCGTCAGGATGCGGCCGCCGCCGCGGGTCTTGAACCAGGTCGGCTGATCGTCGTGGTCCCAGTCGAGCAGGTAGCGGTACCCGGCCTCGGCGAGGAGATCGGGCGTCACCCGCGACTGCGAGATCCACGGCCCGAGCCACCCGGCGGGGGGGCGGCCCTCCCGCGCGGCGATCTCGCGGGTCGTCTCGGCGATCAGGGCCCGCTCCGCGTCCTCGTCGAGGGTACCCTGCCGCTCGGCGTTGGTTCGCCCGTGGCCGACGATCTCGTCGCCCCGCGCCCGGAACGCCTCGATCAGCCCGGGGCAGTCCCGGTAGAGGTTGCTGTTGACGAGCACGCTCGCCGGCATCGCCAGAGCGTCCAGCATCTCGGCGATCCGCCACGCGCCGACCCGGTTGCCCCAGTCGCGCCACGCGAAGTTGAGCACGTCCGGCTGCGGGCCGCCCGGCGCCAGCTCGGCGCCCAGGCCCTCGCCGAACGCGAAGGTCTCGAGGTTCAGCCCGACATAGACGGCCAGCCGCTTGCCCTCCGGCCAGTCGTAGACCGGGCGGTCGGGGAGGGCGCTGTAGCCGTAGCGGCCGTGTCCGGCATTCGTGTCCATCAGAGCCCCCGTTACGCCGCACCGAGATAGGCCGCTTCCAGCCCCTTGTCCGCCGACAGCTCCGCGGCGGTTCCGCGCGCGACGACCCGGCCCTGCTCCAGCACGTAGCCGCGGTCGGCCACCGTGAGGGCGAGCGCCGCCATCTGGTCCACGATCAGGATGGTAACGCCCTCGTCGCGCAGCTCGGCCACGGTGGCGTAGAGGGCGTTGATCATCGCCGGGGCGAGGCCGAGCGAGGGCTCGTCGAGGAGCAGGATGCGCGGGTGCGCCATCAACCCGCGGGCGATCGCCAGCATCTGCTGCTCGCCTCCGGAGAGCAAGCCCGCCCGGCTCGCCGCCCGGTCGCGCAGCCGCGGGAACCGGTCGAGCAGGCGCTCGACCTCGGCCGGGTCGATCGGCGACCCGCGCCCGAAGGCGCCGAGGCGGATATTCTCGACGACGGTGAGCTCCGGGAAGACCTGCCGGCCCTCCGGCACCAGCACGAGCCCGCCGCGGGCGATCCGGTGCGCGGGCAGCGCGTCGACGCGCCGGTCGTCGAACACGACCGATCCCGCGACCGGGCGCAGAAGCCCCGCCAGCGCCCGCATGGCCGTGGACTTGCCGGCGCCGTTCGCGCCCAGCAGGGCGACGGTCTCGCCGGGACGCACGTCGAGATGGACGCCGTCGAGGACGGGCGCGGCGCCGTAGCCGGCGGTCAGGTCGAGGACCGAGAGGACGGCGTCCGCCGGTCCCTGCCACGGCGCGCTCCGCGGCCGGGCCGGGGTGTCGGCGCCGCCCAGATAGGCGCGCAGCACCGCCGGGTCGCGCCGGATCTCGGCGGGCGTGCCGCGCGCGATCGGGCGGCCGGCATCCATGACGAGGATGTGGTCGGAGATGCCCATCACCAGCGGCATGTCATGCTCGACCAGCACCACCGCGACGCCGCTGTCGGCGATCCGGCGGATCAGCCGGGCCAGCCGGTCGGTGTCGGCCCGCGACAGGCCGGCGGCGGGCTCGTCGAGGAGTAGCACCGCGGGGCTGCCGGCGAGCGCCCGGGCGATCTCCACGAGCCGCCGGTCGACGTGGGGCAGCTCGGCGGCCGGGCGGTCGAGGGCACCCCGGTAGCCGACGAAGGCGAGGAGCGCGGCGGCCGTCGCGCGGTCCCGCGCCCGCGCGCGGCGCCAGAGCCGGCCCGGCGCGAGACCGAGGGCGACGTTGTCGGCCACCGGCAGCGAGCCGAACAGGCGCGTGGTCTGGTAGGTGCGCGCGATGCCGGCGCGGGCGACGACGTGGGCCGGCCGCCCGGCGAGGTCGCGCCCGCCCAGCCGGATCGCCCCGGCGCTCGGGCGGTAGAAGCCCGAAACCATGTTGAGCACGGTGGTCTTGCCGGCCCCGTTCGGGCCGATCACGCTGGTGACCGCCGCCGGCCGGGCCGTGAGGTCGACGCCGTCCGCCGCCGTGATGCCGCCGAAGCGGATGCCGACGCCGTCGAGGACGAGGGCCTCGCGCGCCGCCGTGCCAGGCAGCGGTACCTCCCCGCTCTCCGGGGCGGCCGCCTCGTCGCGGCCTCGGGGCAGCAGCCGGGCGAGGCTGCCGACCAGCCCCGAGGGGACCAGCCACAGCACCGCCAGGGTCGCGACGCCGAAGAACAGCAGGCGGTACTCGGCGAGGCCGGACAGCGCCTCCGGCAGCAGCACGGTGACGAGGGCCCCGAGGAGCGGGCCGAGCACCGTGCCGGCGCCGCCGACGATCACCGAGAGGACGAACAGGATCGACTGCGAGAACGGGAACGAGCTCGGCGCGATGAACAGCATCAGCGGCGGAAGAATTGCCCCCGCGAGGCCGGTCAGGGCGGCGGAGATCGCGAAGGCCAGGGTCTTCACCCGGACCGGATCGAAGCCCAGAGCCGCGGCCGCGACGTCGGCGTCGCGCACGGCGCGCATAGCCCGACCGAGGCGGCTGCGGGCGAGGACGTCGAACCCGGCGAGGCTCGCCCCGGCGGCGAGCACCGCCAGCACCGCGAGGCCGGCCGGCGAGAGCGGCTCGCCGAGGAGGCTCGGCGCGTCGGTCACGACGAGGCCGTTCTGGCCGCCGGTCAGCTCGCCACCCTCGATCAGGCCGTGCTCGACGATGAAGCCGAAGGCGATCGTCAGCATGGCGAGGTAGGGGCCCTTCACCCGCATCGCCGGCACCGCCACGAGGCCGCCGACGAGCGCCGCGACGAGGGCCGTCGCCGGGAGCGCCAGCCAGAAGCTGACGCCGTGGAGCGTCAGGATCGCGCTCGCGTAGGCGCCGATCGCGTAGAAGCCGGCCTGGCCGAAGGAGATCAGCCCCGTCAGGCCGAGGAGCACGTTGAGGCCGACCCCGGCCACCGTGGTCAGCGCCACGAGGGCGATCACGAAGTGGCTGTAGCCGGCGGTCAGCGCCACGAGGCCGAGCGCGGCGGCGGTGAGGCCGGCGATGCCGAGCCGCATCGCCGGGCCTGAGCGCAGGTACGGCATCGCGTCAGACCTTGTTGACCGCGGCGCGGCCGAGCAGGCCGTCGGGGCGCAGGGTGAGGGCCAGGATGATCACCGAGAACACCACGAGCTGCGTGTAGGTCGAGCCCAGGGTCGCGGTGACGCCGGCCTCGACGAGGCCGTAGAGCAGCCCCGCCAGGATCACCCCGGTGGCGGAACCGATGCCGCCGAGGATCGCGACCGCGAAGGCCTTGATGCCGAACAGCGTGCCGAGCTCGGCCGAGACCGAGAACAGCGGCGCGATCAGCAGGCCCGCGATGCCGGCGAGCACCGCCGAGAGCGCGAAGGCGCAGGCCACGGTGCGGCGCACGTCGATCCCCATCAGCCGGGCGGCGTCGGCGTTCTGCGCCACGGCGAGCAGGACACGGCCGAGATCGGTCTTCCGGAACACCGTGCGGATCTTGAAGGCGAGGGCGATCCCGACCACCGGGATCACGAGCTGCAGCGGGTAGATGCCGGTCCCGAGAATCTCCACCGGCTTCGTCGCCAGCGGCGAGGGCAGGCTGCGCGGCTCCTTGCCGAAGGTGAACAGCACGGTGTTGTCGAGGACGATGCCGCCCGCCACCGTCGCCAGGAGCCACGCGTCCGAGCCGCGCGCCACGAACGGGCGGACCAGCGCCCGCTCGACCACGAGGCCGAACAGGGCGCAGCCGGCGAGCGCCAGGACGATCGCCGCGGGCATCGGCCAGCCCAGGGTGACGCCGAGCGCGTAGGCCAGGACCGCGCCCAGGGTGACGACGCTGCCCTGCGCGAAGTTCACGGTCCCCGACACCGCGTAGGTCACGTGGAAGCCCAGGGCCACGAGCCCGTACATGCTGCCGAGGCCGAGGCCGCTGACGAGGATGGAGGTCAGCATCGCCGGGCTCAGTTGGTCACCGCGACGATCTCACCGTCCTTGAAGCGGGTGAACACGTAGTCGTTCGGGCCGAGCGCGTCGTGCTGGCCGGGGGCGAAGGGCGTGGCGTAGGTTTTGATCAGGCCCGGATAGGTGCCGATCTTGTAGAAGCCGTCGCGGACCTTCGGGCCCTCGGTGGAGCCGGCGGCCTGGATGGCGAGCGCCAGCAGGTGCATCGCGTCGTAGGCGTTGGCGATGCCGACGGCGGGGGTGACGTCGGCCATCGACTTGATCGCCGGGTACTTGGCCTTGAGCGCGTCGAGCACCGCGCTCGCCTTCGGCGACGCGTTGCCCGCGAAGGTGAAGGTCTGGATGAAATGGACCTTGCCGGCGCTCGGGCCGGCGAGCTCGTCGAAGCGGCCGCCCGCCGGGCCCCAGTGCGAGACGACCGGCACCGACCAGCCCATCCGGTCCAGCGACTTCACCACCTGGGCCGAGGGGCCGACATTGCCGACGAGGAACAGCGCGTCGGCCCCGGCCTCCTTCAGCCGGGACAGCTGGGGCACCATGTCGACGTCGTTGGCCTCGTACTTCTCGATGCCCGCCGCCGGGAGGTTGGCCGCCTGCAGGGCGTCCTTGAGGCCCTTCTGGTTCGACTCGCCCCAGGCGTTGTTGACGAGGATCATGCCGGGCTTCTTCGCCCCGTAGGTCTTCACCGCGTAGGCGACGAGCGCCTCGTCGACGAGGGCGTCGACCGCGGAGACGCGGAAGGCGTAGTTGTCGGCGGCGCCGTTGCGGGTGATGCCGGTGCCGGCCGCCCAGGGGCCGATGAACGGCACCTTCATCTGGTTGGCGATCGGCACGATCGCCATCGAGACCGGCGTGTCGAGGCCGCCGATCACCGCGACGACGCCGACCCGCTGGATCAGCTCGCGGGTCGCCAGCACGCCCTTGGACGGGTTGGCCTCGTCGTCGCGGGCCACGAGCTCGAGGGGACGCCCGAGGACGCCGCCCTTGGCGTTGATCTCGTCGATGGCGAGACCGATCCCGCGGGAGATCGCCTCGCCGGATTTCGCGGACTGGCCGCTCAGGGCGGTCACGAGCCCGATCTTGACGGTGTCGGCACCTTGCGCGGTCGAGACGGCGAGGCCGAGCAGCGCGCTCGTCGTCACCGCGAAGCGGCGCAGGGTCGGGGGCAGGAAGGAGGCCATGGCGTGTCTCCGAGGGTGAGGCGCAGCCTGCTTTGCGCAACCTCCATGCCATCAGGAATTGGCCGCTTCGGCCGCTGTACAGACCGGTGCCTGTATCCTCGGAGGCAAGCTGTGCTCAATCTGGCGTCAAAGTGCATACACTTACTGCATGCACGGGCCGGCCTTTTGCGGCACGTTGGGCCGACAGGAGGCCTGCATGACTGACGTGACCCACAGCGCGGCGACCGCGCGCGACGCCGCCAACGTGACCGCCTATCTCGAGGCCTCGATGGTGCCCGATCCCGAGACGGCCGCACGCTACATGGCCCCGGGCACGCGGATCGTGTTCACCGGTGCGCGGGTTTTCCATCATCCGTCCGAGGTCACGGCCTTCAATGCCGGCCGCTACGCCTGGGTGAAGAAGCGGATGGAGCGGCTGGACGTGGTGCCGGGCGACGGCGTCACCACGGTCTACAGCCTCGGCACCCTGTACGGCGCGTGGCCGGACGGCACCCCGTTCGAGGGCAACCGCTACGTCGACCGCTTCACCGTGCGCGACGGGCTGATCGTCGGCATGGAGGTCTGGAACGACAGCGCCGAGCGCCTGCTGACCAAGCACGGCCTCACGGCCTGACGCGGCGGGCTCAGGCCCCGCCGCCCGCGACGTAGGGCGCCAGCAGGCGTGCCAGATCGCGCTCGCGCGGGGCCGGGGGCACGATCCGCGCCCGGTCGGCGACCGCGTCGAGGTGGTGGTCCATGAGCGCGGCGGCGCGCTCGGCGTCGCCCGCGACCAGGGCGGCGACGATGTCACGGTGCTCGCTCACCGCGCAGTCCGAGGAATGCGGCCGGCTGTAGAGGGACAGGATCAGGGCGCAGCGATAGCCGAGTTCCGCGACGTAGCGGGTCAGCACGGCGCTGCCGGTCATCTCGGCGAGCATCAGGTGGAATTCGGTGGCGAGCCGGATCGACAGCGCCTCTGGCCCGCCCCGGGCGGCCTCCTCGCGGGCGATCTGGTCCAGCAGGCCCTGGCGCTGCTCCGGTCTCAGCTGTCCGGCGAGGCGGCGCACCACCAGCCGCTCCAGGCCGAGGCGTACGTCGAAGGTGTCGCGCGCCTCCTCCCAGCTCGGCGTCGCCACGACGGCGATACGGTTGCGGCGCAGATCGACCAAGCCTTCCCCGGCCAGCCGCAGCAGCGCCTGCCGGGCGATGGTGCGGCTCACCCCGAACCGTTCGCCGAGGGCGTCCTCCGGCAGCCGGTCGCCGGGGGCGAGCGCCCGTTCCACGATGGCCCGCCTCAGGGCCTGGCAGATCGCCCCGACGCGATCGCCCTCGTCTCCCGCCTTCATGGACGGCGTCCGGACTCTGTCGCCCGTGTCCGTGCGGATTGATCCGTCATGGTCCTCTCTCGACGCGATCCGGCGCCTCGCATCCGGTCCCGTGCCGGCTGGCTCTTCGCAGACCTGGGACCCGAGGTGCAACGGTTGCGCCAGCGACGTCGGCGACCGTCCGCCGTGCGCGAATTCCGCCGATCGCGCTTCCATCCGCGTCCGTGGGCGTCCGGTGCGGGACCGGCGCGACCGCTTCCGACAAAGTCGCCGCCACGGACGTGTCGCAGATCCAGTCCAGCAACCTGTTCGGTACCCAGATCAGCAGGGGGGATGGAGCCACTTTCTGGTTGAGAACTTTTGTAGCCACTGTTTCTATAAGTAGAATAGTGGTCACGATGTTCTTTCTTGAAGCTCAATCAAGATGAAGGATTGACATGCGAAAATTGATATACAACTCTCATGAGGTGCGTTTAGAGGGAGAATGGCAGGTATGCTACCTGAGGTTGGTGCCGGTGCGGGAGAAATTTCTGACTCGTCCTTGAGAAATTCCATCAAGATCGTCTGCGCCTACGTGATCCGGAATCCGGTGTCCCCTGTCCAACTCTGTGAGATTTTAGCCAGTACGTACGAAATGCTTAGCCAGATCAGCGCGGGACCGGCGCGCGCGGTCGCGACGCCCGAGGCCGCCACCGCGCGGGAGATCCGCGCGTCCATCCAGGCCGAAGGCCTGATCAGCTTCATCGACGGCAGGTCCTACAAGACGCTCAAGCGTCACCTGACGGCTTACGGGCTTACACCGGAAGAGTATCGCGCCAAGTACGGACTGCCGCGCGACTATCCGATGGTGGCTCCGGGTTACGCCGCCAAGCGCTCGGAGATCGCGCGATCGCTGCAGCTGCGACACAGGGCGGGCTAGGCCCTCTCAATCGCGTCCGAAGCGGTTCGCCGCGATACGCGCGGTCAGGCGGGGATCGGGCGACCCGGATCGATCACGGAGTCCGGCCAGGGATTCTGCCCGTCGCTCAGCCAGCGCAGCGTGTCGGCCCAGAATCCGCCGCTCCTGCGCGCGTGGAACAGGCCGAAATGGCCGGGCGCCTCCGCGCCGATCGCGGACGGGGTCAGCTGGACCTGGATGCGCGGGCTCGACACGTAGTAGCCGAGGCCCCGGCGGATCGCCGCCGGCGTGCCGAACGGGTCGTCCGGCGTACCGACCGCCAGGATCGGGGCGCGGACGGCGGCGAAGCGGGCGAGGAGGGCCGGGCGCTCGGCGGCCGGGTAGCTCGCCTCCATGCGCCGCCCGCGGAATGCCCACTCGTAGGCCACGCCGGCCGGCAGATCCTCGAGCCATCCGAGCCGACGGCCGGGAAAGTAGCCGACGACGGCGGTCACGCACGGCATCAGCAGGTGCCACTTCGCGATCATGCTGAGCCTCTCGCGGGCGCGATAATCGCGGCGATAGGCGAATTGCGCGCCGACGGTGAGGATGCGGTCCACCGCGCCCGCGGCCTCGGCGAAGCCGGGGAGGAAGCCGCCGATGCTGTGACCGACGACCGTGAGCGGCCCCGCCTCGCGCTGCCGAATCCACCGGACGGCGGCGTCGAAATCGAGCTCGCCCCAGTCCCGCCAGCGGATGCCGGATCCCCTCAGGCGCGCGGGCCGCGAGTCGCCGATCCCACGGTAATCGTAGGTGAGCACGACGAAGCCCCGCTCGGCCAGGAACCGCGCGTAGGCGTGGTAGTAGCGCGCGCGGACGCCGGTCGCGGGATTGACGACGATCGTGCCCCGGCCCGGCGGTCGGCTCGCCTCGGGCCGCCAGAGATGACCGCGGAGCCGGTAGCCGTCGCGGCAGGCGATCGTCACGGGTCGCGCGTCGACACCGGCGGTCGCGGCGGGCGCGTGGCGGACGGGCGTCATCGGACCCCCTCGGCGGTGGCCGCCGGGACCGGACGATCGTCGATCGGGACGTGGAGGAGCGCGGCGACCAGGCCCGCGAGGGCCGTGGCGAGCCAGACCCCATCGTAGGATCCGGAGACCTCCAGAACCACGCCCCCCAGCCACGCCCCGAGGAACGAGCCGATCTGGTGGCTGAGGAAGACGATCCCGAACAGCGTCCCGAGGTGACGGATCCCGAAGACCCGCGCCACCAAACCGCTCGTCAGCGGGACCGTGCCCAGCCAGGTCAGGCCCATCACGGCCGCGAATGCGAGGACGACAGC
Organism: Methylobacterium sp. D53M; assembly: GCF_053345625.1. Taxonomy (NCBI): domain Bacteria; kingdom Pseudomonadati; phylum Pseudomonadota; class Alphaproteobacteria; order Hyphomicrobiales; family Methylobacteriaceae; genus Methylobacterium; species Methylobacterium sp. D53M. The sequence continues at coordinate 173,265 of NZ_JBKFAL010000005.1, forward strand.
CTCGGATTTCGGCGCGACGAGGAAGGTGCCGATCGCGGCGGCGCGGATGAGGTAGAGCCAGACCAGGACGTGCTGCGGCCGGTATCGGCCTCCGAGCCAGCCGCACCCCCAGCTCCCGGCCATGTTGAACAGGCCGATCAGCGCCAGCGCGGTCGCGCCCAGGCCCGCCGGCATGTGGCAGAGGGCGAGGTACCCCGGAAGGTGGGTCGCGATGAAGGCGAGCTGGAAGCCGCAGGTGAAGAAGCCGAGCGTCAGCAGCCGGTAGCCCGGGTTCCGCCACACCCGCAGGAGCGCCTCGGACAGGCTGCCGGCCGCCGAAGAGCCGTCGGGCACGCCGGCGCGGGGCGCGCGGTCGAGCGCGACACCGAGCGGCGCGAGCGCGACGATGATCGCCGCGAGCGCGAGGAGCCCCGCGCTCACGCCCGCGACCGCGGTCACGGACTGCGCGAACGGGACGAGCAGCACCTGGCCGAGCGAGCCGCCGGCGCTCGCGAGGCCCAGAGCCGCGCTGCGACGCTCCGGTGCGGAGACGCGACCGACCGCGGTCAGGACGACGCCGAAGCTGGTGCAGCTGATCCCGATCCCGACCAGCAACCCCAGGCCGAGCAGCAGCGTCGGCGCTGTCGGCGCGAGCGCCGTGAGGACGAGGCCGCCCGCGTAGACCAGTGCGCCGAGGGCGACGACCAGCGCGGCCCCGTAGCGGTCCGCCGCCGCGCCCGCGAAGGGCTGCGCGAAGCCCCAGACGAGGTTGTGCAGGGCGATGGCGAGGGCGGTCGTCGCCACCGGGATGCCGGTCTCGAGGGAGAAGGGCCCGAGGAACAGCCCGAAGGTCTGCCGGATGCCCATCGCGCCGCTCAGAACCAGGCCGGCCGCGACCGCCACCGGCACCACCGGCAACCCGCCCCATCGCCCTGCGCGCGCGCGCCCGATCGTTGCCATCGCGGCCTCCGTTGGCTGTCGCCTTCGGAGACGGTCGTAGCCAGCGGCCGGCGCGACAAACGAGAAGATTTCCACGGGCAGTGAACGCCGCTCGCGGGCGGGGCGCGCCGTCCCGGTCCCGTCGGGCTCTCAGGCGGCGCCGGTCGGGAAGCGCCGCTTCTGCTCGGCCGCGAACCGGCGCGCCTCTGCCAGCAGCCAGGTCCGGAACAGGTCGGGCTCCTGCCGGTCGTCGCCCTCGGCGCTCACGAGCCAGTGGGAGGTCGCCGCCGGGACGGCGGGGCCGACCCCGACGAGCGTACCCTCGCGCAGCTCCCGGTCCATGAGCGCCCCCCGGCCGAGGGCGACGCCGAGGCCCGCGGCCGCGGCCTGGAGCGCCATCGCGAACCTGTCGACGTGCAGGGTGTCGGCCGAGGCCCGCTCCACCGCCCCCGACGCGTCGCTCCAGGCCTGCCAGTCCTCGGTCGCGGAGGTGACGTGGATCGTCGTCGCGCGCCGGAAATCGAGGGCGCCGTCCGGACCGGTGACGGCCCCGCGCTGGGCCGGGCTGCAGACGGGGAGCAGCCAATCCTCGAACAGGCGGACGCTGCGGTGGCGCGGAGTCGGAACCCGGCCGAGACGGAGGGCGAAGTCGAAGCCGTCGATCGGGAAGCCGACCTGCCGGTGGGAGGTGTCGATCCGGATCGCGATCTGCGGGTGGCGGCTGCGAAAGGCCGGGAGCCGGGGCAGCAGCCACCGCGTCGCCAGGGTCGGTGCGCAGCTGATGGCCAGGGTCCTGCCGGACCGCGGCGTGGGCAGGCGGCGCGTGCCGATCAGGATAAGGGACAGCGCCTCGGACACGTAGGTCAGGTACTCGGCCCCCTCGCGCGTCAGCGCCAGCCGGCCCGGCTCCCGGACGAACAGCTTGACGCCCAGCGCCTTCTCGAGGCCGACGATCCCGTGGCTCACGGCGCTCGGCGTCAGGTTCAGTTCGGACGCCGCGCGGGCGAAGCTGAGATGGCGGCCGGCCGCTTCGAAGAGCCTGAGCGTGGAGAGGGGAGGCGTGCGGGGCCGCATGGGATCGTCGGGGTGAGCCTGCCGGTCGCCGGGGCAGCGACGTCGTCGTCCGACGGGGAAGCTAGCCCGGATGGTGTCGCGTGCCCAAGGCTGTGCGCGAGCCCGGCCGGTCAGATTAGGCGCAGGGTCACCTGTCCGGTGACGGTCTCGAACACGATCAGGCGACCGCGCTCGTCGAAGACGGCCGCGGCGTCGCCCTCGAGAGCGAAGCGCGCGCGCAGGCTCCCGCTGCCCTGCCACAGGACGGCCGGTCCGCGGATCCGGTTCGCGCCGGGCACGCCGGCCCAGAGCGTCCCCTCCTCGGTGGCGGTCGCGGCCCAGAGGCGGCCGTTCTCCGCCGCGACTAGGCGCGGCGGATCCGCGGGCTCCGCGCGCGCGGCGGCCTCGATCAACGCGCGCTCCTGCTCCCGGGAGGCCGTCGTGAAAGCGTGGGGATGCGCCCGCAGGTGCGGATGCACGCCGGTCCCCTCGAGGGACCAGGCGACGGCCTCGGTCAGGCCGAGCACGCCGACGCCGCGATCGGGCGGCGTCCAGAACCGGCACGTCACCGCAAGGGTGCGGGAGGACAGGCTCCACCACTCGATCAGGCCGTCGTGCCGGGCGTAGATCAGGGCGCTCGCGTCCGCGAAGGCAGCGAGCAGCAGCGGCCGGCCCGGTTCGGTCATGGGCAGGCGCCAATGGTGCGCCAGGGCGCCGTCGGAGCCGGGCGCGCCGCCCGCGCGACCGAGGAGCGAGGCGGTGTCCAGCCGGACGAGCGCCTCCCCGTCGAAGACGAGCCAGCCGGTCTCGTCCGCCTGACCATGCCAGTGCGTGATCGGCAGGGGACCGAGCGGCAGGAGCCGTCCGGTGCCGGCGTCGAAGAGCTGGACGTCGGGGCCGTCGAGCGTCTCGCGCAGAACGAGGGCCCGGTCGCCCGCGCCGAGACACGCGAAGCCCGTCAGGCCATCCACCTGTCCCCGCCAGCGCTCGCGGCCGGCGCGGCCGAGGAGGCGCACGAGCCCGGAGCGGTAGCCCAGGAGCAGCCGCCCGCCCGACAGGAGCGCGGCATCGGCGATCTCGGCCAGCGCCGGGCCGTCAGGGACGACGAGCGGGCCCGCCAGGCGGGAGGCGGACGGTGCGGTGCGCGTCCTGAGCTGCCGGAGATGCTGGCGCAGGGCGACCTGTCCGCCGGCTTCCGCGAGGCGCCCGGCGAGCCGGGCGCGCTCCGCATCGTGGCCGAGGATGCCGTCATCCGCGGCGAGGCGGCGCGCGAGGCCGCGGCAGAGGAGCGCGAAGGCGGGCGTCGGCGGCCGCACCGGACCGCCCTCGAACTGCGCGTCGAGCAGGAGCGCGGCCACCGCACTCCGGCGCGCCGCCGCCTCGGCCCCGGTCCCGCTCACCAGGTCCGTGAAGGCGGCGTGCAGCCGGTCGCCGTCCCGTCCCTCCCAGGACAGAGCGCGCAGGGCCCGGGCGAGCGGCGCGGCCGGCACCGGCGTCTCGGCGTCGAGGGCTTGCCGGATCCAGTCCAGTCGTCGCTCGGCCAGAGCCGGCAGGCCGAAGGTGACCGCGGCGGCGCGATCCAGGGCGCCGATCCCGACGAGGCGCGCGGCCCAGGCCTCGGCCAGGACCGGTCGGAACGGATCGTCGGCCTCGAGTTCCTTCCAGAGCTCCGCGTGGGCCTCGTGGCGGGCGGCGAGTGCCAGGGCCCGCTCGGTCTGCCCCGCCCGGAACCAGAGCGGGACGGTCGTCGCGGGCGGGAGGCGGCGCGCCTCGGCCAGACGGGCTGCGGTCTCGAGGCGCCCGGATTCCGCGAGGAGGCGCACCGCCTCGTGCGGGTTCCCGACCAGGCTGTCGAGCACGAAGGCCGCGCGTTCCGTGTCGCCGCGTCCGGCCATCGCCGCGGCCTGCGCGCGGTAGAGCGCCGCGAGCCGGATCTCGTCCGCGGGCGCGAGGCTCAGTCCGCTCGCCCGCTGCGGCCCGAGATCGAGGTCGAGGCTCCTGCGCAGCCCGGGCCCGGTCAGGGGCAGGTCGGCGAAGGCGCTCCCGCGCCGCGCCGCGCCGCCGAGACCGATCGCCCGGTACAGGGCCTCGTCGACGCGCCCCGCCGCGAACAGCCGCTCGACCTCGGTGAGCCGCCGGGCATAGAGGCGGCGAAGATGGGCCGCGTAGGGCGAGCGCCACGCGAGCCACGCCGCCGCCCGGCGCCAGATGGGCGTGCGCCCGGTGCCGGTCGCGGCGGGCGGGCTGGCCGAGGGCGCAGCCGCCTCACGCCCGGCCCGCGCTCCGCGACGCCAGAACGCGAACCACGCGAGGACGAGAAGGACCAGCACCGGCAGCGCGAGGCTGCCCCAGTGGGCCGCGGCGGCCCCGTGCTCCGCCGTCGTCCGGACGTTCTCGGCGAAGCCGAGCACCATGGCGCCGACCATGATGGAGGCCAGCAGGACGACGTAGGCGGTCCAGAGGAGCCCCAACGCGCCGCCGATCACGCGCCGGCCGCGGGTGACGAGATCGCCGAGGACGTGCTTCGTCCGGCGCCGCGGCCGCCGGGTCACGGCGTCGCGGACCGGCGCGAGGGGGTCCGCGTCGGCGACGAGGGCGGGGGCGCTGACGAGGCGGCGCGCCGGCGGCGCCGGTCGCAGGACCGGCAGGCGTTCGGCCGGATGCACCGCGATCGCGTCGAGATCCCACCAACCGGCGATGTCGAGACTGGCGAAGGCCGCCAGCGGCTCGGCGGCGAGGCGTCCCCCCGTCATGTGGACGACATGGTCCCGCAGGGCCGCGGCGACGGGCGGCTCCGGCTCGGCGAGGGGCACGGCGGTCAGGATCCCGGCACTGCGCACGACCGGCAGGACCGGTCCGAGGGCCGCGCAGTCCCGCGTGACGGGCGCGGCGAACAGCACGAGCACGCGATCGCCGCGTGCCCGCACCTCCGCGGCGTGCTCGAGCCAGGGAAGGAGCCGGGCGCGCCAGTCCGGCCCCGCGGGGCCGCGCGCCATCAGGATCCCGTCGAGGGGGATCGTGCCGGCATGCACCCAGCCGCGCGGGCGCAGGGCCGCGAGCGGCTCCCGGGCATCGGGGACCGGCGGCGGCCTCAGGCGCCCAGGCACGGGACGGTTTCCGCGAACGCGCCGAGATCTCTCAGGTGGGACCATCCGCGGTCGAGCTGGCCGAAGGCGAGCGCGGCGACGAAGCCCGCGGCGTCGCACCGCGCGGCCGCGATGCACGGGACGGCATCGGCATCGACGGCGACGCGCACCGCCTCGAGGGTCGCGTCCGGAAGCGTCAGGGGATCGCCCGCCGCCGCGCCGTCCGGGGTCCGGAACGTCAGGCGCGCCGATCCCGCCTCGTCGTGGTCGAGATGGAGGGCGAGGAGGCTTCCGACGGCCTGGGCGCGCACGCCGTCGTACGGGGGCACGATGCCGATGATCCGGCCCTGCGGCCCGAGGTGCGCGACCGCTCCGTCCGCGGCGTTCACCACGTGCCAGTGCCCGCTCGCCTGCTCGATCCCCAGGGTGGGCTGCCCGCGCACCGCGCAGAGGGCGAGGCCGCCGCCCGGCCGCAGCGATCCGGCCCGGCCGGGGAACCGCGCCACGACCTTCCCGTCGGAAGGCCGCCGCGCGATCACCCCGTCCGCGCGATCGCGCATCAGCAGACCGGCGGGCGTGACCGCGAGGGGAAGCTCGCCCGCGAGCGGCGCGTACTCGATCAGCCGCGTCTCCGAGACCAGGAAGGCCGTGCCGTCGGCCGCCAGGAGCCAGGACCGGTTGCGGCGTTTCAGCATCCCGAGGGGCGGCAGAACCGCCTTCGGCAGGCGCCGGCTCACCAGAGGATGGTCCCGCGGGATCCGCCGGTCGAGCGTCGCAGCGGCGCCCGAGCGGTCGAAGGTCCAGCTGCGGAGCGTCAGGCGCGCGTCGTCGGCGTAGACGTTGAGGCACGCGGCCCGGATCCGCGACCGGCCGACGGCGAGCCCCACGAGGCGCTCGTGGGGTGCGACCGGCAGGCGCAGCGCGCCGGAGGTGCCGGTGACGGGGACGATGAGGATGCCGTCGGGCCGCGCCACCAGGAGGTGCTCGCCGCAGGGCGCGAAGGCCAGCCCGCGGGGCGCCCAGTCCGGAGGCGCCGCGCTCCGGTCGAGCGCGGACCGCCGGGACGGCGGGCGTCCGGGAGCCGGACGGGGCCGGAACGGGTCGCGCAACAGCGCCACCGCCTCGCGCTCCGGCGGGAGGTCGAGGCGCGCGGCGGCGACAGGGCCGGTGGCGTCCAGCACGGTGACGTCGGCGGCCACGGCGAGGCCGTCCGGCCCGAGACGCGGCCGCTCCACGATGGTGATCCGCCGGCACGGCCGCGCCGCTTCGGGCAGGTCGGACCCGCCGATGAGCCAGAGGCTGGCGCCGGGCCGCCCGGCCGCGCGGGTCGCGACCGGCTCGGCCACGACCCGTTCGAGTTCGACCGCGTCGAGGGATGTGGCGGCGCTCTCGCGGAGAAGGATCGCGGCGTCGGACCGCTTCAACGCGCCGAGCCAGCGCCGCTCCGGCGTGGCGGTCGAGGCCCAGAGCAGGCGCGCGCCGCGCCGCCGGGCGAGGCCGGCCAGGCAGAGCAGCGCCGCGAAGGCCACGAGGCGGGGGGCGCCGAGGAGTTCCGGCCCGGTATCGACCACGGCCAGCACGGCGCCCGCATCCGCCGCCTGACGGTAGACCGGCTCCAGGGTCAGCAGGTCGCGCTCGGCCGCGCGCTGCAGGAAGGCGTCCGGATCGAGGTCGCGCCAGAGCCACTCCGAGGCGACGAGGCGCTCGATCCCGCCGCGGGTTCCGAGGCCCCCCAGCCCGTCGATCTCGCCCTGCGGTTGCCCGCCCGCGCCGTCGGCCCGCTCGACGAGGGGCCGCAGCGCCTCGACCAGCGCCGCGAGGATCCGCAGATCCGGTTCCGCCATGTCGGAGAAGAGCGCCGTCCACGGTGCGAGCGCCGGCGGCAGGGTCGTCAGCGGACCGGTCGACGCGGCGCTCACGCCGCCTCTCCCAGGCGGCCGGTGTCGATGTCCGGCACGGCGCGCGAGCCGGCGAGGTCGAGCAGGCGCAGGGTTTCGCCGTCGGGAACGAGCAGTGCCGGACCGCCCATCCCGTGCCGGTCGAGCAGGCGGCGCGCGACCTCGGCGCGCCAGGGCGCCGGCACGGCGAGGCGGTACCCGAAGGGCAGGAGCAGCGGCCCGTCGGCCGCCAGCCACTCGAGCGGCGTCGCGCACCAGGGCAGCACTGGCCGGCCCGAGCCCGTGTCGGGGGCGAACAGGACGGCCTCGCCGCCCGCCAGCGCCAGGCGCAGGGTGGCGTAGCGGCCGATCCGCGGGGCGATCCGCGCCAAGAGACCGGCCGCGTCGCTGCGGGTGAGGCGCAGACCCACCGGCGAGCCGCCGGCCGCCGGCATCAACCGCAGGGGAAGACGCGCCGGATCCGGGATCACGCCGGGGTCACGCCCGCGACCGGTGCCCGGCAGCGCGTCAGCAGCGCGTCCCGCGCCGCGGCGAGGGCCGGCGGGCGCTCCTCCGCCCCGAAGGCGGCGTCGATCTGCACGAGGAAGGATTCGGCGCGGACCAGCCAGGCCTCGAAGGCGGGGGCGATGCGGTCGTCCGGGGCGGAGGCGGCCAGAGCCTCCCCCTCCCTGGCGAGGTCCGCGGCCCGTGCGGCCGGACCGTAGCCCGCCGCCTTGGCGGCCGCGGGCAGGACGGGGCTCGCCGCGGCGCCGAGCTCGACGCGCAGCAGGTCGCGGGCCTCGTCCTGCGCGATCCTGTCCTGGACGAGGTGGATCACCGGCCACAGGTCGGCCTCCTCCGCGGCCGTCCGGCCCGCGATGAGCGCCGCCGCCGCCAGGAGCGACTGGCCCCGCACCACGCGCCGGTCGCTCAGCCGCACGCCGCGGGCGCGCAGCTTGCGCACCACCTGCGCGTAGGCAGGCCGGACCGGCGCGAGGTCGATCCGCGCGGCGGCCTCGGCGAGGGCGTCGATCTCCGCGAGCGTCAGCGGCGCATCCCCGTCGCCGGGTTCGACGGACGCGACCGGATCGCCGGCGAGCAGGGCCTCCAGGTCGGCGTCGGCCAGGGGATCGACGAAGGCCGTGACGAGGAAGCGGTCGGCGAAGGCCGCGAGACCGGGATCCTCCGGCAGGGCGTTGCTGGCGCCGACGCAGCAGCGCAGCGGGACGGCGGTGTCGAAATGCCCCCGGCGGTAGCGGCGCTCGTTCAGCACGCCGAGAAGCGCGTTCAGGATCGCGGTGGAGCCGAGGAAGACCTCATCGAGGAAGGCGAACTCGGCCTCCGGCAGCATGCCGGAGATGTCCGGCCGCAGCTTGCCCGCGCGCAGGGCTTCGAGGTCCAGCGGGCCGAACAGTTCGGCCGGTTCCGTGAAGCGCCCGATCAGGTACTCGAAGCAGCGCGCCCCGGTCCCGGCGGCGCAGGCCCGCACCGCGGCCGACTTGCCGGTGCCGGGCGGTCCGATCAGCAGGAGATGCTCGCGCGCCACCAGCGCGAGGTGCACCAGCTCCACCACGTGGCGACGCCCGACCAGGCCGCGGGCCGCGCGGCCGATGGCGCGCTCCAGGCGTGCGATGGCGGTATCGATACCCCCCTCCCGTCAGGTTCGGCCCGCTCGCCGCGACAGGGCGATCGGTCGCGGTGCCGTCCCGCGCCGCGCCGTCGAGCCGGCGGCGGGCGCCTCACGGAGCCCGTCCCGTGACGTGAGGCGCGGCCGGACCGAAGACTTTCCTGCGCGGCCGCGCGTCCCGATCACCGGCATCCGCCGAGATGCCAAATCTGCCCGTGTACGCTTCCCACTATCGTCGCGCAGCCCCGGCGCCGGGACGATCACGCGAAACATTCTGCCCACGAGATATCCCGGAATACTCTGATTCCGCGAGGCTAGCCCGGCGGTCGACTTCCGGTCAACGTGCCGCGACCGCCGCCTGACCATCGCGGCGGCGCGCACGCACCGGCGACGCGGTCAGTCCCGCGACGTCGGACCGGAGACCGGCGCCTTCGGGACCGCGAGGCGTCCCTCCTCGGCCTTGTTGATGTACTGGCTGGCGATGAAGAGCCCCTTCAGCGGTCGGATGATCGGCACGCAGGCCAGGAGGAGCAGCGGCAGCGTCACCACGGCGTGGACCCAGAGCGGCGGATCGTAGGTGAGTTCCAGCCAGATCCCGAAAGCGGTGACGGGGAACGCCATCGTCATCATGATGAAGAAGGCGGGCCCGTCCGCCGGATCGGCGAAGCCGTAGTCCAGCCCGCACGCCTCGCAGCGCGGCCGCAGGGTGATGAAGCCGTCGAACAGGCGTCCTGTCCCGCAGCGCGGGCAGCGGCAGCGCAGGCCGACGGACATGAGCGATTGGTCGGTGGTCCTCTGCATCATCGACGGTCCTGAGCAACAGGCCGGCGCCGATCCCTGATCGACCGGCCTTGCGCCTGCCGATTGTATGGCATATCAAGCCATACAATCGCGGTTGAGACTGAGCCATCCGACAGGTTTCCGGCGGATCGCGGCCGGTTGCGAACACTGAGAGATCTGGCCGCACACTCAATGTATGCATACAGTGGTGGGATTACAGGGGTCAATGATGGAATCCTGGAGCCCGACAATCGCCGGCGACACGGGGCCCAAGTACCTCGCCATCGTCCGGGCGTTGGCCGAGGACATCCGGGCCGGCCGGCTCTCGCCGGGAGCGCGCCTTCCGCCGCAGCGCGCCCTGGCGAAGCACCTCAACGTCGATCTCACGACGGTCACGCGCGCCTTCAACGAGGCGCGCCGAACGGGCCTGATCGACGCGACCGCGGGCCGGGGCAGCTTCGTCCGGGCGTCCCGATCGCCGGCCGCGGAGATGCGCAGGCCCGATCCGTCCGGCAGCGTCGATTTCAGCATGAACATGCCGCCCCAGCCGGAGGCGGCGCGGCTGGCGGAGCGCCTGGAGGCGGGTCTGTCGCGGTTGGCCGGTTCGTCCACCTTCCTGGCCCGGATGCAGTACCAGGACAGTGCCGGGAACCTCGCCGACCGGGCGGCGGCGGCCCACTGGCTCGGTCAACGGCTCGGGGCGCTCCCGATGCAGCGCGTCCTCGTGGCCGGCGGTGCCCAGGTCGTGCTCGCCGCCGTGCTCGCCGCCGTCCTGAAGCCGGGCGACGCCCTCTGCGTCCCGGCGCTCACCTATCCCGGGCTGCGCATGGCCGCGGAGCGCCGCGGCGTCCGCCTCCTGCCTGTGGCCGGCGACGCGGAGGGGCTCGACCCGGACGCCCTGCTCGAGCGGTGCCGATCCGATCGGCCGCGGGCCCTGTACCTCGTGCCGACCCTCGACAACCCGACCACGGCGACCCTGCCGGCAATCCGGCGTCGGCGGATCGCCGAGATCGCCCGCACGCACGGCGTCGCCATCATCGAGGACGACGCGTACGGCGCCTTGCCCCACGACGCGCCGGCTCCCATCGCGTCCCAGGCGAGCGACATCACGTGGCACATCGCGACGCTGTCCAAATGCGCGAGTCCCGGCCTGCGCATCGCCTACGTCGCGGTCCCGGGGACGAACGAGGCGGTGCGGCTGGCGGCCGAACTGCGCGCCATCAACATGATGGCCTCGCCCCTCACGGCCGCGCTCGCCTCGCACTGGATCGCCGAGGGCGAGCTCGACGGCATCGTCGCGGCGATCCGGCAGGAGAACGAGCTCAGGCAGGCGGTCGCGCGCGAGACGCTCCGGGACCTGGACGTCTGGGCGCATCCGTGCGGGCACCATCTGTGGCTCCGGCTGCCCGATCCCTGGCGTCGCGGCGAGTTCGGCGCCCACGCGCGCCAGCTCGGCGTGTCGGTCGTCCCGAGCGACGCCTTCGCGGTCGGGGCCGCCCCGGAAGCGATCCGCGTCTCCCTGGGCGCGGCGCCGGACGCCGAGACGCTCCGGTACGGCCTCAGCCTGCTCGCGACGCTGCTGGCGCACCCGCCCGGCGCGATCTCCACCGTTGTCTGAGCCGGCAGAGGCGGCGCGAGCTTCCCGCGCTCGGCCAAGCTGCGCCGCCCGGTCGCGCGCCGCCCCGGTCGTCGGCTGGATCGTGCTCGGCGCGCCGCGCTCCCCAACGGCCGACCGGCCCATGCCGGTCCGACCCCTCTGACCGCGAAGGGAACGCGATGCTCCGGTGTCTAAGGCGGACGCGCCCGCGGATCCCGCGTCGTCCCTCGCGCGTCTCGGCACTGGCGCTGGTACTGCTCGCCTCAGCCTGCTCGGACGACGGACGGGAGCGCCGCCGCGCCCTGGGCGAGACCCCGACGTTCGACGACGTCATGCGGGTGGCCGACGCGGAGCGCGGCGGGCGGCTGTTCGGTCAGTGCGCCGCCTGCCACACGATCAGCCCGGGGGCGGGCGATCGGAACGGACCCGAACTCTACGGCGTGCTCGGCAAGCCGGTCGCCAGCAACAGCCGGCGCTACGGCTATACCGGGGCGCTCCGGGCGCTGGGCGGCGTCTGGACACCGGAGCGGATGGACCTCTGGCTCGCCGCCCCGGCGAAGCTGGCGCCCGGCACGAGCATGACCTTCCGCGGCCTTCCCGATCCCCTCGATCGGGGGGATCTCATCGCCTATCTCCGGACCCGGTCACCGGGGGACGGTGACGCAGAGGCGCGCCCGTCGCGGCCTTGAGCGGCTCCCCGGCGGCATCGCGCGTCCTTCGCGACGCGATCGGAGCCGGGATCGTCCAGCCGGTCCGACGAAGCGCGCGGGCAGGGCGACGCCGTGCGCGTACTGGATCAGAGCCGGTGCGAGACCCGCGATCATCGACCAAGCGACGAGCCGGTCGGATCCGGACGCGGTGTTCGTCATCCTGCGCGTCGCCATCTGCCGTCTCTTCGCGGTCGCGGCCGGTGATCGGCCGCCTCGGAGCGGCGTCGTGGTCAAGCTCCTCTGCCGCCGGATTGCGCGACGTCTCGCGTGGCGGCACGGACTGACCCGGCGATCCCTCAGATCAGCCCGACGGATTCTTCCGGGAAGCGGATCGCGAAGACCGCTCCCAGCCCCGGACCGGCGCTCTCCGCCGTGGCGCGGCCGCCGTGAAGCTCGGCGATCCGACGGACGATCGAGAGCCCGAGACCGGTCGAATTCTCGCCGCCGGTGGGCTTGGCCGACAGGCGCTGGAACCGCCCGAACACGCGGGCCGAATCCTCCGGCGAGAGGCCGGGCCCGTGGTCGGCGACGGCGCAGATCAGTTCCGCGCCGCGCGGGCCCGGCTCGCGGCTGACCCGGACCGTGATCGCCCCGCCCGCCGGGCTGTACTTGATGGCGTTCGAGACGAGGTTGTCGAGGGCCTCGCGCAGGCGCTCGGCGTCGCCGCAGAGGAACAGCTCGTCCGGGCCTTCGCAGACCAGGGTCTGGTCCTTCGCGTCGGCGAGCGGCCGGTCGGCCTCGCAGACCTCCCGGGCGAGGCCCGCGAGGTCGACCGGTTCCCGGCGCAGGCTGATGTCGAGGGCGTCGTTCATCGCGTCGGCCATGAGGCTGTCGATCATGGTCGTCAGCCCTTTGGCGCTGGTGCGCACGTGCTGCACCTGCGCCCGCATCTGCTCCCGGTCGCCCTGCATGTCGATCAGGTCGGACAGCATCTCGGCGCGGCCGAGAATGACCGCCAGCGGGTTCTTCAGATCGTGCGCGATCGTGCCGAGGATCTCGGTCTTCAGGCTGTTGGCGCGCCGCAGGTCCGAGCGCTGCAGGTCCAGCCGGCGATTCGCCCGGATCAGCTCGGCGGTCCGCTCGACGACCCGCCGCTCGAGGTCGGCGTTGGTCAGCTGCAGCCGCTCGTAGAGGATGACGTTGTCGAAGGCGATCGACAGCCGGCTCGTGAACAGGGCGATGAGCGACCGGTCGGTCTCGGACAACTGGCGGTCGGCCTCGATCAGCGCGACGATCTCGCTGCCGCTCGCCGTGTGCAGATACAGGGTCGACCAGTGCTCGCCGAAGCTGTGCCGGCGCTCGGCAAAGGCGCGTTCGACGAGGGGTTGCACCCGCTCCTCCAGCGGCCAGCACGGCTCGCGGCCGGCGTAGTGGCCGTAACAGCCGGAGCCGGCCAGAACGCAGAAGCGCTCCTGCGGGGCGGCGGTCTCGCGCAGGACCAGGATGCCGGCGCAGGCGACGTTCAGGAGCGAGGCGACCTGGGTGAGGACACCCTCCGCCAGGCGCTGCATCGACTTGTGATCGAGGAGCATCGGCGCGGCGTCGATGATGATCTCGAGCCCGCGCCGGGTCTCGTCGAGGCGCTTGAGCTGCTGATGGGCGCGCAGGGCCGCGGTGAGGCTGGTGAATAGCTTGTCGGCGGTCAGCTCGGTCTTCGCCTTGTAGTCGTTGATGTCGTAGTCGACGATGATCCGCCGCTCCGGCGCCTGCCCGGGCTGGCCGGTCCGCAGGATGATGCGCACGGTCTCCTGCCGGAGCTCGCGCCGGATGTAGTCCACCAGCTCCAGCCCGGCATTGTCGGTCTCCATCACCACGTCGAGCAGCACCACCGCCACGTCGCGGCGCTCGGCGAGCAGCACCCGCGCCTCCGCGGCCGAACGGGCGGTGAGGATCTCCAGGCCGCGCCCGTCGAGGGTGTAGCTCGCCAGCGCGTAGCGCGTGCCGTCATGCACGGCCGGATCGTCGTCGATCACGGCGATCACCCAGGCTCCCGCGGTCGGCTGCGCCTCGTCGAGGTCGTCAGGGATCAGCGTGAGGGTGTCATCGTCCATGGCTATGACCTGAAATGCTGCTCGCAATCGGACGACTACGCTAGAAATCGTGTTGAAAACTTGTCACGCTACCGTGAGCCGATACGATTCCTGCATTCGTTCAAGAGCGAACCCGGAAAGTGCGCACCGCTGCGATGACCATACCAACCAGCCCCGCCCCCGGCGCCGCCCGCGGCGGTGCGGCGATCCCGTCGATCGCCGTGGTGGACGACGAGGCAGCGACCCGCGAGATGGTCGGGGATTACCTGAAGCTCCACGGGTTCTCGGTGGTCCTGTGCGACGGCGGGCGCTCCTTGCGGGAGCACCTCGCCGGCCACAGCCCGGACCTGATCGTGCTCGACCTGAACATGCCCGAGGAGGACGGGCTCTCCATCGTGCGCGACCTCAAGGCCCGGACCGCGATCCCGATCATCATGCTCACCGCCACGGCGAGCGCGATCGACCGCGTGGTCGGGCTGGAGCTCGGGGCCGACGATTACTTGCCCAAGCCCTGCGAGTTGCGCGAGCTGGTCGCCCGCGTGCGCTCGGTCCTGCGCCGCGTGCAGACGCCGACCGCCGCGCCGGCCCCGGTTCCCGTGAGCCGCATCCGGTTCGGCACGAAATGGCTGGAGCTCGACGCCCTGCGCCTCAGCGACGATGCCGGTCTGGAGCAGGCGCTCACCCGCTCAGAATTCGACCTGCTGAAGGCGTTCGCCGACAATCCGCGGCGGGCGCTCTCGCGCGAGCGCCTGCTCGACCTCGCAGACGCCCGCGACCCGGACGCGTTCGACCGCGCCATCGACGTACGGATCAACCGCATCCGCAAGAAGGTCGAGCCGGACCCCGGCAATCCGCGCTACATCCGCACCGTGCGGGGCCTCGGATACATATTCCGCCCCGAGGGAGACTGATGCGACCCGGATCAATGTTGCGTCGTGATGGGGTGACGCAACAATTTACGCTCCAGATCGGGCTGGAAGCAATATCCGCGGTACGGAGCGTCCCTATCAGCGTGGCAGGACCGAGGGCCGGAGGTGCCCGGAGGACGGGCCATGCGACACGTGATCGGTACCTCGTCGGCCGCGGCTTTCGGCACGCTCTGCGTCCTGGCGCTCGTCGGCTGGACCCAAGCGGCCAGCACGGTGCCCATGCAGGCCAGCGGGGGCGCAAAGGCCTCCGCGGCGGCCCGTGACGGCGCCGCCTGTGGCGGGGCGGCCTGGCCGTACCCGCCCGGCGCCTGCGCGGGTGCCGGCCCGGTCGGCGAACCGGCGGGCCGTCGCGTCCGGCTCATCGCTGTCGACGCCGCGCCCGGCCGTCGGTGAGGGGCGCGAACCGCCATGCCGCACTTCCGCGACGACCCCGGTGTCGACGAAGATCCCGACCTGCTCGGCGCGCTGCGCCGCATGCTGCACGGCGGAGAATGCGCTCCGCGGCGCCTGCCGACCTGCGCCGAGCGGTTCGGCGTGCCGCCGCCGCGCGATTGCGCGCGTGACGCGCAGGATGCCGTGCTGGCCGGCCCGGAGCCGCGGCCGCCCCGATCCCGACATCGCTGAGACCGCCCGTGGCGGATGGCTTCGACGCCGTCTCTGCACGCGCAGCGAAGCGATCCGGCGTCGCCACATCGGCCGGGCGCGCGCAGCACTGGGTCGCTTCGCTGCGCGCGCGATGACGGGGCGGGCGGCATCGACCGAAGATTGCGCGCGGAAGCCGGATGAACCGGTCGCCGCAGCGCCGCCCGATTGCACCGCTCTCCGGCACGGCCTTAAGTTGCTGCCGGACCCCTATGTCGGGACGCGGATGCGGGTTGGACCCAAGATCGCCCTGGTCGGTGGCGTGCCGATCCTCGCCGCCGGCGCGATCGCCATGGCCGGCTGGCTCCTCCTGGCGCAGGAGGAGCGCGCCCGGCGCGGCGCGGTCCTGGCCGCCGACGTGTACCACGACATCGCCACCGCCCGCCTGGTCCGCGACCAGTACGCCGCCGCGGACGCGCAGGACCGGCCCGCCTACGCCGAGCGCTTCGCCGCCCTGACGGCACGGGCCGAGGCCGGCCTCGGCCGGCTGGCCGGCTTCGCCCGCATCGACGAGCAGCGCGCGCGGACCGCCTCGGTGGAGCGGGCGCTGGCCCGCTACCGGGGCGAGATGGACGCCTTCGTCCGCCGGACCCGGGAGAATGACGGCCTGATCCGCGAGATGACGCAGCGGGCCGACACCCTGATCGACCTCACCGACCGGGCGCGCCTGCGGCAGCAGGCCTCGAACGCCGACCTCGCGCGCTCGACGGCCGAGAAGGTCGAGGCGCTGCGGGTCGCCCGGGGCCTCGTGGCCCGCCTCAACGCCCTGAGAGCCCGCAGCGCGGAGAGCGCCGTGCTCGCCGCTCAGGCCGCGGCCCGGAGCGAGGCCCCCGCGGCCGGCCCCGCCGGAGCGGCGGTCTCGGAGAGCGACGGCCCGCGCGCGCAGGGCCTCTTCCGCGCCGCCAGCCGCGACCTCGCGGCGGCGCTGCGGGCCGACGGCCGGGACGCCGACGCGGAGGCCCTCGACGCGCTCACCGCCGAGACGGCGGGGTCGAAGCCGGACCTCCGCGCGAGGCTCGACGCCTGGATCGAGCGCACCTTGAAGATCGAGACGTCCGGCCAGGAGAGCCTGCACGACGAGGTGGCGCAGCTGCTGGCCTATTCCGTGGAGGCCAACGAGATCGAGCGCGCCACCCAGAACGTCGCGATCGGCACCCTCAAGCTGGGGCCGCGCACCGCGGGCGCCCTCCTGCACCGGGACGCGGCCCTCGCCGAGCGGATGCGCGACGAGGGCGAGCGCCTCGCCCGGAGCGCCGCCTCGCTGCCGATCTCGCCGCTGATCCAGGCCGAGATGGTCCAGGCCCTCGACGGGTGGCGCGGGCGCCTCACCACCACCATCGGGGGCCTGCGGCAGCAGAACGCCATGATCGTCGCGATGGACGGGCTCGCCGCGACGATGAGCGACAGCGCCAAGGCGCTCAACGACGCCTTCGTGGAGGACGCCGACCGGTCCGGCATCGTCATCCAGCGGATCCTGCTCGCCGGCGCCGCCGGGCTCCTGCTGTTCGGCGCGCTGGTCGTGATCCTCGTCGCCCGCTCGATCCTGGTGCCGCTGCGCGCCCTCCAGGGCGACATGGTCATGCTGACCGGTAACCCGGCGGGGGCGGCCGTGCGGGGCACGGCACGCCGCGACGAGCTCGGCGACATCGCCCGCGCCACCGCGGTGTTCGTCTCCGAGATCACCCGCCGGGAAGGCGCGCTGCGCCGGGCCAAGGATCAGGCGGACGTCGCCCTGGTCGAGCTGCGCCGGACCCAGGACAACCTCGTCCGGGCCGAGAAGCTCGCCTCCCTCGGGCAACTCGTGGCCGGGGTCGCCCACGAGATCAACACGCCGCTGGGCATCGCGCTCACCACCGGGACGCTCATGAGCGACGAGGCGCGGGCCTTCCGCACCGGCCTGTCCGCCGGCACGCTGTCGCGGTCCCGGCTGAACCACTTCGTCGACCGGGTCGAGGAGGGCGCTACCCTGCTCTGCACGAATCTCACCCGGGCCGCCGACCTCGTCCAGGGCTTCAAGCAGGTCGCGGTGGACCGCGTCAGCGACGAGAGCCGCAGCGTCGTGCTGGCGACCTGGCTCGACGACCTGCTGGCGAGCCTCAGGCCGATGCTGCGCAAGGGCGGCCACGTGGTGGAGCGCGCCTGCCCCGCGGACCTCGTCATCGACACCAATCCCGGCGTGCTCGCGCAGATCGTGACCAACCTCATCGCGAACGCGGTCGTGCACGGCTTCCGCGCGGGCGAGCCGGGACGGATCACCGTGCACGTGTCGGAACGGGAGGGCGGCCTCGTGCGGATGGAGGTCCGCGACACCGGTCAGGGCATCCCGCCGGAGCACCTCGACCGGATCTTCGACCCGTTCTTCACGACGGCCCGCAGCGCCGGCAGCACGGGGCTCGGCATGCACATCGTCCACAATCTCGTGACCGCCAAGCTCGGCGGCCGCATCGCGGTCAGCAGCGAGCCCGGCCAGGGGACCGTCGTGCAGATCGACTTTCCCGCCCAGGGTGCCGGAGCGGCCGCCCGGCCGCGGACCGGCGCGATCCGGACGCCGTGAGGCCGGCCGCGGCATACCGCGCCGGCCAGCGCGCCCTGGCGGTCGCCTTCATCTCGGCGCTGATCCTGGGTCACGGCCCGGCATCGGCGCGCACCTTCGTGTTCTGCTCGGAAGGCAGCCCGGAAACCTTCGATCCCGCCCGCGCTACGACCACCACCACGATGAACGCCGCGTGGCAGGTCTACAATACGCTCGTGGAGTTCGTGCCCGGCACCACGACGATCCGCTCGGCCCTCGCCGAATCCTGGACGGTCTCGGAGGACGGCCGGACCTACGTCTTCGCTCTGCGGAACGGCGTCCGCTTCCACGCCAACGCGCGCTTCACCCCCACGCGCGCCCTGAACGCCGACGACGTGGTGTTCTCGTTCACCCGGCAGCGGCGCTCAGGGCCCGACGGCGCCGCGCAGGGCTTCACCTACTTCCACGATCTCGGCCTCGCCGACCTGATCGAGGCCGTCGACGCCCAGGATTCGCGCCACGTCCGCTTCCGGCTGCGCGAGGCCGACACCACCTTCCTCGCGAACATCGCGCAGGCCTTCGGCGCCATCCTGTCCGCCGAGTACGCGGCCGCCCTCGCGGCCGGCAACGCGTCGGACGACCTCGCCCGGGCGCCCGTCGGGACGGGCCCGTTCGTGTTCGAGGGGTACCGGCCGGATCAGGTCCTCCGCTACCGCGCCTTCCCGGATTACTGGCGCCGCGCCGCGGACGGGAACGAGCCGGGCGAGCGACCCGACGGTCTCGTCTTCGCGATCACGCCGAACGCGGCGGTCCGGCTGAACAAGCTGCGGGCCGGCGAGTGCCACGCCATGGCGTTCCCGGCGACCGGCGACCTCGACGCGATCCGGGCGGAGCCGGGCCTGACGCTGCTCGCGCTGGCCGAGCTGAACGTCGCCTATCTCGCCCTCAACACGACCCGTGCGCCCTTCGGCGACGTCCGGGTGCGGCGCGCGGTCAACCTCGCCATCGACCGGCGGGCGATCGTGGCGGGCGTCTACGGCGACGCGGGGATCCTGGCGCAGGGGCCGCTGCCGCCCGGGATCTGGGCCCACGACGCGGACCTGCCGGACACCCCCTTCGACCGCGGCGAGGCGCTGCGCCTGCTGGCCGAGGCCGGGCTCGCCGACGGCTTCGACGTTGACCTGTGGTATCCGCCAGTCAGCCGACCCTACAACCCGAACGGCCGGCGCGTCGCCGACATGATCCAGGCCGACCTCGCGCAAGTTGGCATCCGCGCGCGCCCGGTCACGCGTCCCTGGAACGCGTACCGCGCCGCCCTGTACGGCGGAGAGCCCACGCTGATGCTCTACGGCTGGACGAGCGACAACGGCGACCCGGACAACTTCCTGAACGTCCTGCTCGGCTGCAAGGCTGCCCAGACCGGCGGCGCCAACCTCGCCCGCTGGTGCGACCCGGCCTACGACCGGCTGGTCGAGGCCGCCCGCCGCACCGGCGACCGGGAGGCGCGCCAGGCTCTGTACCGGCAGGCTCAGGCCATCGCCCGGCGCGCGATGCCCTGGGTGCCCCTGGCCCACACCAAGGTGCATCTGGCGCTCCGCGACGACGTGCTCGGCCTGACGATGGATCCCCTCGGCCGCCACCTGTTCGAGACGGTACGGTTCCGCGACCCGCGCTGACGGCAACGACAGCACCGTCCTCGCGAGCGGAGCGAAGCAATCCAGCAGCGCCACGTCCACTAACGGCGCGCATCCCTGGGTCGCTTCGCGGCGCTCGCGATGACGGGGTGGGCCGACCGACCACGCTCACTTCTTGGTCCGCTGCTGGAAGACCCGCAGCACCTGATTGCCCCGCGCCACGGCGTCGTCGAGGGCCCGCTGCGGCGCCTTCGCGCCGTCGAGCGCCGCCTCCAGCTCCTCGGCCCAGATGTCCCGGATCTGCAGCATGTTGCCCAGGCGCAGACCGGCGGTGTTGCGTGTCGGCGGCCGCCGGGTGAGTTCCTGCACGGCGACGTGGAGCTGCGGGTGCCGCTCGAAGAAGCCCTCCGCCACCGCGTCGTCGTAGGCGGCGCGCGTGGTGGGGATGTAGCCGGTGTTCCGGTACATCGCGGCCTGCTGCCGCCCGTCCATCAGGAAGGCCAGGAACCGGGCGACGCCGCGGTACTCGTCCGGCGTCTTGCCCTGCATGACGTAGAGCGAGCCGCCGCCCAGGATCGCGTTCTGCGGCTCCGGCACGACGTCGGGATAGAAGGGCATGGGCACGACCGTCCAGTCGAACCGGGCGGCGGTGGCGACCTTGCCGTACAGGCTGGACGAGGTGAGGAAGATCGCGCAGTCGCCCGAGACGAACCGGCTCTCGCCGCGATTGACGCGGTCGTTGTACTCGAACACGCCCGCGCGCTTCAGGTCGACGAGGTTCTGCAGGTGGCGGACCTGGAGCGGGCCGTTGAAGACGAGTTCGGCATCGTAGCCGTCCAGGCCGTTGGAGCGGGTCGCGAGCGGCCGGTCGTGCCAGACGGACAGCTGCTCGAGATGCACCCAGGTCGGCCAGGCGGAGGACAGGGCGCACCGCTTGCCGTCCGCCGCCTTGAGCCGCCGCGCGGCCTCGAAGACCTCGGGCCAGGTCGCCGGGGGCTGCTTGGCGTCGAGTCCCGCCAGACGGAACCGGTCGCGGTTGATCCACATCACCGTCGAGGAGACGTTGAAGGGGAGCGACAGCATCCCGCCCTCGGCATCCCGATAATTGGTGGCGACGACCGGCAGGAAGTCCTCGGGCGTCACCGAGAGCCCGGCCTCCCGCATCACGGTGGCGACGGATCTGACGGCGCCGACGGCGGCCGCCATGGTGCCGTTGCCGACCTCGAAGACCTGCAGCAGGTGCGGCGCCGCGCCGGTGCGGTAGGCCGTGATGCCGCTGCTGATCGTCTCGGCGTAGGAGCCCTTGTAGACCGGCACGACCCGGTAGTCCGGCTGCGATGCGTTGAAGGTCTCGGCGAGGCGGGTCACCAGCTCGCCGTTCGGCCCGTCCAGGGCGTGCCAGAACTGGATCTCGGTGAGGGCCGCGGCGGGCAGCGGGCGCAGCGCGGCGGGCAGCCCGACGAGTAGCCCGACGAGCAGCGTCATGAGCAGGCCGGCGCTCGGCAGCCTCGGGAGGCCGACGCCGCGCCGGGTGAGTTGCGTCGCGCCGCTCATGCCAGCCGCTCCGGTAGCCACAGCCGCAGCACCGTGCCGGCACCCGCGCTGCTCTGCAGTTCGACCCGCCCCTGGAGGCGGTTCACCACGAGGTTGTGGACGATGTGCAGGCCCAGGCCCGTGCCGCCGCGGGCGCGGGCCGTGGTGAAGAACGGGTCGAACACGCGGCCGAGGTCGGCCCCGTCGATGCCGCGCCCGTCATCGGCGATGGAGAGGCCGATGCCGTCCCCGGACCGGATCCCCGTGATGGTGATGCGGCCGCCCTCCCGATCCTGGAAGCCGTGCTCGATCGCGTTCTTGACGGCGTTCGAGACGACCTGCGCCAGGATCCCCGGCAGGGTGTCGACGACGAGATCGGGCGGGCAGTCGACCTCGAAGACGTGGCGGCTTGGCCGCGCCAGGGCGCGCAGGCTCTTCAGGAGTTCGTCGATCCAGTCCGCGAGGTTCAGCGGGCGGCGGTCCTCGATGGCCTGATCGGCCGCCACCTGCTTGAAGCTGTAGAGGAGATCGGCCGCGCGCATCAGGTTGCTGGTCAGGAGCTGCGCGCCCTCTCGCATCCGCCCGGCATACTGGGTCAGCCGCGACCGGGAGAGCTGGTTGTCCCCGACCATGCGCGCGAACGCGGCCGAGTCGGACTGGACCTGTGTCGCCGTGGTCAGGGCGATGCCGAGCGGGGTGCTGATCTCGTGCGAGACGCCCGCCACGAGCTGCCCGAGCGAGGCGAGCCGCTCGGCGCGGATCAGGTCCTCCTGGGCCTGCCGCAGGGTCGTGAGCGCGTCGTCGGCGCGCTGGGAGGCGTTGCGCCGGTCCGCCTCGCGGCGGCGGATCTGCTCCAGGAACGCGTTGGTCGCCCTGGCGATGTCGCCGAGTTCGTCGCGTCGGGTGAGCAGGTGGCTGTCGCGGCCGATATCCTCGGGGGCGGGCGCGGCGGCGGCGGTGACGATGCTGTGCTGGAGCGCGTGCAGCGGCCGGGTGATCGAGCGCGCCACCGCGGCGGCGGCGCCGATCCCCAGGCACAGGGCGCCGACCGCCCCCACGACCAGCAGCTGCCGGATCACGCTGCCGAACTGGTCGGCATCGTCGATGAAGGCCCGGCTCAGGGTCTGCGCGTTGGCGCTCATCGTGGCGGCGCGGCTGTCCATGTCGGCGATGGTCTCGTTCTGCTCGCTGATCTTCTCGATCGTCGCGGCGAGCTGCGTGCGCCACCCGTCGATCGCCTCCGCCATCTCGTCCCGGATGCTCACCGGGATGAGCAGCGTCCGGGACGTGCCCGACAGCTCCGCGCCCGCCTCCAGCACCCGCGACGCTTCCGCAGTATCCCGGCGCGCCAGGGCCGCATCCGTCCTTCGGGCCAGGCGCAGGGCCGTGAGGGCGATGTCCTGGGCGGAGAGCTCGGCCTCGTTCGAGAGGACCGAGTGACGGATCAGGAGCGCGACCTCCTCGTACAGCCGGTTCTGCCGGGTGACGTTCACTTGGACGAGCTGGTCGCACCACTCGACCAGGACGCGGCCGGCCTGGGTCGCGCGGGTCAGCTCGAAGCCCTCGGAGAGCACCCTGTTGAGGCCGTCCTCGGTCCGGCTCCGGTCGCGGTACGCCTTCAGGAGCTCCGTCGCCCGGTCCGCCGCCCCCGCCTCGCCGTCGACCCGCAGGACGCGGCGCAGCCGGTCGCCTACCGCATCGAGCTGCCGCAGGTCGGCGGCGAGCTCATCGAACTCGATCGGGAAGACCGGGCGGCCGATGCGCGCCCGGTTCAGCTCCGCGGTGCTGATCGCCTCCCGGAGCTCCCGGAGGGCCGTGACGACGCCCTGGTTCCGCTCCAGCTCGGCATCCTTGACGGCCAGGACGGCGATCAACTGGGCGTTGTCCTGCTGCTGGCGCCGGCGCGCGACGTCGGTCAGGGCCACCAGGGCGTCCGCCCGCCGGGCCATATCGGCGATCGTCGCGTTCGCGGTCCGCTCGGAGAGCAGGAGCGAGCGCATGCGCGTCACCTGCGAGTTCAGATCGCCCGTGACGGTCGCCACGAGAGCCGACTGGCCGCGGGTGCGCGCGAGACCCTCCAGGCGTTCGAGCTGCCCGGCCGCCGTGGCGGCCCGCTCGTCGAAGCGTCGCTCGGCCTCGTCCCGCCGCGCGGTGCCGCCGCTGACGGCATCCGCCCGCGCCCGGTTCATCGACGTCAGCGTCTGTGCGGTCTCCGTCGCCACCACGGCGCCTGTCCGGGCCCGCTCCGCCTCGTAGAGCAGGATCCAGGCGCCCAGCGCGATGGCGGCCGCGACGAGAATCGGGATCGCGCCGACCACGAGGACGCGGCGCGCGATCCCGGACCTCCCCAACCCGCGGATCATCGCGCCGCGCACCGTGTCCCGCGCCCCGTCACCCGTCCCGCTCCCCGATCCGTCGCTGATTCCGCGACGACATAGTCCGTTATTGTGCCATCGGCGCGATGACTTCCCGAGAGCGCTGAAGCAACACGGGACGCAATATTCCCGCAGCACCGCTTGTGTAGATACCGCCCCGCACAACGGTCCTCGAAGGCCGAATGAGGGGAAACACCATGCTCGACGTCATCGCCCGCCTCCTGCTCTCGGCCGGCATCATGGTCGGCACGACCTACCTGCCGGCGCTCTCGCAGGCCGTCACCGGGCAGCCGGCCGGCACCCGGAGCTACGCCGCGGACGCGCCCGCCTGCCCGGCGAAGCCCGCGATGGCCGGGATCCGCGCCCGGTCCTGCCTGGGCTGACCGGCATGGAGACGCTCCCTCTGATCCTGCTCGTCGGCGGGAATGTCCTGCTCGCGATCGTGATCCCGCTCCTCGTCTGAGCGCGCCGCGATCATGCTCCGCGAGGCCGCCGGAAGGCCGGTCGACCAGGGCCCGCCGCGAACCGCCGCCGCGGTCGGCAGTTGCCCGCCGGTGAGGCCTCGATTAGCCGGTCGATGCGGCCGGCTCGGGCCGCGCCCCGTGTCACGATGCGCCGCCGCCCATGCCCGCGTCTCCAAGCCTCGCCCGGGACCGATCCCGCATCGCGGCCCTCGCTCTGGCGACGCTGATCGGCGTCGGCGATCCCCGCCCGGGCTGGTCCCTCGACATGCCGGACAGCCCGCGTCCCGCCCGGCCGTCCCGGCCGGTGCCGCCGGAGCTGGCCGCGGCCCTCGCGGCGTACAGGACCTACGTCGTGGCCCAGGCCGACGCCTTCGTGCGCGAGACCGCGCGCTTCGTCGCGGCGATCCAGGCCGGGCAGCTCGCGGAGGCGCGTCGGCTCTACGCCCCGGCGCGCGCGCCCTACGAGCGCATCGAGCCGGTGGCGGCCCTGTTTCCCGAGCTGATCAAGCGTCTCGACGTGCGCAGCGACGAGTTCGAGCTGCGCGAGCGCGATCCCGCCTTCGTCGGCTTCCATCGGCTGGAGATGGCGCTGTTCACCCTCGGCACCACGGAGGGGCTCGGCGAGGTCGCGGAGCGGCTCACCGCCGAGACCGTGACCCTGCGCGACCGACTCGCGGCGCTCGCCATCCCGCCCGCCCGGGCGGTCGGGGCGGCCTCGGCCCTGATCGAGGGGATCGCCGCCACCAAGATCAGCGGCGAGGAGGAGCGCTACAGCCGCACCGACCTGTGGGACTTCCAGGCCAATATCGAGGGCTCGAAGGTGGTGTTCACGCTCCTGCGGCCGCTGCTGACGGACCGGGACTTCGTGGCCCGGGTCGAGCGCAGCTACAAGCGGGTCGAGGACCTGCTCGCGCGCTACCGCAGTCCGGACGGCGGCTTCCAGAGCTACGACAACCTCACCGCCCGCGACCGCAACGCCCTGAAGGGGCCCATCACCCTGTTGGCTGAAGATCTGTCGACGCTGCGTGGCCGGTTGGGTCTAGACTGATATCATTGCCGAGGTGCCGCGCTGTGGCCTCTCTTCGTGGCTAAAGGCGGCAGCGCGACCAGATCTTGCCGAGCGACGATGCGCTTCCTTTCACCGGTTCCCACCCGCCGCTGGTTTCTCGGCGGCCTCGGCGCCGCCGCGCTCCTCGGGCCCGCCCGGGCCGAGGACGCGACGCCGACCACCGCCACCGAGGGGACGCTCGTCTCTCAGCCCTTCTACGGCCCCCACCAAGCCGGGATCGTCACCCCTCAGCCGGCCGCCGTCCTGTACGTCGCCTTCGACGTGCTGGCCGAGCGGCGCGGCGAGCTGCCCCACCTGTTCCGGACGCTCACCGAGCGCCTCGCCTTCCTGACGCGGGGAGGTGCCGTGCCCGATCTCCACCCGCAGCTCCCGCCGCGCAATTCCGGCATCCTCGGGCCGACCATCTTCCCGGACAATCTCACCGCCACCGTCTCGGTCGGCGCGAGCCTGTTCGACTACCGGTTCGGCCTGGGTCGCGCCCGCCCGCGCCATCTCGGGCCGATGGAGCGCTTCCCCAACGACGCCCTCGACCCGGCGCAGTGCCACGGCGACCTGCTGATCCAGTTCTGCTCGAACACCGCCGAGACCAACATCCACGCCCTGCGCGACGTCATCAAGGCGACGCCCGGCCTCCTCACGCCACGCTGGAAGATGGAGGGCTTCCTCCCGCCCCACGTGGTGAAGACCATGGGGGCCGACACCGTGCGCAACATGCTCGGCTTCAAGGACGGCACCGCCAACCTCGACGTGCGGGACCTCCGGATGATGGACCGTTACGTCTGGGTCGGAGCGGGGCAGGACGAGCCGGCCTGGACGACGGGCGGAAGCTATCAGGTCGTGCGGATCATCCGCACCCTCGTCGAGCGTTGGGACCGCACGCCGCTCGGCGAGCAGGAGGCCATCATCGGGCGGCACAAGGGCAGCGGCGCGCCGCTCCGGCAGGGACACGAGCGCGACGTCCCCGACTACGCCGCCGACCCGGACGGCGAGGCGATCTCGCTCGCGGCCCATATCCGTCTCGCCAATCCGCGCCTGCCGGGCACCGAGGGCAGCCTGATCCTGCGCCGCAGCTACAACTATTCCCGCGGGCTGACCGCCGCCGGCCAGCTCGACATGGGCCTGCTGTTCGTCTGCTACCAGGCAGACCTCGCCGCCGGATTCATCACCGTGCAGAACCGTCTGTCCGGCGAGGGGCTCGAAGAGTACATCCGCCCGATCGGCGGCGGCTATTTCTTCGCTCTGCCCGGCGTGCCGGGGCCCGGCTCCTTCCTCGGGGAAGGAATGCTGGCCACGACCTAGACGGCGTCGACGCGGATCCCGGCTCGGACCACCGCCCCCGGATGCTGCCCCCGGGGCGCCCGAGGGACCGGCCGGCTGCGGGACCGCTCCCGCGCTCAGTCGCCGTCCGTCTGCCCCGCGATCAGGGCCATGCGGACGAGTTCGGAGAGGCTGCCGGCCTGGAGCTTGGACATGACGTTCGCCCGGTAGATCTCCACCGTCCGCGGGCTGATGCCGAGATCGAGGCCGATGACCTTGTTGGCCTTGCCGGCGATCAGTCCCTCCAGCACCTGCCGCTCGCGCTCGGTCAGTTCGGCCAGGCACGCCCGCACCGCGTCGCGCTCGGACGCGCGCTTGGCCGTCCGGTCCGAGCGCGCCAGGGCCGAGCGGATGCTGGCGAGGAGCACCTCGTCGTCGAACGGCTTCTCGATGAAGTCGACTGCGCCGGCCTTCATGGCCGCGACCGCGAGGGCGACGTCCGCGTGGCCCGTCATGACGATCACCGGCGGCAGGCTACCCCGCTGACGGAGGCGGTGCAGGAGCTCGACGCCGTCGATGCCGGGCATGCGCACGTCGGTGACGACGCAGCCGACGCGCTCGGGCTCTGCCGCCAGGAAGGCGGTCGCGGAATCGTGGACGCGGACGGTCAGCCCGTCGGTCGCCAGCAGGAAGGCCAGCGCCTGACGCACCGCGAGATCGTCGTCCACGATGTGCACGGGCGCGTCACTCGACATGAGCCATCTCCTCGCGGTCGAAGGTGCGCAGGGTGAAGCGGAAGGTCGTCCCGCCGTCCGGACCGGGGCCGGCCTGGATCTTGCCGCCGTGGGCCTCGACGATGGTCCGGCAGATCGACAGGCCGACGCCCATGCCGTTCGCTTTCGTCGTCACGAAGGGCTGGAAGAGCTGCTCGGCGATCTCGGGCGCGATGCCGGTCCCGGTATCCGACACGCGCACCTCGACCAGGCCCTCGGCGGGCAGCGCCCGCGTGGCGACGGTCAGGTCGCGCCGGGCCACGTCCTGCATGGCCTCGATCGCGTTGCGGATGAGGTTGAGCAGGACCTGCTGCACCTGGATCCGGACCGCCATCACGAGGGGCGCGTCCGGGTCGAGATCGAAGCGGACGCGCACGCCCTTCTCCTTGGCGCCGACGAGGGCCAGGGCGCTCGCTTCCTCGATCAGCTTCGGCAATCCCTCGATGTGGCGCTCGCTCTCGCCGCGCGACACGAAATCCCGCAGGTGCCGGATCACCTGCCCGGCTCTCAGGGCCTGGTCGGCCGCCTGGTTCACCGCGTCGGCGAGCAGGGGCACCTCGGGACCCTCCATGCGCCCGAGGAGGCGGCGGCAGCCCTTCAGGTAGCTCGCGATCGCCGTCAGGGGCTGGTTGATCTCGTGGGCCAGGGTCGAGGCCATCTCGCCGAGGGCGGTGAAGCGCGACATGTGCACCAGCTCGGACTGCAGCTCCTGCAGGCGCGTCTCGGTCTCGTTCCGCTCGGTCAGGTCGCGGATGAAGCCGGTGAAGTAGCGCTCGCCGCCCGAGCGCATCTCGCCGACCGACAGCTCCATGGGGAAGGTGGAGCCGTCCTTGCGCTGGCCGACCACGACGCGGCCGATGCCGATGATCCGGCGCTCGCCCGTCCGGAGGTAGCGGGCCATGTAGGCGTCGTGCTGGCTGCGGTACGGCTCCGGCATCAGCACGCTGACGTTCCGCCCGACCATCTCGTCCGAGCCGTAGCCGAACTGGCGCACGGCGGCCGCGCTGAACGATTTGATCTGCGCCTGCTCGTCGATGACGATCATCGCATCGGGCACCGTGTCGAGGATCGAGCGCAGGTGCGCCTCGCGCGCCCGCAACTCCTCGTCGGCCTGCTTCTGCGCGTGGATGCTGAAGACCACGCCCCGGTGCCGGCACGGCCGGCCGCCGGCATCGACCTGCACGCGCCCGCGCGAGCGTAACCAGTGAACGCGTCCATCGGGATGCACGGCGCGGAAGTCGATCTCGTAGCTTCCGCCGTCCGTCAGCGCGCGCCCGATCGCCGCCGCCCGGGCGGCGCGGTCGTCCGGGTGAACGCGCGCTTGGATCTCGTCCAGGGTGGTGAGACGGTCCGGCGGCACGCCGAACAGGCGGATGCAGGACGGGAGGATCGTGACGTGCCCGGTCGGGATGTCGAGGGCCCAGCCGCAGATGCCGGCCTCGTCGAGCGTCAGCCGCAGGCCGTCGGCGTCGAACGGGCCGCCGTCGCCGGTGGCGGGCGCGGATGGGTGTTCAGGCGTCGTCATGTCAGTCGCGCGCGGGGGGACGGCACCGTCATCATTCCGGGTCGTCGGCGCCCGTCTTACACCGCCGGTTGCATCAGCAAACAGCCGGGGGGCGCGCGTGCGCGCCGCAGCGGCTCACGGCGTCGCCGTCGCGCCCTGCTTCCGCGCGGTGACTTGCCGGAGCAGGCGTCCGAGCTGCTCGGCCGAGTAGGGTTTGTGCAGGACCGAGAATCCGTGCGCGCCGTCCTGCGCGAGGACGTGGCTGTAGCCTGAGGCCAGGAGCACCGGAAGCCGCGGCATCCGGCGCCTGAGTTCCTGCGCGAGGGCCAGCCCGCCCATCCCCGGCATCACCACGTCCGAGAACACGACGTCGAACTCCGTTCCCTCGGGTCCGAGCCGGTCCAAGGCTTCCTCGGCATTCGCGGCCCAGGTAGTCTCGTAACCGAGATCTTCCAGAATCTGCGTGGCGAAGGTGCCGACCTCGACGTTGTCCTCCACCACCAGAACGCGCTGGCCGGAACCGATGGGGGAGGCCGGCTCCGCGGGCGCGACGGCGGCGTACGGCGCGGACTCGGCCGCGACTTCGGGCAGGTAGAGCGTGAAGGTCGTCCCCGCGCCGAGCACGCTCTCGACCGCGACATCGCCGCCGGACTGCTTCGCGAAGCCGAACACCTGGCTCAGGCCCAGGCCCGTCCCCTTGCCGACCTCCTTGGTGGTGAAGAACGGCTCGAAGATCCGGTCCAGCACGTTCGGGGCGATGCCGGAGCCGGTATCGGTGAGCGCGATCGCCGCGAACGGCCGCGCGCTCGCCGCGTGCCCGCGGATCGCCGGCAGAGGGCAGGTGCAGGTCAATCGCAGCGTGAGGGTGCCCTCGCCGTCCATCGCGTCGCGCGCGTTGACGGCGATGTTCACCAGCGCCGTCTCGAACTGGCTCAGGTCGGCGCGCACGGCACAGGAGACTTCCGGGATCGCGGTGACGACCCGGATCCGCGCGCCCGTCACCGTGTCGAGCAGTTCGGCCACGGCCCGCAACCGGTCGCCGAGGTCGAAGACCTGCGGGTCCAGGGTCTGGCGGCGGGCGAAGGCGAGAAGCTGGCCGGTCAGCTTGGCGGCGCGATCGACCGTGTCGGACACCGCGTCGAGGTAGCGGGCCTTGCGCGCCTCGGGCAGCTCGGGCCGGCGCAAGAAGTCGACGGACGAGCGGATGATGGTGAGCAGGTTGTTGAAGTCGTGCGCCACGCCGCCGGTGAGCTGGCCCACGGCCTCCATCTTCTGCGACTGGCGCAGCGCCTCCTCGGTCTTGAGCAGCTCTCCGGTGCGCTCGGCGACACGGCTCTCCAGGGTCTCGTTCAGCTCGCGCAGGCCGTCTTCCGCCAGCTTGCGGTCGTGGATGTCGGTCGATGTCCCGAACCAGGCGGTGATGGTCCCCCCGGGATCGCGCAGCGGTTCGGCCCGGGCCATGTACCAGCGATACGCGCCGTCGTGCCGCCGATAGCGCACCTCGATCTCGTAGGTGACGCCTTGCTCGCGCGCGTCCGCCCAGACCGCCGCCGTCCGCGCGCGATCGTCCGGATGCACCGCCTCGATCCAGCCATCGGGCAGCGACGCCTGCGTGTCGAGGCCGGTATACGCGCACCAGCGGTCGTTCAGGTAATGCAGGCGGCCGTCCGGCGAGGCGAACCAGACGAAGGCCGGCACGACGTCGGTCAGCGTGCGCAGCCGCGCCTCGGCCTCGCGGCGCTCGTCGATGTCGATGACAGAGCCGAAATAGCCGAGGAACGCGCCGTCGGAGGCGAACCGCGGCGACGCGGCGTCGAGCGCCCAGCGGTACCGGCCGTCCCCGTCCCGGAGGCGGTATTCGAGGCGGAACGACGCCCGGTCGGCGTTCGCCGCCAGGAACACCTGCTCGGAGTGGGCGCGGTCGTCGGGATGGATCGCGTCCAGCCAGCCGAGGCCGAGCGCCTCGGCCTCCGCCTGCCCGGTGAACTCGTACCAGCGCCGGTTGAGGTAGATGCACGCCCCGGTCTCGTCGGTGATCCAGGTCATCACCGGCGCGTCGTCCGCCATGGCGCGGAAGCGGGCCTCGCTCTCCCTGAGCCGCGCGTCGGCCTCGTGGCGGAACGTGACGTCGCTGGCCATCCCGAACCACTCGGTGACGGTCCCGTGCCGATCGATCAGCGGCACCGCGCGCGACAGCGTCCAGCCGACGCCGCCGTCGGCGCGCCGGACCCGGTGCTCGAGCTCGAACAGGCCCTTGCGGCTGACCGCGTCGTTGACGGCGGCCATGACCTCGGGCCTGTCGGCCGGATCGACGTAGCGGTCGAGCCAGCGCACGCTCGGCTCCGCCATGTCGGACAGGAAGCCGCGACCGTCGAGCTGGCGCATCTCCTGCCAGTCCGGGCTCATGCGGTAGACCACGTCGGAGGTCGCGTGGACCAGGGCGCGGAGCCGCGCCTCGCTGAGCCGCAGGCTCGCCTCCGCGCCGACACGCTCGATATGCGCCCAGCAGCGCTCGGTCGCTTCGCGGATGAGCGCGAGCTCGGCGCGCGACCAGCGGTGGGGCCGCGCGTGGTGGACGGCCATCAGGGCGGCGAGCCGTCCGTCCTTCACCAGCGGCATGCAGATGGTGGCCGCGATCCCGATCGCCCGGAAGGCCTCGGCCTCGTGCGGGGCGAGCTCGGCGGCGTTGTCGTTGATGATGAGCGGCCGGCCGGCATTGAGTTCCTGGACGGCCAGGGCGCCGAAATCGGCGAGGCTGTAATGCCCGAGGATCGAGGGCGACGTCGGCACGTGCCAGTTGCCGCGGATGGTGAAGCCGTCGCCGTCCGGATCCATGTCGGCGTAGGCGCAATTCGACAGGTTCAGGTGCGCGCCGACGCAGCGCGTGGTGATCTCCAGGATCGTGCCGGCGTCGCGGGCGTTCGCGGTTGCCTGGCCCAGCTGGTCGAGGAAGCCGAGGCGGCTCTCGTTCTCGGCGATCCGACGCTCGCTGAGGACGCGCTCGGTGATGTCGAGCACCGTGGCGAGCGTGCCGATCGGCGTCCCCTCGTCGTCCAGGATGGGCGTGTAGTCGAGGTCCATCCAGACCGTCTCCGGATGCCCGTGTCGCCAGAGCTCCAGTTCCTGGGCGCGGAAGCTGAGCGGGCGACCGGACAGGCCGCTGGCGATCACGTGTGCGTTGAAGGTGCGGGCTTCCGGCCAGAGTTCCAGGAGACGCCCGCCGAGGGCCTCCGGATGGCGCGGGCCGCAGACCTCCGCGTAGCCCCGGTTGTAGACCAGGATCCCGTCGCTTCCCCAGATCGCCACCGTCGGGACCGGCGAGAGCAGCAGGGTCTGGACGATGGTCCGGACGGGCGCGGGCCAGGAGGCGATGGCCCCGAGCGGCGTCGCCGCCCAGTCATGATCGCGGATCAGGTCGCCGAGATCCCCGCCTCCGACCGGAGACCAGTTCTGCGGGACGGCCGCGCGCGTCATCGATGCGAATACCGAAACCGTGCCATCGCGGCGCTTGTCGACGCGCGGGCGCGCAGCGTCAACATCCGCCGGGCCGGGCCGCGGGGTCCGGACGTTTCCTCCCGGAGGTGAATCCGCTAGGCGTGAAGGCCGGTTCAGAGCGCGCCTTCGCTTTCCGGCATCGTTCGCGCGTTCGCACCGAAACCGGTTTCGTTTTCGCCGCGCGGAGGTCTGAAGGCATGCTCTCGGAGCGTCAGAACGCGATCATGGACGTCGCTCGGACCGAGGGGCGCGTCTCGGTCGATGCCCTGTCCGGCCGGTTCGCGGTCAGCGTGCAGACCATCCGGAAGGACCTGAACGACCTCTGCGACGCGCGCCTCCTCTCGCGCATCCACGGCGGGGCGGTGCTCGGCGCGGGCGCCGAGAACCTCGACTACGAGGCACGCAACGCGATCGCGGCGCCCGAGAAGGCGGCGATCGCGCGCGCGGCCGCCGACCTGATCCCGGACCGCTCCTCGCTGTTCATCAATATCGGCACCACCACCGAGGCCGTCGCCCGGGCGCTGCTGAGCCATTCCGGCCTCATGGTCATCACCAACAACCTCAACGTCGCGCTCGCCCTGCGGCCCAGCCCGGAGATCGAGTGCATCGTGGCGGGTGGCCTGATCCGCCGCTCGGACGGGGGGATCGTCGGGGAGGCGGCGGTGGATTTCATCCGCCAGTTCAAGGTCGATTTCGCGGTGATCGGGGCCTCGGCGATCGACGAGGACGGGGCCCTCCTCGACTTCGACTATCGCGAGGTCCGGGTCGCGCAGGCGATCATCGCCAACGCGCGCCACGTCGTGCTGGTCGCCGATTCCACCAAGTTCGAGCGCAGCGCGCCGGTCCGGCTCGCCCAACTCAGCCAGGTCGGCACCTTCGTGACCGATCGCTGCCCCAGCGACACGCTGCGCGACCTGTGCCGCGCGTCCGGAGTGCGGCTCGTCGAAACCGGTCGCTGAGCGTATTGGTTTCGATTGACTTTCCTTTGGTTTCGTATTCAATTCCTCTGCTTTCGCAGCCGCGCGTCTGACGCCGCGGCACGAGAGGGGGAGGATCATGCGGACGTTCGACGTTGCCGTCATCGGCGGGGGGATCAACGGCTGCGGCATCGCGCGGGACGCGGCCGGCCGGGGATACTCGGTGTCGCTGACCGAGCAGAATGACCTGGGCAGCGGCACCTCGTCATGGTCGACCAAGCTGATCCACGGCGGTCTGCGCTACCTGGAGCACTACGAGTTCCGCCTCGTGCGGGAGGCGCTGGCCGAGCGCGAGGTGCTCTGGGGGATCGCGCCCCACATCGTGCGCCCGCTGCGCTTCGTCCTGCCGCTCCACGCGGGCCTGCGTCCGGCCTGGCTGCTGCGGATCGGCCTGTTCCTCTACGACCATCTCGGCGGCCGCAAGCGCCTGCCCGGCACGCGCCCCGTGGACCTCTCCGGCCCGGTCGGCGCCCCGCTCAAATCCGAGTTCCGGCGCGGCTTCGAGTACTCGGACGCGCGCGTCGACGACACGCGCCTGGTGGTGCTCAACGCGCGCGACGCCGAGGCGCGGGGCGCCGAGATCGCGGTGGGGACCCGCGTCGTCTCGGTCCGGCGCGAGGGCGATCTCTGGCGCATCGTCCGGCGCGAGCTTCGGACCGGCCGCGAGGAGGAGATCGCCGCGCGCTTCCTCGTCAACGCGGCCGGCCCCTGGGTCGACCGGGTGATCCAGGGCCCGCTCGGCCGGAGCGAGGCCAAGCACGTGCGCCTCGTGCAGGGCTCGCACATCGTGTTGCGCAAGCTCTACGACCACGACCGGGCCTTCATCTTCCAGAACGCGGACGGGCGCATCATCTTCGCGATCCCCTACGCGAACGACACGACGCTCGTCGGCACGACGGACCGTGACTTCTCCGGCGATCCCGCCGACGCGGCGATCACCGAGGAGGAAATCGAGTATCTCCTGAGCGCCGCCAGCGAGTACTTCGCGACGCCGCTTCGCCGGGACGACATCGTCTGGACCTTCTCGGGGGTGCGCCCCCTCTACGACGATCATGCCTCCGCGGCGCAGGAGGCGACGCGCGACTACGTGCTGAAGACGGACGGCGCGGCCGGCGAGGCGGCGGTGCTGAACATCTTCGGCGGCAAGATCACCACCTACCGCAAGCTGGCCGAGGATGCCCTGAAGGAGATCGGTCAGCGCCTCGGGGCGCGCGGCCGCTCGTGGACCGGAGGCGCCGCACTGCCGGGTGGCGATTTCCCGGTGGACGGGGTGGCCGAGCTCGAGGCGCGCCTCGCCCGCGCCGCGCCCCGGCTTGGCGCCGCCACGGTCCAGCGCATGGTGGCCGCCTACGGGACGGACGCGCTGCGCATCGCCTCGAATCTGGGACCCGATCTGGGACACGGCCTCCACGAGGGCGAGCTGCGCTGGATGATGGACCGGGAATGGGCCCGCACCGCCGAGGACGTTCTCTGGCGCCGGTCGAAGCTCGGTCTCGCCTTCTCGCCCGACGAGGTCGCGGCGCTCCGAGCGCGGATCGCGTCCATGACCGGCCGCACCGACGGCGCGATGGCCGCCGCCGTCTGAGACCGGCAAGGACGCAGCGAGACCGAGAGACGGCGACCCGGCCGAGCCGGAGAGGCGCCGCATCACAGGAGGAAACGATGCCGCGACCGGACCATGCCGTCCACCATCGCCACAGGTCGAGACCGGACGCGCGGATCGCGCGTCGGCGCGCCGATACGGCGCGACGCTGAGCGCTGCACCTCAGCACCCCGTCCAATCCGAGATGCGCCCGGGATGAGCCCGGGTCCATCCGCGGTCTCAAGCACCAAGGCGCGCCATGATCGGCTTTCTCGCTCCCGCGGCCCACAGGCCACCCATCCAGACGGATCGCGTCGATCCGACCTACCGCAAGCTGCGCTGGCAGATCTTCGCGGGCATCTTTCTCGGCTATGCGGGCTATTACCTGCTGCGCAAGAACTTCTCGCTGGCGATGCCCTACCTCGTCGAGCAGGGCTACAGCCGCGGTGAGCTCGGCACCGCGCTCTCCGCCGTCGCCATCGCGTACGGCCTGTCCAAGTTCCTGATGGGCATGGTCTCGGACCGCTCCAACCCGCGCTACTTCCTGCCGATCGGCCTCGTGCTCTCGGCGCTGGTGATGTTCCTGTTCGGCTTCGTGCCCTGGGCGACCTCCAGCGTCGGCATCATGTTCGTCCTGCTGTTCCTCAACGGCTGGTTCCAGGGCATGGGTTGGCCGCCGAGCGGCCGCACGATGGTGCACTGGTGGTCCCAGAAGGAGCGCGGCGGCGTCGTCTCGGTCTGGAACGTGGCGCACAATGTCGGCGGTGGCCTGATCGGCCCGCTCTTCCTGCTCGGCCTGGCCTGGTTCAACGACTGGCACGCGGCGTTCTACGTGCCCGCCGCCGTGGCGCTCGGCGTCGCGGTCTTCGCCTTCATCACCATGCGCGACACGCCGCAATCCTGCGGGCTGCCCTCCGTGGAAGCCTGGAAAGACGATTTTCCGGACGGCTACGACGCGAACCACGAACGCGAGTTCTCCACGCGCGAGATCTTCGTCGAGCACGTGCTGAAGAACCGGATGCTCTGGTACATCGCCTTCGCCAACGTCTTCGTCTACCTGCTCCGCTACGGCGTGCTGGACTGGGCGCCGACCTACCTGAAGGAGGCCAAGCACTTCTCGGTCGACAAGACCTCCTGGGCCTACTTCCTCTACGAGTGGGCCGGCATTCCCGGTACCCTTCTCTGCGGCTGGCTGTCCGACAAGCTGTTCCGCGGCAACCGGGGCGCGACGGGCGTGGTGTTCATGTTCGGCGTCATGGCGGCGACGCTGGTCTACTGGCTCAATCCCGAGGGCAATCCGGGCGTCGACCTCGCGGCCCTGATCTGCATCGGCTTCCTGATCTACGGGCCGGTGATGCTGATCGGCCTCCAGGCCCTCGAGCTCGTGCCGAAGAAGGCGGCCGGGACGGCGGCGGGCTTCACGGGCCTGTTCGGATATCTCGGCGGCTCCGTCGCGGCGAGCGCGCTGGTCGGCTACACGACCGACCATTACGGCTGGAACGGCTGCTTCATTCTCCTGCTGGCGGCCTGCGTCCTCGCCATCGTCTGCCTGTCGCTGACCCTGCGGCACAGCAGCACCGCGGTCGCGCAGCCTGCGTGAGCGGCGGTTTCCGGGCACGGCAGGGATGCTCAGGCTTCCTGCCGGCCCGTGCCGGTGCGATCGGGACGGGCGCCCGGAGCGGCCGTCCCGGCGCCGAGCGTGACGGTCAGGTCCTTCCGCCGGTCGTCAGGCCGTCACATCGCCCCGAGCGCCCGCGGGAGCCACAGGGACAGGGCGGGCCAGTAGGTCACCAGGACCAGGAAGGCCAGCATCGTCAGCAGCCAGGGCAGTACGGCGACGGTCAGCTCGGAGATTCCCATGTGGGCGATCCCGCTCGCCACGTAGAGGTTGAGCCCGACCGGCGGGTGGCACAGGCCGACCTCCATGTTGACCGCCATGATGATCCCGAAATGGATCGGGTCGATTCCGAGCTTGACCGCGATCGGGAACAGGATCGGCGCCATGATCAGCAGGATCGAGGACGGCTCCATCACGTTTCCGGCGATCAGCAGGATGATGTTGACGACGAGCAGGAAGACCAGCGGGCTGAAGTTCATGGCGATCAGCCACGCCGCCATCGTCTGCGGGATGTTCTCCGACGTCATCAGGAACGAGAACAGCACCGCGTTGGTGATGATGTAGAGCAGCATCGCGCTCATGTTGGCGGACGCGAGGAGCACGCGGGGCACGTCCGACAGCTTCAGGTCCCGGTAGACGAACACCGCGATGACGAAGGCGTAGACGGCCGCCGTCGCGGCCGCCTCGGTCGGGGTGAAGATGCCGGCGTAGATGCCGCCGATCACCATCACCACGAGGAACAGGCCCCAGGCGCTCTCGCGGAAGGCGCGCAGGCGCTCGGCCCAGGACGCCTTCGGCATGCGCGGATAGCCGCGGCGCTTGGCGATGACGAAGGTGACGCTCGCCAGCATGGCCGACAGGACGATGCCGGGCATCACACCGGCGAGGAACAGGTTGCCGATCGAGGAATTCGTCGACACCCCGTAGAGCACGAGGATGATCGAGGGCGGCACGAGGATGCCGAGCGCCCCCGAGGTGGTGATCACCCCGGCGCCGAAGCGCCGTGGGTAGCCCTCCGCCACCATGGCGGGCAGGATGATCGAGCCGATCGCCACCACGGTCGCCACGCTCGACCCCGACACGGCGGCGAACAGCGCGCAGGCGACCACGCCGGCGAGGCCGAGGCCGCCCGGCCAGTGCCCGACGAGGGAGGTCGTGAAGGCGATCATCCGCCGCGCCACGCCGCCATGGGCCAGGAAGTTGCCGGCGAGGATGAAGAACGGGATCGCCATGATCGAGAAGTTCTCGATCCCGGTGAACAGCTTGAGCGCGACGCTCTCGATCGGCACCTGCGTGAGGGTGAACAGGAAGGTCAGCACCGTCAGGCCGAGCGCGATCGAGATCGGCATGCCGGTGAGCATGAGGGCGATGAGCAGCCCGAAGATGATCAGGCCGCTCATGCGGGGCCTCCTTCGCGGCCGAGCTGGATCGGGTCGACGCCCTCGACGGTCGGGACGCCGTCGACATGGGCGTGGTCGCGGGCGGGCAGGTGCCCGGTCTTCCAGTAGCTCCACGCGACCTGCAGGAAGCGGAAGCACATCAGGTAGGAGCCGAGGGGGATCGCGAGGTAGACGATCCAGACCGGGATCTCCATGTCGGGCGTCGTCTGATCGGTGTGGCCGATGCGCCAGACGAAGTTCGTGCCGAGCGTGCCGACGATCCCGGTGAACAGCGCGCCCGCCGCAAGGCTGACCAGGACCATCACCCGGCGCGCGCCCGGCGGCAGGCGGTTGACCAGCACGTCGACGCCGACGTGGATGCCGGTGCGCACGCCGTAGGCCGCGCCGAACTTCGCGACCCAGATGAACATGTAGATGCACAGTTACTGCGACCAGCCGAAGTCGATCCGGTCGGTGTAGTCCTGCAGCGCCGGGATGCCGGAGAGGAACCGGTGCACCACCGTGGCGAAGGTGATGACGGTCGCGGCCGCCATCAGGGTTCCGATCAGCACCTCTTCGAGCCGATCGAGCAGTTTCAGCAACATGGTCGGTCCGGGCGCGGCGGCGGGATCAGTTGTTCGGCGCCGCCTCGGCTTCCTTGTTCAGCGCCGCGACCAGATCCTTGCCGACGCGGGAAGCCATCTCGCGCTGGACCGGCGCCAGGGCCTTGCGCCACGCGGCGTTCTCGGCATCGGTCGGCGTGTAGACCTCGGTCTTGCCGGTGGCGCGGATGTCGGCGAGCGCCTTCTCATTCTGCTTGTCGGCGATCTCGTGCTCGTAGGCGGTCGCGTCCTTGATGGCGCCCTCGAGCGTCGTGCGGATGTCGGCCGGCAGCCCGTCCCAGAAGCCCTTGTTCACGATGACCGCGTAGCCGATGTAGCCGTGGTAGGTCAGCGTGGCGTGCTTCTGCACCTCGTTGAGCTTCTGGGTCGTCACGTTCGACGGCGGGTTCTCCTGGCCGTCGACCACGCCGGTCTGCAGCGCCTGGTAGAGTTCGGAGAAGGCGAGCACCTGCGGCAGCGCCCCGAGCTGCTTGAACTGCGCCTCCAGAACCTTCGAGGACTGGATCCGGAACTTCAGGCCCTTCACGTCCTCGGGGGCGTGCATCGGCTTGTTGGCGGTGAGGATCTTGAAGCCGTTGTCCCAGTAGCCGAGCCCCTTGATCCCCTTGGTCTCGAGCTTCTTGAACAGGCCCTGGCCGATCGGCCCGTCCTGGACGCGCCGCAGCACCTGCTCGTTGGGGAAGATGTAGGGCAGGTCGAAGGCCTCGAACTCCTTCACGCCGAGGGGCCCGAACTTGCTCGTGGACGGCGCCAGCATCTGCACGGCGCCGAGCTGGAGCATCTCCACCTCCTCCTTGTCCTTGTAGAGCGTGCTGTTGGGGTAGATCTCGACCTTGACCGCGCCCTTGGTGCGCTCCTCGGCGAGCTGCTTGAACCGCTCGGCGCCCTGGCCCTTGGGCGTGTCGGTGGTGGTGACGTGGCTGAACTTGATGACGATGGGGCTCTGCGCCGCGGCCGGCGTGACGAAGGCGAGCGCACACACGAGCGCACCGAGTATCCGAGCCGTCATCGCGTCCTCCCAGACCTGAGCCCGCGTCGTTGCGCGGATTGAATTTTGGATAGACTTGCAGGTGAGCGCGGTGGCGACAAGCGCGAAAGTGCGACGCCGGGGGGAAGATGTCGCCCGCACAAACGTTTCGGTCTTGATGCGGGCGGCAATGGGACCGGGCCCCGACGCGTCAGGTCCTGTCGCGCCCCCCGATGAAAGCCTGCACGGCCTCCCGATGCTCGGGCGTCGCGGTGACGACGGCGTAGTGCGAGGAGATCAGGTCGAGGTTGGTGCGCAGGTCGTTGCGCATGCCTTGGTAGACCGCGCGCTTGATCAGGCTCAGCGTCAGCGGCGGCGCCTCGGCGATTTTCCGCGCCAGCGCTGCCACGGCCGGCATCAGGTCCGCGTCGGCGTGGACGCCATTGACGAGGCCGATCCGCAGGGCCTCGTCGGCATCGACGAAATCGCCGGTGAAGAACAGCTCCAGCGCCTTCGCGGTCCCGACAAGGCGGGGCAGGAAATGGGCGCCGCCCGCGCCGGGGACGAGGCCGACCCGCACGTAGGTCTCGGCGAAGCGGGCGCTCCTGGCGGCGAAGCGCAGGTCGCACATCAGGGCGAGGTCGAGGCCGGCGCCGGTGGCCACGCCGTTCAGGGCGGCGATCACCGGCTTGTCGAGATCCTCCAGCGTCAGCGGGATGCGCTGGATCCGCCCGTAAAGCTCCTCCTTGCGTCGTGCCGGCGGCTGGTCGAGGCGCTCGCCCATCTCGACGATGTCGCCGCCGCTGCAGAAGGCCGAGCCCGCGCCGGTCACCACCACGACGCGGATCGCCGCGTCGGTGCGGCAGCGCTGCAGGGCCTCCGTCCAGGCCTCGATCATCGGGAAGGTGAAGGCGTTCTTCCGCTCGGGCCGGTTCAGCGTGATGGTCGCCACCCCGTCGGCGACGGAGAACAGCAGGTCCTCGCCGGCGTCCTGTGTCTCGGCTTCAGCACTCATCGGGCGGCCTCCAGGGGCGCAGCATCGGAACTGTCCGGCGCGTCGATCAGGGCGGCGATCTCCGCCGGGTCGAGCCCGGCCTCGGCCAGGACCTCGGCGGTGTGCTCGCCGTGCCGGGGGGCGTGGCGGCGGATCGCGAAGCGGCTGCCGCTGAACGAGACCGGCCGGCGCATGGTGCGGTAGCGCCCCTCGCTCGGATGCTCGGCGCTGCCGAAGAAGCCCACCGCCTTCAGGTGCGCGTCCTCCGGCAGGTCCTCCAGGCCGAGGACCGGCATGCACGGGATGCTCACCGAATCGCAAAATGCCACCCACTCGGCGGTGGTCCGGCGCGGCGCCTCTTCCTCGACCAGCGCGTAGAGGATCTCGATGTTCTCGACCCGCACGGCGAGCGGCGCGAAGCGCGGGTCGTCCACGAACTCGAGCCGGCCGGTGTGGATGAAGAAGTCGCGCCAGTTCCGGTCCGAGTAGGGCAGGATGCAGGCGTGGCCGTCCCGGGTCCGGTAGGGCTTGCGCCGCGGGCTCAGGACCCGGTTGAAGCCCGGCGGACCGAGCGGCGGCTCGAAGGCGTAGCCGACCATGTGCTCGACGAAGTTGAACTCCACCATGGTCTCGAACATCGGCACCTCGACCGCCTGCCCGCCGCCGCCGGCCCGGCGCTCGTAGAGGGCGGCGAGGATCGCGCAGGCGATGGCCTGCCCGGCGATCTTGTCGCACAGCACCGTGGGCAGGTACCCGGGCTGGCCGGTGACGGTTGTCTGCAGGGCCGCGAGGCCGGAGCCCGCCTGGATCAGGTCGTCGTAGGCCGCCTTGTGGGCGTAGGGGCCGTCGGCCCCGAACCCGTAGGCGCCGCAGAAGACGATGTTGGGCTTGAGCGCGCGCACGCGCTCGTAGCCGTAGCCCAGGCGCAGGATCGCGTCGGGCCGCATGGAGTGGACGAAGACGTCGGCCGTGGCGATCAGCCGGTCGAGGGCCGCCCGCGCCGCGGCTTGCTTCAGGTCGAGGCGGACGCTGCGCTTGTTGCGGTTGAGGTGCAGGAAGTTGCCGCCCATCCCGGCGCCGCGGGCAGGCCGGTAATGCCGGAAGGAATCGCCCTCCGGCGTCTCGATCTTGATCACGTCGGCGCCGAGATCGGCCAGGATATGCGTCGCCGACGGGCCCATGATTACGCTGGTCAGGTCGACTACCCGCACGCCCGCGAGGGGCCCGGCCGTGTTCGTCTCGGTGGAGTGAGTTTCGGCGGAGTGATCCGGCACGCCTGTCTCCCCTGTCACCCGGCGCCGCCGCGCAGGCGGACCAGCATCGGCCAGAGGGCCGCGCCGCCGCCCGCGCAGACCGCGCGCCCGATCCGCTCCTGCCAGAGGGCGTCGGATCCGAACTCGTCGCGCCAGGACCAGAGCCGCCGCGTCGCGCGGTGGAGCGGGTGTTCCTGGGTGAAGCCCATGGCCCCGTGGATCTGGTGGCCGATCGCCGCGACGTGGCCCGCCGCCTCGCCGCAGCGCGCCTTCGCGATGGCGGTGGCGAGGACGAAGCGCGGATCGCCCCAGCAGGCGGAAGCGAGGTCGGCGGCCGCGCTCGCCGCCGCGACCTCGCCCGCGGCCTCGGCCAGCATGTGCTGGATTGCCTGGAACTTGGCGAGCGGCCGGCCGAATTGCTGCCGCTCCTGGGCGTGAGCGAGGGCCGAGCCGAGGCAGGTCTCCAGGGCACCCACGATCTGCTGCGCCCGAACCCAGGCGCCGACGGATTCGACGGACGGTACGCCCGCTTCGGCGGCCCAGGCCGGCGCGGCGCGGACATCCCCGGCCGGGACGGTGTGGCCGGTCAGGTCGAGGGTGTCACGCGGCTCGCCGGCGAGGTTGTGGTGCGTGTCGCGGAGCGTCTCGGGCGCGGCGATCCGCACGAGGTGCGGGATGCCGGCCGCGTCGACGGCGTCGAGGAGCAGGGCCGCGACCGAACCGCCCCAGGGCACCTGCACGACCCGGCCGTCCAGGACGAACCCCTCCGCGTGGGGCGCGATCCGCACGGTGCCACCGCCCGGGACCAGCGACAGGGCGCCGTCGCCCGCCTGTCCCCCCGCGGCGACCCAGAGCGCCGCGCCCGCGACGGTCTCCGGCAGGGGGAGGGGGAGGGCGGCCCGGCCGCAGCGCCGGATCAGCCGGGCGGCGGTGGTGGCGGCGAGGCCGATCCCGCCCACCGCCTCGGGCACCAGCGCCAGCGGCAGGCCGCTCTCGGCGAGCGCCGTCCAGAGATCCGCCGGCCAGAGATCCGCCGCCCTTGCGGCCGCGCCCGCGGCCCCGTCGCAGGCGGCCAGCAGCGCCGGCGTGAGGTGCTGGGCGAGCAGCCGCTCGACCTGATCGAGGACGATCCCGTCGACCGCGTCGCCTGCCTCGGCGTGCTCCATCCGGCTCATCGCAGCCCCAGCCCCCGGGCGATGACGCCGCGCAGGACCTCGCGGGTGCCGCCGCGCAGCGTGAAGGACGGTGCCCGCAGGGTCACGCCGCCCAGAGCCTCGCGGAAGGCGTCGCCCTGCGCGGTGAGGCTCGGCTCGACCGGCACCAGCCGCCGGGCGATCTCCGGCACCGCGCGCTCGAAGCCGTTGCCGACATCCTTGACGAGCGCCGCCTCGACGCCCGGCACGACGCCCTGGTCGAGGAGGCGGGCCACCGAGGCCGACATGCCCAGCAGCGCGGTCAGCTGCGCCACCATCCGCCCGGTCTCGACCGCCTGGAACCGGTCCGGCTCCGGCCCGATCCGGTCGACGAGTTCGGCGAGCAGCCGGTAATCCGACAGGAAGCGGTCGGGCCCCGAGCGCTCGAAGGCGAGCTCCTCGGTGACGAGACCCCAGCCCGCGCCCTCGGCGCCGACCCGCATCGCGTCGGCGACGCGGTGATCGGTGAAGAACACCTCGTTGAACTCGTGATGGCCCGATAGGTCGAGGATCGGCCGCACCGTCACCCCGGGGGCCGCCATATCGATGATGAACTGGGTCAGCCCGCCGTGCCGGTCCGGCCCCGGCTCGCCGGTCCGGACCAGGGCCAGCAGGTAGTCGACCTGATGGGCGTTCGTCGTCCAGATCTTGGAGCCGTTGATCACCCAATCGTCGCCGTCGCGGACCGCGCGGGTCCGGACGGCGGCGAGGTCCGAGCCGGAATTCGGCTCGCTCATGCCGATGCCGAAGGCGCAGTCGCCCCGGCAGATCCGCGGCAGGATCGCCCGCTTGGCCGCCTCGGTGCCGTGCCGGAGGATCTGCGGCCCCGACTGGCGGTCGGCGATCCAGTGCGCGCCGCAGGGCGCGCCGGCCGCCAGCATCTCCTCGGTGACGACGAAGCGGACGAGGCCGGAGCGGCCGTGGCCGCCATAGGCCTCCGGCATCGTCAGGCCGATGAGGCCCGCGGCCCCCGCGCGCCGGCTGAAGGCGGCGTCGAAGGTCGTCCACGAGGTCCGGTGCGGGACGAAATGCCCGGCCGCCCGTTCCGCGTCGAGGAAGGCGCGGACGGACGCGCGGGCGGCCTCGGCCTCGGGCGGGAGCGGCTCGGCGCTGAAGCGGAAACTGTGCATCGAGGCTCCGTGGGGGCTCCGTGAGCGGCGGGGCGTGCGGGCTGCGCGCCGCTCAGCTGCCGTCGCGGCCCTCGAGACCGGGGAAGAAGATCTCCTGCCAGTCGCCCGGCACCTTCCGCAGGAAGCCCTGCGTCGCCATGGCCTTGGCGAGGGCGACCATGCCCTTCGGGGCCACGTCGTAGACGATGGAGCCGTCGGTCAGGATCGTCTCGACCTGCGCGCGGTCGATCTGAACCTGCTCCGAGGCGAGGTAGATCGACGCCGCGCGCTTGGGGTCGCTGCGGATCAGCGCGACTGCGTCCTCCATCCCGGCGCGGATCGCCTGCGCCACCTTCGGATTCGCGTCGACAAAGCCCTGCTTGGCGTTCAGGGTCGCGGCGGTGATGTCGCCGCTGCCGATCAGGCCGGTCGAGGTCATGACCGTCCGGATCTTCGGATCCGCCTGCAGCACCTGGGTGAAGGGCGGGGTCGCGAAGTAGCCGGCGATGCCCTGTCCGGCGCGCATCGCCGCGGTGGCGTCCGGATGGGGGAGGCTCACCATCAGCGCGTCGGCCTTGGCCGATCCGCCGAGCTGCTGGGCCGCCGCGACCCGCAGCAGGATCGCCTGAGGCGAGTTGAAGGCCGGGACCGCGATCTTGTCGCCGAAGGTGAAGTCCTTCAACGCGGCGACGCCGGGCTTGCCGGTGAACAGCGTGTAGACGACCGAGCTGAGGGCGGTGAGGCTCTTGATCTGCTGGCTCCCGCGGGTCTTGTCCCACGCGATCAGGGCACCGGCCGAGCCGAGTGTGCCGAGCTCGACGCTGTCGGAGAGCAGCGCGTCGTTCATCGCGGTCGAGCCGCTGAAACGCGTCAGCGTGACCGACAAGCCGTCGAGCCCCGCGGCCTTGGCGCGCTTGTCGAAGAGACCCTCGCTCTGCGCGATCATCACCGGCAGGTAGACGAGGCCGTACTGGAGGCCGATGCGGACGGAGGTGGTCTCGGCCCGGGCCGCGCCGCCGAGGGCCGGGAGCAGCAGCGCGGCGGCGAGGAGGCGCGCGGCGATGGCCGCGTGGCGGATCGACATCGGCATTCCTCCCGAGCAGGGCCGCGCTTGCCGCGCGGTCTCCCGGTGCCGGTCAGTCAGACGAGTCCGACACCGCGCACGAGTAGGGCAGAGCCCGCACCCGGCATCAACCGCCATCGCCCATATGCTGAGGAATATCACATATATGATGGGAGTCGCCGGGCATGC
Source organism: Methylobacterium sp. D53M (assembly GCF_053345625.1). NCBI lineage: Bacteria > Pseudomonadati > Pseudomonadota > Alphaproteobacteria > Hyphomicrobiales > Methylobacteriaceae > Methylobacterium > Methylobacterium sp. D53M. Next base: position 218,077 of record NZ_JBKFAL010000005.1, read on the forward strand.
CGGATCTATAGTGCCGGCGAGCGGCGCGGGCTGTTGGCGTGGCGGAGGAGGGAACGTGCCTGCGATGCGCTGCGATCACCACGGATCCGCGCGTGGGCGACCAGGGCCGTTTCGAGCTGTGCGGCTTCCGGGGCCGCCGTTTCGCGCGTCGCGGCATGGGTGAGCGCATTGGCGCTCGGGGGGGCGCGTCCACGGACCTGACGGTGGGGGCCGATCCCGCCGGTTCGGATGTGGCCCTAGTGAAGTCCGCCGGACGGGTGCTCCAGATCCTGGAGCTGTTCGACGAGATCCAGCGGGAAGCCAGGGTCTCCGAGATCGCCGAGCGGCTGAGCGTCCCGCAATCCTCGACTTCGGTGCTCCTGAAGAGCCTCGTCCGGCTCGGCTATCTCGACTACGACCCGGCGAGCCGCAGCTTCCTGCCGTCGCCCCGGGTGGCGCTCCTCGGCGCGTGGCTCGACAAGGGACCGGTGCGCGACGGCAGCCTCGTGCGCATGCTCGAGCACCTGTCGGAGCGCACGGGCGGGACGGTGATCCTCGCCGCGCGCAACGCGATCTTCTCGCAGTACGTCCACGTCCTGCAGGCGCGCACCGCCATGCGCTTCCACGTTCCGCCCGGGACGCGCCGCCTCGTCGTCTGGTCGGCGACCGGCACCGCGCTCCTCGCCGACAGCCCGGAGGCCGAGATTGGTCCGCTGGTCCGCCGCACGAACGCGGAGGCGCCGGCCGAGCAGCCGCCGATCGCGGTCGCGGCCGTCCTGGCCAACCTGGCGCGGCTGCGGCGGGACGGACACTTCCTCTCCCGCGGGCTCGTCACGCCGGGCGCCGGCTCGATCGCGGTCCCGCTGCCCCGGCGCATCGACAGCAAGGGCCGCCCGCTGGCGGTCGCCGTGTCCGGCCTGCTCGACGAGTTCGAGCGTCGGGAAGCGGAGATCGCCGCGACGATCCACGACGCGGTGGCGCGGTTCCTGCCGGAGGATCCGTCGCGGCCCTGAGGCCGGTCGCCGTCGACCCCGCCGTCACCTCCGAACCCCGCGCACGGCTGCAGATCGAGGATTGCGGGGCTGCTCGGCCCGGTAGCGCGCTAGTGAGGCTCGGGGCCCTGCAGCCTCGAAGACGACCACGTGGAGACATCATCATCGTGCCCGGCGCCCCAACCGCGCGCGGCTCCGAGCCGCCCGATACGCAGCCGCGTCCGACCATCGCCGGCAACGTCGCCCTCGGCGTCACGCAGATCGTCCTGTGGGGCGGCACGTTCTTCCTCACCGCCGTCGTCTCGGACCCGATCGTCGCCGAGACCGGCTGGCCGCAGGCGATGGTGGTGGGCGCACTGTCGCTCGCGATCTTCGTGTCGGGCCTGCCCGCGCCGTTCGTCGGCCGCATGATCCGGCGTCACGGCGGGCGGCCGGTCCTCGTAGCCGGCGCCACGATCATCGCGGCGGGCCTCGTGCTGATGGCGGTCGCGCAGTCCCTCCCGGTCTTCCTGCTCGCCTGGATGGTCGCTGGCCTCGGCATGTCGGCCGCGCTCTACGACCCGCTCTTCGCGGCGATCGGCCAAGCCTACGGCGCCGCCGCGCGCGGGGCGATGACCCAGATCGCGATCTCGTCGGGCTTCGCGGTCTCGCTCTGCTGGCCCGCCACGCGGTTCCTGGTCGATCATGTCGGCTGGCGCGGGGCCTGCCTCACCTACGCGATCCTGTCCGTCGCCCTCGTGGTCCCACTCTTCGCCTGGGCGCTGCCGGCCCGGAGCCGGGGCGCGGTCGAGCCCGCCGCGGCGCCCCGGCCCTACGAGCCGACCGGCTCGACCGAAGCGGCGCGCCTGCCGGCGGAGCGTCTGCTCGCCGTGACCTTCACGATGGCGGCGATGATCATGACCGCTACTTCGGTGCAACTGCTCAACCTGCTGCAGACGCTGGGCGTCGGCGCGACCGCCGCGGTGGCCCTGACCGGCCTGATCGGTCCCGCCCAGGTCGGCGTGCGCGTCGTCGAACTGGCCCTCGGCCGCCGCGCCCACCCGGCCTGGTCCCTGCTCCTGTCGAGCGCCAGCGTCGGGCTGGGGCTCCTGCTGCTGGCGACGATCCCGTCCCTGGCGTGGCTCGCGATGCTGCTCTACGGCGCCGGCAACGGCATGCGCACCGTCGTGCGGGGCACGCTGCCGCTGGCGCTCTACGGACAGGACCAGTACGCGGCGGCGATGGGCCGGCTCGCCCGCCTCCCGCTCCTCGGCCAGGCGATCACGCCCCTGGCCTGCGGCTACGTCGCCGAACGGCTCGGCCTGCTGCCCCTGCTGGAGGTGATGCTGGCCGTGGCGGCGATCAATCTCGGCCTGTCCCTGTGGGTGTTCGGCTTCGCGATGCGTCGCCCGAGGGCGCCGGCCTGATCGGCGGATGCGGACCAGATTTTGCCGGATTGACAGATTGTCGGACGATGTGCTCCATTCGGCTCGCGGATGAAAGGCATCCGCGAGGATGAGCCGGGTCAACCGGCCGCCCGAAGGAAACGCCCGCATGGACGCAGAGATCTACGAGATCTACGCGATCAAGTACGCGCATCATCACCGTATGGCCCGCGAGAACTTCATCGGCGGGGACATCCACGACGGCCCGATGCCGATCGATTACTTCGTCTGGGTCGTCGTCGGCGGTGGCAGGACGATCGTCGTCGATACCGGCTTCGACCGCGCGATGGCGACGAAGCGGGGCCGCAGCATCGTGCGGCCGGTCGAGGAGGGCCTGGCGCGGATCGGTGTCGACCCGCTGCGGGTCGAGGACGTCGTCCTGACCCACCTGCATTACGACCACGCCGGCAACCACGACCTGTTCCCGACGGCCCGCTTCCACGTCCAGGAACGCGAGATGGCGTTCTGCACCGGCCGGTGCATGTGCCATCCGGAGGTCCGCCACCCCTTCGCCGCCGAGGACGTGAAAGCGATGGTGGACCGCCTGTTCGAGGACCGCGTCCGCTTCCGCGAGACGACCGACACGCTGCATCCGGGGATCACCCTCCACCGGGTCGGCGGCCATTCGGACGGCCTGCAGATCGTCCGAGTCCGCACCGCGCGCGGCTGGGTCGTACTGGCCTCCGACGCCGCGCACTTCTACGCCAATATCGGTCGCCGGCTCGCCTATCCCATCGTCTACAATGTCGGCGACATGTTCGAGGGCTACCGGACGGTCCGGCATCTGGCCGAGTCCGAAAATCACATCGTCCCGGGCCACGATCCGCAGGTTCTCGCGATCTACCCGCCGGCGGCCGAGGATCTCGCCGGCTGGATCGCGCGCGTCGACCTGCCTCCGACCGCTTCACCGACCTACTGACCGGAGGATTCCATGATCGTCGAGATGCGCGTCTACTACTGCGCCCCGACACGCCTGCCGGCGCTGCTGGAGCGGTTCCGCTCCACGACGCTCGGCTTCTTCCAGAAATACGGCATCGAGCAGGTCGGCTTCTGGACCACGCTCGTCGGTCCCGACAACCACGCGCTCACCTACCTGCTCAAGTGGGAGGACATGGCCCAGCGCGAGGCGCGCTGGAACGCCTTCCAGGCCGATCCGGACTGGATCGCCGCCCGCGCCGAGACCGAGAAGGACCGGCCGATCGTCGCCCGGATCGAGAACACCTTCCTCGCCCCCACGGACTTCTCCGCCCTGCGCTGACGGGGATACGCGGCGCCGGGCCAGTCCGACCGTCGCTCAGAGGGATATTCACGGCATGGAACAGAGAACCATCGGCGTCATCGGCCTCGGCATGATGGGCGATCCCATGAGCCGGTGCCTGGCCCGAGCGGGGCACGCGCTCCGCCTGCTGGACGCGGATGCAGGCCGGACCGACGCGCTCGCCCGGGATCTCGGCGCGGCGACGCTCACGCGGGACAACGCGTCCGAACTCGACCTGCTGATCACGATGCTGCCGAACTCGGCCATCGTCGAGGCGGTGCTGCTCGACGAGGGCTGGGCCGACGCGCTCCCGGCCGGCGCCACCGTGATCGACATGAGCTCGTCGGAGCCGGTGCGCTCCCGCGCGCTCGGCGAGACGCTCGCCGGGAAGGGGCTCGGCTATCTCGACGCGCCGGTCTCGGGCGGCGTGCGGCGGGCCGTGGACGGCACGCTCGCGATCCTCGTCGGCGGCGAGGCGGATCTCCTCGCCCGCTGGCGGCCGGTTCTGGAGGCGATGGGCTCATCCGTCCTGCATATCGGCCCGGCGGGATCGGGCCACGCCGCCAAGGCGCTGAACAACTTCGTCTCCGCCGCGGGCCTGCTCGCCACCGTCGAGGCGCTCCACGTGGCGCAGCGCTTCGGCATCGCGCCGGAGGCCATGACCGACGTGCTCAACGCCTCGTCCGGGCGCAGCAACACCTCCGAGAACAAGGTCAAGCAGTTCATGCTCAGCGGCAGCTTCGCCTCGGGCTTCTCGCTGAAGCTGATGGACAAGGATCTCGGCATCGCCGGGGCCCTGGCCCGATCGGTCGACTACCCGCTCGGGTTCGGCCGGCACTGCATCGAGACCTGGCACGCCATCGCCGCCGAGGTCGGGCCCGCGGCCGACCACACCGAGATGTACCGCCTGCTGGCCGAGGGAGCCTGAGACGATGGCGCTCCCGGATCTCAGCCGCTTCTACATCGACGGCGCCTGGGTCGAGCCGGTTTCGGCCCGGCTGTTCCCGCTGATCGACCCCGCCACCGAGACGGCGTTCGGCACCCTCGCGCTCGGCGATGCCGCGGATGTCGACCGGGCCGTGCGCGCGGCCCACGCCGCCTTCCCGGCCTTCTCGGAGACGGCGCCCGCCGAACGCGTCGCGCTCCTCCGCCGGATCCTCACGCTCTTCGAGGAGCGGTTCGAGATCTTCGCGGAGACGATCCGGCAGGAGATGGGCTCGCCCATCGGCTTCGCGCGCAAGGGGCAGGCGGCGCGGGGCCCGGCGCACCTCAACGCGCTCATCGCGGTGATGGAGCGCTTCGCGTTCGAGGAGGATCGCGGCACCACCCGGATCCGGCGCGAGCCGATCGGCGTCTGCGGCCTGATCACCCCCTGGAACTGGCCGATCAACCAGATCGTCGTGAAGATCGCCCCGGCGCTCGCGGCCGGCTGCACGATGGTGCTGAAGCCCAGCGAGTACTCGGCGGTCAGCGCGATGCTGTTCGCGCAGGTCCTCCACGACGCGGGCGTGCCGCCGGGCGTGTTCAACCTCGTGAACGGGGACGGCCCCGGCGTCGGCGCCGCGATCGCCGCGCATCCGGGGATCGACATGGTCTCGTTCACCGGGTCGACCCGCGCCGGGATCGAGATCGCCCGGGCGGCGGCGCCGACCATCAAGCGCGTCGCGCAGGAACTCGGCGGCAAGTCCGCCAACATCCTGCTGGAGGACGTCGACTTCGATCAGGCGGTCCGGCGCGGCGTCGCGGCCTGCTGCACGAATTCGGGCCAGTCCTGCTCGATCCCGACGCGGATGCTCGTGCCCCGGGCCCGGATGGACGAGGCGGCCGCCATCGCGGCCGAGGCGGCGGCGGGCTTCCGGCTCGGCCCGACCGCCGACCCCGAGACGGATCTCGGCCCGGTGGTCAACCGCACCCAGTACGAGCGCGTCGTCGGGCTGATCCGCACCGGCATCGCGGAGGGCGCGCGGCTCGTCGCCGGCGGCCCGGAGCGGCCGGACCACCTCGACCGCGGCTTCTACGTCCGCCCGACAATCTTCGCCGATGTGACCCCCGACATGACCATCGCGCGGGAGGAGATCTTCGGCCCGGTCCTGTCGATCCTCGCCTACGACAGCGAGGACGAGGCGATCGCGATCGCCAACGGCTCGCGCTACGGGCTCGCCGCCTACGTGCAGGGACGGGACCGCGACCGGGCGCGCGCCGTGGCGCGGCGGCTCATCGGCGGCCAGGTCCACATCAACTACCCGCCCCCGGACGTCCACGCGCCGTTCGGCGGCTACCGCCAGTCCGGCAACGGCCGGGAATGGGGCGAGGCCGGTCTCCAGGAATACCTCGAGACCAAGGCGATGATCGGCTTCGGCCTCGACTGAACCGTCCCGCGCGATGCGGCCGGCGCCCGCGCGCGTCGGCCCCGATCAGGAGAACCAGATGTCCGACGAGAGCGAGCTGTTCGGCCAGGGTTTCGAGAACCGCAAGACCGTCCTCGGCGCCGCCCATGTCGAGAAGTCCTGGGCCAATGCCGACGCGTTCAACCGCCCGGTCCAGCGGCTCGTGACGGAGTATTGCTGGGGCGCGGTCTGGGGCGACGAGACGCTGCCGTTCAAGACCCGCAGCATGCTCAACATCGCGATGCTGACCGCGATGAACCAGCACCACGAACTCGGCGTCCACGTCAAAGGCGCGCTCAACAACGGCGTGACCCGGGACGAGATCCAGGCGGTGCTGATGCAGGCGCTCGTCTATTGCGGCGCCCCGGCGGCCCTGGCGGCCTTCCGGACCGCCTCCGCGGCGATCGCCGATTGGGACAGAGAGCACGCCAGCGGGCGCTGAGCCCGCACCCGCGCCCAGGTCCGACGCAGTCAGAAAACTCGCGCGGCAGACGAACAGGGAGGGAGACGCCATGACGGTCACGTCGGCAACCTTGGCAACGGACGCGGCGGGCGCGCGCTCGGCCGCGTCCCAGTCGATCGAGGAGAAGCGGAAGAGCGCCATTCGCGGCGCGTTCTTCTCCGAATACATCGACATGTTCGACATCTACCTGCCGGTGGTCGCGCTGGCGCCGGTGATGTTCATGTTCCAGCCGAAGGACCTGTCTCCCCAGATGGAGACGGTGCTGGCCTCGCTGGTGTTCATCACAACCCTGCTCGGCCGCCCGATCGGCGCGCTCATCTTCGGCCTGATCGCCGACAAGGTCGGCCGCCGGGCCGCCTCGATCTACTCGGTGGCGGGCTTCGGGGTGATCACGCTGCTGATCGGCCTGCTGCCCGGCTACGAGACGCTCGGCCTCGCCTCGTACATCCTGCTGGTGCTGCTGCGCTTCCTCGACGGCATCTTCCTCGGCGGCGGCTACACCGGGGCGATGCCGCTCGCCATCGAGTATTCCAAGAAGGACAAGCGCGGCTTCGTCGGCGGCCTGATCATCGCGGGCTTCCCGGCCGCCTATGTCAGCATCAACCTCATCACGATGCTGATGTTCTACCTGTTCCCGCTCGACGGGCCCGGGTCGCCCTACACAATCTGGGGCTGGCGCATCCCCTTCATCGTCGGCGCGGCACTCGCCGGCCTGCTCGCGCTCTACTACGTCCACAAGGTTTCGGAATCGGAGGTCTGGAAGAAGGAGGCCGCCGCCGGGGCAGAACAGGCCGAGGCATCGCCCATGGCGGGCCTGTTCTCCGGGAAGGGCGGGCGCGACCTCCTGCAGGTCCTGCTGCTGATGACCGGCTTCTGGACGACGCAGAACATCATCACGATCTACATGCCGACCGGTCTGCTGGTGAAGACCCTGCACCTCAACGGCTTCGCGCTGACCGCGACGCTGATGATCTGCTACACGATCCTGTTCTTCAGCTACATCGGCTCCGGCCTCCTCGGGCAGCTCATCGGCCGCCGGCGGTTCTTCGTGATCGTCGGCCCGCTGATCGCGACGGTGGGCGCGTACATCCTCTACACGCTGACCGTCACGCCCGAGATGGCGTTCGGCACCCGCGTGCTGCTGGTCAGCCTCCTGGCGGTGATCGTGACCTCGCCCTGGGGCGTCATCGTCACCTACATCAACGAGCGCTTCGCCACGGATGTCCGCGCCACCGGCTTCGGCATCGGCTTCAGCCTCTCGGTGGTGATCCCGTCCTTCTACGCCTTCTACATGGACTGGCTGAGCGCGCTGATGCCGCTCGCGCTGACGCCCGTGGCCCTGCTCATCGTCGGCGGCCTGATCGGCACCGTGGGCGCGCTCATCGGGCCGGAGACCAAGGACGTCGATTTCGGCACCGGCCACTGAGCCGGACGCCGCGCGGAGGACGCAGCATGAACGGGAACCGGATCGGTTTCATCGGGCTCGGCAACATGGGCGGCCGCATGACGCGCCGCCTGACCGGCGCGGGGATCGATGTGGTCGGCTTCGACACCGACCAAGAGGCCGCCGCGCGCTGGGGCGCGACGGACGCGGCCTCGATCGCCGCGGTCGTCGGTGAGACGGACGTGGTCCTGATGTCCCTGCCCGACAGCAAGGTGGTCGAGCGCGTCGTGCTCGGCGCGGGCGGGGTCCTCGCGGGCTGCCGGGACGGGCAGATCGTCGTCGACCTGAGCACGGCCTCGGCCAGCTCGACGCGCCGCATCGCCGCGGCGCTGGCCGAGCGCGGCGTCGCCTACGTCGACGCGGGCATCTCCGGGGGCGCCGCCGCGGCCGAGAAAGGCACGCTGACCTTGATGGTCGGCGGCGATCCCGCCGTCATCGACCGACTGGGCTGGGTGTTCGCGCCGATCGCCCAGAAGGTCGTCGTGATGGGCGGATCGGGGGCCGGCCACACGACCAAGCTGCTCAACAACTTCCTGAACGCGGTCAGCCTCGCCGCCACCGCGGAGGTCATGGTCGCGGGCCGGAAGGCCGGGCTCGACCTGCACCGGCTCCTGGAGGTGCTGAACGCCTCCAGCGGCGTCAACTTCGCGACGCTGAACCGTTTCCCGAAGATCGTCGACGGCGACTACCTGGAAGGCGGCCTGACCGGCAAGCTGATGACCAAGGACGTCGTGCTCTACACCGATCTCCTGCACGAGCTCGGCGTCGCCTCCCTCAACGCGTCCGGCCCGATGGCGAGCTTCGGCCTCGCCACGGCGCTCGGCTACGGCGACGTCATCTCCAACCGCGTCGTCGACGCCATCGGCGACGTCTCCGGCGGCGTCCGGCTCCACGGCAACCGACACGAGAACTGAGAGGATACGATGCAGATCTTCCACGGCCGCGAGAACAGCGCGAAGTCCGAGAGCCGCGGGCCGACCTTCACCGGACAGGTCTGGGCCGACCCGGTGATGCCGTCGACGGGCGGCGTGATGATCAACAACGTCTTCTTCACGCCCGGCGCGCGGACCTTCTGGCACGCGCACGCGCAGGGCCAGATCCTGCAGGTCACGGCCGGCAAGGGCTGGATCTGCGTCGCGGGCCAGCAGGCGCAGCCGATCCGCGCGGGCGACACCGTCTGGATCCCCGCGGACGAGCGGCACTGGCACGGTGCGGCCGCCGACAGCTACCTGCTCCACACGGCGATCTCGCTCGGCAAGACCGACTGGCAGGACGAGGTGGTCGAGGCCGATTACGCCGGAGCCACGGCATGACCGGGCCCGCGCCGAGCCCGGAGAGCCTCCGGCACACCGTGCAGGGCGAGCTCGGTTACTGGGACGCGGAGCAGGCGGCCCTCGCCGAGCTGGCCCCGGGCTTCCTCGACGCCTGGGCCCGGCTGGCGATGGTCCCGGTGCGCAAGAACCATCTCGGCGCCAAGGACCGCGCCCTGATCGCGCTCTCGGCCGCGACGGCCGCGACCCACCTCTACGCGCCCGGGACGCGCCGCCAGATCCGCAACGCCCTCGACGCGGGCGCGACGGCCGAGGAGATCACGGAGGTGCTCGCGCTCACGGCGACCCTCGGCATCCACGCCTGCAACATCGGCGTGCCGCTGCTGCTGGAGGTGCTGGAGGAGGCCGGTCAGCGGAGCGGCCCCGCGCCGCTGACGCCGCGGCAGGAGCAGCTGAAATCCGACTTCACCCGCGACCGGGGCTACTGGCACGCGTTCTGGGACGGTCTCCTTGAGCTCGATCCCGACCTGTTCGAGGGCTATCTCGACTTCTCGGCCTGGCCCTGGCGCCACGGCGTGCTCACGCCGAAGATGAAGGAGTTCGTCTACTGCGCCTTCGACGCGGCGGCGACGCACCTCTACGTGCCGGGCCTGAAGATGCACATGAAGAACGCCCTCGGTTACGGGGCGACCAAGGAGGAGCTGATGGAAGTCCTCGAGATTGTCAGCCTGATCGGCATGCACGGCGCGGAACTGGCCGCGCCGATCCTGCGCGACGAACTGGCCGCGCGGGGCCGGGGCTGACCGACGCGCGCCGGGGCACGCCTTGCCACCCGAGGCTGCGCCATGCCACCGCTTCGGCTCGCCAATGATCCCCGAATCCCCAGCGATGAACAAGATCAGGGCCATCCAGCCGGACACGCTCCGGCAAAAGGTCGAGGACGCCGTCCGCGAGGCGATCACGTCGGGCGTCTACGCCCCCGGCGAGCGGCTGATCGAGCGCGAGTTGTGCGAGGGGCTCGGCGTCAGCCGCGCCTCCGTGCGCGAGGCCCTGCGCCGGCTCGAGGCCGAGAAGCTCGTCCACACGGTGCCGCATCGCGGCCCGGTCGTGGCCTCGATCTCGGTGGAGGAGGCGCGTCAGCTCTACGCGCTGCGGGCCGTGCTGGAGGGCTACGCGGCGCACGAATTCGCCACCCAGGCCACGGACGCGGCGATCGTCGAGTTCGGACGCGCAGCCGGTGATCTGCGCGAGGCCGCCGGCAGCGGCGACACGGACCGCGTCCTGCGCGCCAAGGGCGTCCTGTACGACGTGATGCTCAGCCATTGCGGGAACGATCTGGTCCGCGAGACCCTTCGCGGCTTCTACTCCCGGATCAACCTGCTGCGCGCGACATCGCTGATGCATCCCGAGCGGCTGCCGCACAGCCTCGCCGAGATCGACGCCCTCGTCGCGGCCTTCCGGGCCCGGGACGCCGCGAAGGCCGAGCAGCTGGCCCGCCTCCACGTCACCAACGCGTGCGCGGTCGCCCTCAAGCAGCTCGCGTTCCGCATCGCGCAGACGTCCCTCGACGCGGTGAGCTGAGCGCGCGGTCCGCGGGCGCGCAGACCCTGCGCGGGGGAGGGCGGCGAGGTCGCCTCCGCGGCGACGCCCGTGGCCGAGGCGGTCCAGATGATCGATGCCGTGTCGGTGATGTCGCGCGCCCTGCGCCGAGCGACCGGCGGCGACACGCCTTGCGATCCCCCGGCGGAAGGCCCAGAACCGCACGGTCCTTGCTTCCCCATGCTGGCGCCACGGGAGTTCGTCGCTTGGTCCGGACCGTCTGCCCGCACGATTGCCCCTCCGCCTGCAGCCTCGACGTTGAAGTCGCGGACGGGCGCGTCGTCTCGGTCCGGGGCGGCGACAACCCCTACACGGCCGGGGTGATCTGCGCGAAGGTCAGCCGCTACGGCGAGCGCGTCCACCACCCGGACCGGATCCTCCACCCCATGGAGCGCGTCGGGCCGAAGGGCGGCGGGGCGTGGCGCCGGATCTCCTGGGACGCGGCGCTCGACCGGCTGGCCGCGGCCTTCTCCGAGACGGCGGACCGTTGGGGGCCGGAGGCGGTCTGGCCGTACAACTCGGGCGGCACCATGGGCCTCGTCCAGCGCGACGGCATCCACCGGCTGACCCACGTGATGGGCTACTCGCGGCGCAAGCGCACCATCTGCACGGCGGTGGCGATCGCGGGCTGGAGCGCCGGGGTCGGCCGGATCGCCGGGCCGGATCCGCGCGAGATGGCGCTGTCCGACCTGATCGTGGTCTGGGGCGGCAACCCGGTCAGCACGCAGGTCAACGCGATGACCCACATCAGCCGCGCCCGCAAGACGCGCGGCGCCAAGCTGGTGGTGATCGATCCGTACCGCACCGGGACCGCGGCGGCGGCCGACCTCCACCTCGCGCCCCGGCCCGGGACCGACGGGGCGCTGGCCTGCGCGGTGCTCCACGTCCTGTTCCGCGACGGCCACGCGGACCGGGTCTATCTCGCCGCGCACGCGCAGGACACGGCCGCGCTGGAGGCGCATCTGGCGTCGCGCACGCCCGAATGGGCGGCGGCGATCACCGGCCTGGAGCCCGCCGCGATCGAGGCCTTCGCGGCCCTCTACGGCAACACGCCGCGCAGCTACATCCGCTGCGGTTTCGGCTTCACCCGAAGCCGCAACGGCGCGGTGAACCTGCACGCGGTGACCTGCCTGCCGACCGTCACCGGCGCGTGGCAGCACCCGGGCGGCGGTGCCCTCTGGCAGCACGCCGCGATCTTCAACTGGGACAAGACCCTGACGGAGGGTCTCGACGCCCGGGCGCCGGGCGTGCGCGAGCTCGACATGAGCCGGATCGGCGCCGTGCTCGCCGACGATCCCGACGCCCTGCAGGGCGGGCCCCCGGTCCGCGCCATGCTGATCCAGTCGGCCAATCCCGCGGTCTCCGCGCCCGACAGCGCCCGGGTGCGCGCCGGGCTCGCGCGGCCGGACGTGTTCGTGGCCGTGCACGAGCAGTTCCTGACGGAGACGGCCGCGCTCGCCGACCTCGTGCTGCCGGCCACCACCTTCCTGGAGCACGACGACATCTACGGGGCCGGCGGCCACAGCCACATCCAGGCCGGCCCGGCGATCCTGGAGCCGCCGGGCGCGTGCCGGTCGAACCACGCGCTCCTCTCGGCGCTCGCCGCCCGGCTCGGCGCGGAGCACGCGGGCTTCCGCCTGAGCGCCCGGGACCTCGCCGACGCGACCCTGGCGCGCTCCGGCTGGGGTGGCCTCGACAGGCTGGAGGCGGAGGGCTGGATCGACGCGCAGCCGGACTTTGCCGAGAGCCACTTCCTGAACGGGTTCGGCCATCCCGACGGGCGCTTCCGCTTCGCGCCCGACTGGGCGTCACTGGGCCCGCGCGCGGCCGGGATGCCGTCCCTGCCGGATCACTGGTCGGAGGCCGAGCCCGCCGATGCGGAGCACCCGTTCCGCATGATCGCCCCGCCGGCCCGCCAGTTCCTCAACGCGACCTTCACTAACGTGCCCGAGTCGCTCCGCCGCGAGGGGCGGCCGACCTGCCTGATCCACCCCGCGGACGGCGACCGGCTCGGGATCGGCACGGGGGACGCCGTCGAGGTCGGCAACGCACGCGGCCGGGTCCGGCTGCACGCGCGGCTGGCCGAGGGGCAGCAGCCGGGCGTCGTCGTGGTCGAGAGCCTGTGGCCGAGCGCGGCCTTCATCGGCGGGGGCAGCGGGATCAACGCGCTGATCGGGTCCGCGCCGGCCGCGCCCAACGACGGCGCCGCCTTCCACGACACCGCGGTCTGGGTCCGCGCGGCCTGAATTCCGGACCGCACCGGGCTGAGGCCGAACCGGCCTGCGGGGGC
>NZ_JBKFAL010000048.1:0-16931 GCF_053345625.1 Methylobacterium sp. D53M
CACTTCGCCGCCGGCGCGGACATCGAGCGTGCTCGACAGGTCGCCCTCGCCGACCCGTCCCACGAAGCCCATCACCGCCACGAGAGGCCTGACGACGAGGCGATTGATGGCGACCCCGATGCCCAGGCAGATCAGCAGCGTGATCAGCGTTCCGCCCCAGAGGGCGAGGCCCTCATTGCGCTCGCTCCGCGCGACGCGCTCGGCCAGCGCGGCCCGAACCGCTCCTTCGAGACCCTCGATGGCCGCGAGCTTCTCGCGGAAGGTGTCGAACAGCCGCTTACCCTGACCGTCCGCCTCGATCTTGACCGCTTCGTCCCGCTTCGCCGGATCGGCCGCGATTCGCACGACGACCTCGCCGACCTCGGTCTGCCAGCTGCGGGCCGCGGCCACCGCGTCGACCAAGAGGCGCGTCCGCTCGGGATCGTGGCCGATCAGGGTCCTGAGCCTGTCGATCGCCTCGTCCAGTGTCTGGCGCCCCGTGCGGTAGGGCTCCAGGCTGCCGTCGCGGCCCGTGATCAGGTAGCCGCGCAGTCCGGTCTCTTGATTGAGCATCGCCGCGCGGAAGCCGTCGAGGGCGCGGATCAGCTGGTTGGACCGGCTCCTGGCATCGGTCGCGTCCCGCAGCTGATCGGCCGTGATCAGGACCGCGCCGCTGGTCAGGACCGACACCAGGGCGATGACACCGATCGCACCGCCCAGGATGCGGTTGAGGCCCAGCGTTTGCGGCATCGTCTGCTTCATCCTACGCGGCCCCGCGGACGGCTCTGGCTGAGCCGCAACCGGGGCGCGCTCGCCTCTTAGCGCCGCCGCCCGGCGGATGCGAGCCGGAGCGCCGGGTGCCGGTGCGATATTTACGAGTTGTAAACCGACGAGCGACTTGTACTTGTGCAAGCGAGCGATTGTGTATGCATCTAAATAGCGAGAGCCGCAGTTTTCGATCGTAAAGGTTTCTCAGAGGGCGTTTGCGTCGCGCGAGATGTTGATTTCTTTCCTGATCGATACCGATCGCAAAGCGGATCCACTCGACGCGAACCTTCGCGCGCGGGCCCGCGTCGAGCAGCTCGACGTCGCGCTCCGCCTGGTTCCCTTCACGATTCTTGTGAGCCTCAGCGTCGTACAGGTCATCGTCTACCTGTTCTGGCAACCGGGCAACCGGGTCTACCTCGCCGGGCTCGAGGCGCTCGTCCTGCCCCTGGCGGTGGTCTCGCTCCAGCAGTGCTGGCGCTGGCGCTCCCGTCCGAAACCCCTCGAAGTGCCGTCCTCATTCGTCCAGGGCGTGGTGCTGGCCGCCCAGGCCTACGGCCTCCTGCTGGCCTCCATCCCGGTCATGCTCTTCGCCGGGGCCGACGCGCACGGGCGGCTTCTGATCGCCTCCAGCATCGCGGGCCTGATCGCGACCGGCATGAGCGCGGCGGTGCTGCCCCGCGTCGCCATCGGCTATTCCGGCCTGATCATCCTCGGCTCGTTCATCGCCCTCGCGACGACCGGGGAGCCCTTCTACATCTACGTCGCGGTCCTGCTGTTCTTCTACGCGATCTTCATCTGCTTCACGATCGTGCATCTCAGCCGGCTGTTGACGATGCGGGTCATCGCGCAGATCGAGCTGGAACGGCAGCAGGAATTCACCCACCTCCTGCTCAACGAGTTCGAGGAGAGCGCCAGCGACTGGCTCTGGGAAACGGATGCCGACCTGCGCCTCCAGCACGTCTCGCCGCGCCTGATCGAGGTTGCCGGCTCCTCCGAGCGCCAGCTGATGGGCCTGCCCCTGGAGCGGCTGCTGCTGCCGCCGGTGGCGCCGCCCAGGAGTCACTCGAGCACCACCCTGTGGGGCTGCATCGCCGAGCGGCGCGCCTTCCGGAACCTGCACCTGCAGCTCGACATCGCCGGCGAGCGGCGGACGTGGTGCCTCAGCGGCAAGCCGACCTTCAACCGGGCCGGCGCATTCTCGGGCTATCGCGGCGTCGGCTCCGACGTGACCGAGAAGCGGCGCTCCGAGGAGCGGCTGTCGTATCTCGCCCTGCACGACTCCCTGACCGATCTGCCCAACCGGGTCCTGTTCCATCAGCTCCAGGAAACGGCGCGGGAACGGCTCGCGCAGGGGGACCGGTTCGCGGTGCTCGCCCTCGACCTCGACGAGTTCAAGAGCGTCAACGACACCTTCGGCCACGCGGCCGGCGACAGGCTCCTGAAATCGGTCGCCGAGCGGCTGCGGAGCTTCGAGGCGTCCGACGTCCAGCTCGCCCGTCTGGCGGGCGACGAGTTCGCGGTTCTCGCGACCGGACGGAGCGCCCGGGACCTGCACGGCATCGAGTCGCTCGCGAACGGCATCGTCGAGGCGCTCGCGTCGCCGTTCACCATCGACGGCATCCGGCTGTCCGTCAGCGTCAGCATCGGGATCGCGATCGCCCCGCAGGACGGGTGCCAGGAGATCATGCGGCGGGCCGACCTCGCCCTCTACCGCATGAAGAGCGAGGGCCGGAACGGCTACCGCTTCTACGAAGCGGAGATGGACGAGCGGATCGAGGCGCGGCGCGCCCTGACGGCCGACCTGCGGGGCGCCCTCGATCGGGATGAGTTCGTCCTCTACTTCCAGCCGATCGTGGCGGCCAAGGAGTGCCGCGTGCGCGGCTTCGAGGCGCTGATCCGGTGGAAACATCCGGTGCGCGGCTTCGTCTCGCCCGGCGAGTTCATCCCGCTCGCCGAGGAGACCGGGGTGATCATACCGCTGGGCGAGTGGATCCTCCGCGAGGCCTGTCGGATCGCGGCGGGCTGGCCGGGGGATGTCCGCATCGCCGTCAACCTGTCCCCGCGGCAGTTCCGGCACTCGGACCTGACGCAACTGGTCCGCTCCGCGCTGCGCACGAGCGGGCTCGCCGCGCCGCGCCTGGAGCTCGAGGTGACCGAATCGGTGTTCTTGGAGGCCACGCCGGCGATCAACGCCACGCTCGCCAAGCTCCGCGAGATGGGCGTGCGGCTGTCCCTCGACGATTTCGGGACCGGCTACTCGAGCCTGAGCTACCTGCGCCGGATCGCCTTCGACAAGATCAAGATCGACCAGAGCTTCGTCCGCGACCTGCCGCAGGAGCGGAGCGCTGCGGCGATCGTGAACGCGATCATCGACATGGCGACGAGCCTCGACATGACGATCACCGCGGAGGGCGTCGAGACGGATGCCCAGCGCGCCTGCCTGCTGGAGCAGGGGTGCCACGAGTTCCAGGGCTACCTGTTCAGCAAGCCGCTGCCGGCCGAGCAGGCCGCCGCGCTGGCGCGCAGCCGTCAACTCCTCCCGGCGGCGGTTCGGGCGGCTTGAGGCGCGGTCAGACGCCGAGCGGCGCGACGCCGGTCGTGCCACTCCCACCCGCGACGGCGTGCGGGGACGTCTTCGGCCAGTAGGGCAGGAAGCCCTCGATGATCGCCCGCGGAATATTGAGCGGGCGATAGTGGACGGTGTCCACGAACATCAGCGACTGCTCGCCCCGGCCGAGGAGGCCGTTGACCTCGCTGTGGATCTCGTGCGCCAGGGTCACGAACTTCCGGTTGTGGCTCGCGATCGAGATACGGACGGTGACCGGCTCGAACTCCATCGCCTCCCGGCGGAAGTCGTGCTGGAAGGACTTCGTCAGGATGTAGAAGTCCGTCGATTTCAGGTCGAAATCCGGCATGCAGATGTTGAAGAACAGCTCGCGGGCCTTGCCCACCCAGCGCACGTAATTGGCGAAGTAGACGTTCCCGACCGAGTTGGTGTCGTCGTAGGTCGGGATGAGGCGCAGGACGAACCAGTGCCCGTCGAACCCGTGCGACGCGACGGCGTCGGTCTGGTCCACCGCCACGGGCACCGGCGCCGCCCGCGGCGCCCGCTCCGCCGCCGGGATCAACTCCGCGACCGGCGGCGGCGCGCGCCAGCCGAGGACCTCGGCGATCATCGGGAGTGCGCCGATCAGGCCGATCAGCGGCGCGATGGCCAGCAGCGCCCAGCTCGGGGCCAGATAGCCCGTCACGAAGATCAGGCACGCCGTCGCCCCGATCATGGAGGTGAGAACCGGGTCGTAGCGGCGGGTCGCGCCGAGCGTCTCGCACACGAGACACGCCGCCGCCCCGACGAGGAGCGTGGCGAAGGGCATCATCAGGTAGAGGAGCGAGAGGTTCGCCCAGATCGCCGCCGCCGCTGTGGCGAGCGCGGCACCGAGGATCCAGACCGGCGACGCCACGAGGCCGGCCGGCACGAAGGCGAGGAGCGGGGAATTGCTGCGAGCCGTGACCGAGATCCCGAGCCAGCGCGTGGCGCTGTAGAAGCTGTCGATCGTGGTCGCGGCGGCGATCGCCGTCCAGATCACGAAGGCCACCGCGACGCCGGTCGCGGGTTCGCGCCCGATCGCCTGCGCAACGGCCGCGTAGGCTCCCGACAGGCCGTCGGACGAGACGACCGGCATGCCGAGCCCCGCCCGCGCGGCGATGAGCGCGTTGATCGTCAGGAGACCGAGGAAGAGGAGCGCGCCGGTCACGTAGGCCGCGCGCACCGACCCGCCCGAGCGCCGGATCTCGACCGCCCGCTGCCACTGCTGGATGTCCATCCAGGGGCCGAGCAGGAAGCCGACCAGCGAGGGAACGACGAGCCCGTAGAAGCGCTCGTCGAAGGCCTGCAGCGGGACGTCCCAGCCGTCCCGGTGCGCGGACAGACCGCCGAGCAGGATCACGCTCGCGGCGAGCCCGACCGCCAGCGCCCCGCAATGGACGATGCGGATCCCGCGCAGCGGGACGGCGTGGCCGAGCGAGCAGGCGACGAGGACCAATGCGATCACGCCCACGGCGGCGTCGTGGCCGAACAGGGGAAGCCACGCGTAGGCCGCGAAGCCGAAGATCGTGATCGCGACGGCGAAGAACTGGGCCCCCATGAACAGGAGCGCGTAGGGGCCCTGCACGGCGGCCACGATCGCGTCGAGATTCCGACGGGGCGCGCCGAGCATCCAGCCGAACAGGCCGAGACCGATCGCGTTCGGCAAGGCGAAGGCAAGAAACCCGAGCCAGCCGTATGTCAGTGTGACATGGATCGCGTAGAAAAATCCGAGCCCCCAGAACCACGACAAAGCAATCGTGGGTGCCCAGGCCGCGGAGCGGATGAACTGGGAAGGCATTGTGGCTTCAAGCGCTCCGGTCCTTAAGCTGCAATAGCGTATCAGATTCGTTTCGGGAATATGGCGAACCCAAAAGAAGGCGGATACAGGAAATTCAGTGAGGGAAAAGCATCGGGCTGCTCCGCCACGGCCGGCGATCCGAGGGGCGTGCGTGTCCTACAGGCACCCGCCATGGCGCGAGGCCCGGGTGATCCGCCTAGTCGGCGAGCGTCTTCCGACCGTCGCGGACCAGATCGACGAAGTTGCAGACCAGGGCGGCTTTCGCGGGCGACCACAGCGCGAAGACGTCGGCGCGGATGCGGGGTCCCTCGAGCGGCCTGTAAACCACGTCGGCATGCGCCAGCCGGGCGACGTATTCCGGGATGATGGCGATGCCCAGGCCGGATGCGACGAGGCTCGTCAATGAGGCCGCCTCGACGGCCTGATGGGTGATGGTGGGGACGAACCCGGCCTCGACGCAGCAATCCCAGAGATACTTGGCGAACAGCGAATCGGACATCCGGAGGAACACGAACCGCTCGTCGCGCAGGTCGGCGAGCCGGAGCCTGCCCCGCGCGAGACGGTGCCCCCTCGGAAGGACGACCTGCACGGTCTCGCTCCACGCGCGGACCCGGACCAGATCGGCATCCTGCGGCGGGGCTCGCAGGAAGCTGACGTCGGTCTGACCCGCCTTCAGCATCGCGATCTGGCGATCCGGCGACATCTCGTGGATCCGGAGATCCACCGCGGGATAGACCTGCGCGAAATCCCGGATCGCGTGCCCGAGCGGCCCGGCGAGCATCGAGCCCGTCAGGCCGACATTGATGATGCCGGCGGTGCCCGCGCCGATCGCCCGGGCGCGCTCGACGGCCTCGGCGGCCCGCTCCAGGAGCCCGATCGCCTGAACGTGAAAGTCGTGACCGGCCCGCGTCAGCGCCACGCGCCGGGTCGTCCGCTCGAAGAGAGCCGTCCCGATCTCCGCCTCCAGATCGCGGATCTGCTGGCTGAGCGGCGGCTGCGCGACACCGAGGCTCTCCGCGGCGGCGGTGAAGCTCAGGTGCTTCGCCACAGCGACGAAGTAGCGGAGATGGCGCAGTTCCATGGGCAGATTAAAACTCTGAGGGTTTCAAATTAAATGAAATAGATATTTGACGTCTAGATCGTTCGGCACGATTTTGCCGCCGGGAAGGCCGAGCAGGCATCGCTTTGCACAATGCCGCCGCGCCGCGCGGTCGGGCTCGACCGGATCCGCCCGTGAGAGGCGGGACGATCGCGGTCAGGTCGGGGCAAGCCTTCCGAGGGAGATCGCGATGAAGCGCTTGTTCGGGTCGCTGTTCGGGCAGGTTTTAGCCGCCCTGATGATCGGCATCCTCGTCGGCCGGCTCTGGCCCGACTTCGCCGTCACCCTCAAGCCGCTGGGCGACGTCTTCATCAAGCTCATCAAGATGGTGGTCGCGCCGCTGGTCTTCGGCGTCGTCGTGCACGGCATCGTCGGCGCGGGCGACCTCCGGAAGGTCGGCCGCGTCGGGCTCAAATCCCTGATCTACTTCGAGGTGGTGACGACCATCGCGCTCGCGCTGGGGCTCGTCCTCGCCTACGTCTTCGCGCCCGGTCACGGCATGAACGTCGATGTGGCGACCCTCGATGCCAAGTCGCTCACCAGCTACACCGACCGGGTCGGGCAGGTGACGGGCACCGTCGACTTCCTGATGAAGATCGTGCCGACGACCTTCGTCGACGCCTTCGCCAAGGGCGACATCCTCCAGGTCCTGCTCCTCGCGATCCTGTTCGGGGCCGGGCTCTCGCTCCTCGGCGAGCGCGGCAAGCCGCTGGCCGACAGCCTGGAGCGCATCACCGAGGTCCTGTTCCGGATCATCGGCTTCATCGTGCGGCTGGCGCCGCTCGGCGTGCTGGGCGCGGTCGCCTTCACGGTCGGGAAGTACGGCGTCGGGTCCCTGAAGCAGCTCAGCATGCTGGTGATGCTCTTCTACGCCGGCGTCGCGCTCTTCGTGGTCGTGGTGCTCGGCAGCATCATGCGGCTCGCGGGATTCAGCCTCTTCAAGCTGCTCGCCTACCTGCGCGAGGAATTGACCGTCGTCGCCGGCACCGCCTCGTCGGACTGCGTGCTGCCGCAGGTCATGCGCAAGCTGGAGCGGCTCGGCATCAAGGAATCCACCGTCGGCCTCGTGATCCCGACCGGCTACTCCTTCAACCTCGACGCCTTCTCGCTCTACCTGACGCTCGCCACCGTGTTCATCGCCCAGGCGACCAACACGGACCTGTCCTTCGGCCACCTGATGCTGATCCTCGGCATCGCGCTCCTGACCTCCAAGGGCGCCCACGGCGTGCCCGGCTCGGCGATCGTCGTCCTCGCCGCCACGTTGTCGGCGGTGCCGGAGATCCCGGTGATCGGGCTGGTCCTCGTCCTGTCGGTCGACTGGTTCGTCGGCATAGCCCGCGCCCTCGGGAACCTGATCGGCAACTGCGTCGCGACCGTCGTCATCGCCGCCTGGGAGGGCGACATCGACCGGGTGCGGGCCAACCGCGTCCTGAACGGCGAGGACACCACCGACACGGCGGAGATCCTCGAGGCACCCGTCGCCGAGCCGCGTACCGCGTGACCAGCTCCCCGACAGACGTTTACAGCTTGAAGTCGAATTCTGGAGACCGACCATGAGCGCTGGAGCCTACAACCCCCCGTGCGGTGGCCTACCCGGCCAGACGCGGCTGATGACCGGCCGCGCGGTGTTCACCGAGGCCTACGCGGTGATCCCCCACGGCGTCATGAGCGACATCGTCACCAGCCTCCTGCCGGGCTGGGACAGGACCCAGGCCTGGATCGTGGCCCGGCCGCTCTCGGGCTTCGCCGAGACCTTCGCCCAGTACCTCATGGAGGTCGCCCCCGGCGGCGGCAGCCAGGCCCCCGAGCCGGAGCCGCAGGCACAGGGCGTCCTGTTCGTGGTCGCCGGCACGGCCAGCCTCACCCTGGAGGGCGCGCGCCACGCCCTGCGGCCGGGCAGCTACGCCTACCTCGCCCCCGGGGCGGCCTGGGCCCTGCGCAACGACGGCGACGCGCCCGCGCGGTTCCACTGGATCCGCAAGGCCTACCAGCCCGCCGCCGGCCTCGACGCGCCGACGTCCTTCGTCACCCACGAATCGGCGGTCGAGCCGGCCGGCATGGTCGGCACCGACGGCGCCTGGGCGACGACCCGCTTCGTCGCCTCCGACGACCTGCGCCACGACATGCACGTCAACATCGTCAGCATGCGCCCGGGCGCCTCGATCCCATTCGAGGAGACCCACGTCATGGAGCACGGACTGTTCGTGCTGGAGGGCAAGGCGGTCTACCGGCTCAACCGCGACTGGGTCGAGGTCGAGGCGGGCGACTTCATGTGGCTGCGCGCCTTCTGCCCCCAGGCCTGCTACGCGGGCGGGCCGGGCCCGTTCCGGTACCTGCTGTACAAGGACGTCAACCGCCACCCGGCGCTGGCGCCGCGCGGGCTCGGCCGGTGAGCGCGGGCGCCCGCACTGTCATCGCCCGGCCGCTGACGGCCGAGGCGTTCGCGCCGTTCGGCACGGTGATCGACGCCGCCGCGGTGGCGCCGCGGCCGATGAACGGCGGGATGGCGCGGCGCTTCCACGATCTGGCGGCGGTCGAGGTCGTGGGCGAGGGGTCGCGGGTGGTGATCGGGCTGGTCGAGGCTCAGCCCTACCCGGTGCCGCTGCGGCTCGGCCTGGTCGAGCGGCACCCGCTGGGCGCGCAGGCGTTCCTGCCGCTGAGCGCGGCGCCGTTCCTGGTGGTGGTCTGCCCGGACGCGGAAGGTCGTCTCGGCCCGCCCCAGGCCTTCGTGACGGCGCCGGGGCAGGGCATCTGCTACGCGCGCAACACGTGGCACGGGGTGCTGACGCCCTACGGCCAGCCGCAGGACTTCGTCGTGGTTGACCGCGGCGGCCCGGGCGTGAACCTCGAGGAACACACCTTCGAGGAACCCTGGACGGTGCATCTGCCCGGCCGGGACTGAGGCCGAGCGCGCCATCCGCGCCATCGTCCCGTCGCCACGGTCTCGCGCGGCCGGGGCCGCCTCCGGTCGCCCCGTATCAGCGGCGGCCGGATGCAATCATTCCCGGGGACGCGGCCGCGAAAGTCCGTTGACTGGCACCGGTCAGCGGCTATCGAGGCCGTAATCAGGAGTCCGCACCAACGCGGACCCGAGGAAACGCCGGGCCCCGCGCCCGCACCGGAAAGGCCGCCATGTCCCCGTACCGCACGCCCCTGTCCCGCCGCCGATTCCTGGCGACCGGCTCGACGGCCCTCATCGCCGGTACCGTGGCGGCACCGCACGTGGCGCGGGCGCAGAAGGCAGAATTCACGTACAAGTACGCCAACAACCTGCCCGACACGCATCCGATGAACATCCGCGCCCGCGAGATGGCGGAGGCGCTGCGTACGGAGACCGGCGGCCGGTTCGACCTCAAGATCTTCCCGACGAGCCAGCTCGGCTCCGACACCGACACGCTCAGCCAGCTGCGCTCGGGCAGCGTCGAGTTCTTCACGATGTCGCCGCTGATCCTCTCGACGCTGGTGCCGAACGCGTCGATCAACGGTATTGGCTACGCCTTCCCGAGCTACGACGCCGTCTGGCCGGCCATGGACGGCGAGCTCGGCGCCTGGGTCCGCCAGCAGATCGCCAAGGCCGGCCTCGTCGCCATGGAAAAGATCTGGGACAACGGCTACCGCCAGACCACCTCGTCGACCAAGCCGATCGCCACGCCCGACGACTTCAAGGGATTCCGGATCCGCGTCCCGGTCTCGCCGCTCTGGACCTCGATGTTCAAGGCCTTCGACGCGGCTCCCGCGTCGATCAACCTGAACGAGACCTACTCGGCCCTGCAGACCAAGATCGTCGAGGGCCAGGAGAACCCGCTGGCGGTGATCTCCACGACGAAGTTCTACGAGGTGCAGAAATACTGCTCGCTCACCAACCACATGTGGGACGGGTACTGGTTCCTGGCGAACCGCCGCGCCTGGGAGCGCCTGCCGGCGGACCTGCGCGAGACGGTGGCCCGCCACATCAACGCCGCCGGGATGAAGGAGCGGGCGGACGTCGCCCAGCTCAATGCCAACCTGCAGGCGGACCTGTCGAAGAACGGGATGGTCTTCAACAAGCCCGACCCGGAGCCCTTCCGCGACAAGCTGCGCAAGGCCGGTTTCTACGCCGAGTGGAAGGGCCGGTACGGCGACGAGGGCTGGTCGCTGCTCGAGAAGGCCTGCGGGAAGCTCACCTGATGAGCGCCGCGGGGGCACCGCGCGGCGGCGTCGCGCCGTGCTCCCGGCGGGTGATGAATCTCGCCCATTTCCTGCGCCGTGCCGCACGCCGGTTTCCGGACGCGGTGGGGCTCGCCTGGGGCGCGCGGCGCTGGACCTGGGCCGAGCTCGACGCCCGGGTCGACGCGATGGCAGCGGCGCTCGCCGCCCGTGGCGTGACCAAGGGTGATCGCGTCCTGGTCCAGGCACGCAACAGCAACCAGCTGTTCGAGTCGATGTTCGTCTGCTTCCGGCTCGGCGCCGTTTGGGTGCCGGCCAATTTCCGGCAGACGCCCGCGGAGATCGCCTATCTTGCCCGTGCCAGCGGCGCCTCGACGCTGATCTGCGGCGCGGGTTTCCCGGATCACGCCGCCGCGGTGCGCGAGGCCTGCCCGGATCTGGACCGCGTCGTGGCGATCGGCGACGCGGCCTTCGGGGCCGGCTACGACGCGCTCGTCGCCGACCATCTGGGCGCGGCCGCGCCCGTTGCCGATGTCGAGCACGACGATCCGTGCTGGTTCTTCTTCACTTCCGGCACGACGGGCCGCCCCAAGGCGGCGGTCCTGACCCACGGCCAGATGGCCTTCGTCATCACCAATCACCTCTGCGACCTGATGCCGGGCACGACGGAGGCCGACGCGTCTCTGGTCGTGGCGCCGCTCTCGCACGGCGCCGGCATCCACCAGCTCGCGCAGGTCGCGGCCGGCACCAAGACGGTGCTGACCGCGGGCGAGCGGCTCGATCCCGAGGAGGTCTGGGCTCTCATCGAGGCGTGGCGCGTCACGAACCTCTTCACCGTGCCGACCATCGTCAAGCTGCTGACCGAGCACCCCGCGGTGTCGACGCACGACCATTCCAGCCTGCGCCACGTCATCTACGCGGGCGCGCCGATGTACCGGGCGGACCAGCAGCACGCGCTGCGGGTGCTCGGGCCGGTGCTGGTGCAATACTTCGGCCTCGGCGAGGTGACGGGCAACATCACCGTGCTGCCGCCCCGCCTGCACGCGGCCGAGGACGGGCCGGACGTCAAGGTCGGCACCTGCGGATTCGAGCGCACCGGCATGCAGGTCCAGATCCAGGACATGCAGGGCCGCGAGTGCCCGCCGGGCGTCACCGGCGAGATCTGCGTCTGCGGCCCGGCCGTGTTCGCGGGCTACTACGACAATCCGGAGGCCAACGCGGCGGCGTTCCGCGACGGCTGGTTCCGGACCGGCGATCTCGGCCATCTCGATTCCGAGGGCTTCCTGTTCATCACCGGCCGCGCCTCGGACATGTACATCTCCGGCGGCTCGAACGTGTATCCGCGCGAGATCGAGGAGAAGCTCCTCACGCATCCGGCGATCACCGAGGCCGCGATCCTCGGCGTCCCGGATCCCGGCTGGGGCGAGGTCGGCGTCGCGGTCTGCGTCGCCCGTCCCGGGGCCGCGGTGCAGGAGGGAGAGCTGATCGCGTGGCTGTCGGCGACCGTCGCCCGCTACAAGCTGCCTCGGCGCGTGTTCTTCTGGGAGGCCCTGCCGAAATCCGGCTACGGCAAGGTGACGAAGCGCGCGATCCGCGAGGGACTTGAGGCGCGGGGAGACCTGCCCCTCGACGGGCAGGCGAGGCCGCAGGCCCGATAGGGCTGTCGCGATCCCATCCGGTTGATGCGGCATCCCGTCTTTGCGAGCGGAGCGAAGCAATCCAGTCGGCGCCACGATCTCAGTGGACGCGCCGCCCTGGATCGCTTCGATTCGCTCTCGAGGACGCCAGCGGCGGAATCGGCCTCCATGTGCGGGATGCAGTTTCAGGGAGCCGCGTCGACCTAAGGGGGTCCGACCGGTGGCAGACATTCCGAGCGGAAAGTCGGGCCGGTCCTTACCCCTCCGCGCACATCATGATCTCGCTGCATGACAGCTCCGAGATGCAGACCCTGACATGTCCCCGGAGCCGCGCGCATATTGCAGTGCAGCACGCCGGGCCCCCGCCCGGCCACAACCGGGATCTCGGCACGATGACCACCCTCGCGCATCTCGTCAGCCGGCTCGAGGGTGCAGTGCGGCGCGCCGCGGCCGAACGCTACGCCGAGCAGCGCGAGCGGATCGCGCGGACCGGCGGCGCCGGCATGATCTGATCGCGTGTCGCGTCCCCGCGGTGGAGATCGTCAGAGGAAGCCGATCGAGAACCAGGGGACGAGGATGATGGCGAGCAGCCCGACCAGCAGGGCCACGATATAGCCGACGATCGGGCGCATCCCGGCATCGGGATGGATCCGGCTGATGGCGCAGGCCGCGTAGTAGCCGACGCCGAAGGGCGGGGCGAACAGGCCGATGCCCATCGCGAGGATCACCACCATCGAGTAGTGCACCTCGTGCACGCCCACCGCCCGCGCGATCGGGAACAGCAGCGGCCCGAACAGTACGATCGCCGGTATGCCCTCCAGCACCGAGCCCAGGATGATGAAGGCGAAGGCCGAGACGAACAGGAACCCGAGCGCGCCGCCCGGGAGGCTCTTCATCACCTCGGCGAGCGTCTGCGAGAAGCCCGACTGCGTCAGCGCCCAGGCCATCCCGGTGGCCGCGCCGATGATCAGCAGGATCGCCCCCGACAGGGTCGCGGTGGTCACCAGCATCGGGTAGAGCCGCCGCCACTCGAACTGGCGGTAGATCAGCAGGCCGGCCAGCGCCGCGTAGACGATGCCGATGGTCGAGACCTCGGTGGCGGTGGCGATGCCCTCCACCACGGCGAAGCGGATCACGAAGGGCAGCGCCAGCGCCGGGATCGCCACCAGGAAGGCGCGACCGATGACGCGGCCGGACGGCCGGGCGACGTGGCTCAGGTCCTCGCGGCGGTAGCGCCACCAGACCAGCGCGCAGAGCGTCGCGGCGAGCACGAGGCCCGGCATCAGGCCGCCGGTGAACAGGGCGGTGATCGACACGCCGGTGACCGAGCCGATGGTGATCAGCACGATCGAGGGCGGGATCGTCTCGGTCTGCGCGCCGGTGGTGGCGAGCAGCGCCACGAGGTCGCCCTCCTTGGCGCCGCGGGCCTTCATCTCGGGGAACAGCACGGGCGCCACGGCGGCCATGTCGGCGGCCTTGGAGCCGGAGATGCCCGAGACGAGGTACATGGCCCCGACCAGCACGTAGTGCAGGCCGCCGCGGACGTGGCCGAGCAGCGAGGCCAGGAAGCCGACCATGGCCTTGGCCATGCCGGTCATCTCGATCAGCAGGCCGAGGAACACGAACAGCGGCACGGCGAGCAGGATGAGGTGGCTCATGCCCTCGTCCATGCGGCCGACCACCACCATGGAGGGCGCGTCGGTGGTCAGCGTGATGTAGGCGAAGGTCGACAGGCCGAACGCGAAGGCGATCGGCACGCCGGAGAAGACCAGCGCGCCGACGCCGAGGACGAAGAACAGCAGCAGGTTGAGGTTCCCGAGGTTGGCGAGCCACGGCTGCAGCGCCAGGAGCGCGGCGGCAACACCGCCCCCCAGGATCAGCGCCCCCAAGGTCAGTTTCCAGTCGGCGGTCTCCAGGAGTCGGATCAGCGCCACGATCAGCATGAGGCCGAGGCCGATCGGCAGGGCGGCGGCGCGCCACGCGTTGTTCAGCTCCAGCGCCGGCGTCTGCACGAAGGTCTCCTCGCTGGCGAACTCGAAGGCCGGCTCCAACAGCAGGGCGACGAAGATCAGGCCGGCGACCAGGGCGACCGTCTCCAGGAAGGCGCGCAGGCGCGGGCCGCTCATGGCCACGAAAGCGGTCATGCGCATGTGCTCGGCGCGCCGGAAGGCGACCACGGCGCCGAGCATGGCGAGCCACAGGAACAGGATCGAGGCGAGCTCGTCCGACCAGATGATGGGATCGCGGAACACGTAGCGGCTGACGACACCGGCGAGCAGCACCGCGATCTCGGCCAGGACGAGCAGTGCCGCCGGGATCTCCACGAGGTGGCCGAGCCCGGCATCCACCCGGCGCAGCCAGCCGCGGGCGCGCAGCGGCGGTCCCGAAAATTCAATCCCCGCCGTCGACTCGACGGCCGCAACATCGATCTGCATGGCGCCCCTCCGTCGGGGCCGCTCCCGATGCCGCTGGCGGCGGGAGCGACCCCACATGCGTCTTCGCGTGTGTCTTGCGGTGCGTCTCGGCGCGCCTTCGTTCTCCGATACCGTTATCCGATCCTGCGGAAAACGGTCCCGGTCAGTTTGCCCGACGCATCCTCACGATGCGACCGCGCCCCGTCGCCGTACTTCGTTTTCCAGTCCTTGTGGAATCTCTGCCGTTCAGCGGCGCGCGAATCCGCGCCAGCAGGTCGGCCGGCTCGCGGATGCGGGCCGCCCGAGCGGGTCGCGGAGCGGCGTGACAGTTTCCGGACCCAGCGGCATCCGCATTAAATTTTCGCCGCGGGGTGATCCTGAGACGTTGTCGGCGTCGAACGCGTCGGTGATGAGGCGGGCATAGTCCATGCGGGCGGCGACCCGCACCCCGAAATCCGGATGGGCGCTCAGGAATCGCGCCAGCCGCAGCGCCACGAGGTCGAAGACGCGGTTCGACTCGGCGGAAGCGCGCCCGACATGGTCGCACGACGCCTCTCCGGCAGGGGTCCGCGGGATGCCCTGACCCACCTGCTCGAACAGAAGGACGCCCAGCGTCTCTTCCGTCCTGCGCGATGCCCGACTGACCGCGCTCGGGGGAGAGGTTGGACGGCGGAGAGGGGTACGGACGGCCTCATTCCGGGCAGGATGGGCCCGCGACCGGTGCCGCTGGGATCGGGCCTGGGCCGGCGATACGCCGGTCGCGGCGCGCCGGGATCAGGCCGACCGGTGGCCGCGGACCCGGACCGGTGCGGCGACCGGGACGATCTTGCCCTGCTGGGCAACCTCGCAGAGGACCGCCACCATCGCGTCGGCCTGCGTCTCGAGGTCGGGCGGCCCGACATCGTCGCGCGTGTTACGCCAGGCGATGAAGATGCAGGCCAGGATGGCCGACGCGCTGGCTGCCAGGGGTGCGATGATCAGCGCGGCGAGGGCGCTCACCGGCGCCAGGATCGTGGCTGTCGCGAGACCGCTGACGATGGCTGCGGCTATCAAGACGATCATCGGAGCCTCGCCCGATCTGCGTGGCCGGATCCCGTGCCCGTCCACCGTCCTAGGATCACGTCACAAAGGTTTACGCTTCGTTAACGGAAAGCTTCCATCCGCTAATTCCGTGGCAGCTGTCCCGCCGATTGCTTGACGATCGCCCGTTCAGCGCGCGCGAGGACAGGTCGGGGCGCGGATTCGTGCCCCCGGCTCCGGTCAGCCGGGTCGCGCAACACGACGAGCTGCGCCGTGGCCGGCCAGATCGCGGACGCCGGCAGGCCTGTGGCCCCGGACTGTGCGGAGATTGTTCACGCCTTCGTGAGGTTACGCGCTGCAATCCGCTCACGCAGCGTATCGACCACATGCCCAGAAATGTTCAAACTGATACGGTCGGATCAGGCCTAGTACAGGGCGATCCCTTGCTGCTCAGGGTTGGGCGATGATAGCCCTTGCGCGTCCGGCGTGTAGGAATTCTGTCTCCAATGGCCATCGATGTTCGAGCTGTCGCGCGCCTGCGCGAGATCGCAGCCGTCATTGGCTGTCCGGTCGAGGCCTTCTACGGACCGGATGGCGAGGCCGTCGACCTCGGCATGACGCACGAACTCTTTCACCTCTGGCACGCGATACAGGATCCGAATGCGCGTCAGCGGGTCCTGAACAGCGCGCGGCGTGAGGCTCTCGGCGACGCGATCCCCGGGACGGCCGCCGAATAGTCGCCGCGCCGTCAGCGCCCCTGTGCGATCCAGCCCAGGACCGTCGCGCAGCGCTCGGCCTGCTCGCGGGTCAATCCCGACGCGACGGCGGCGCCGTTGCGGTAGACCACGAAGGTCCCGTCGTCGGTCGCGCGGATCTTGACGGACGCCATCACTCGGCTCCCGACGTGAGAGCCTGGAGCTGGGAGAGGCCGGCCGCGGTGATCTGCCAGACCGCCACTGGACCACCCGGATCCTCGAGCGGGTCGATCCGCCGGAGATGGCCGGTGCTCTCGAGCGCCGTCAGTCGGCTGTGGTCGCCGGGCCAGGACGCGTCCGCCCTCTGACGGATCGTGATCTGGTAATCCCGTGCCTCCGCTGCCTTGTTGAGGAGACGGCGCTGGTGGTTCACTCGCATCGGCACTCCGGCTCAGCTCGGGTCGGTACGCAATAACTACCGACAGGCTGGCCGATACGGTTAAGCTTGGCAACCCCGGGTTCGCAACGGGCTCTGGATCGTTCTGTTCAGAGGCCAGGCAGCGCTGAGCCGCCCTGCCGCGTGGATTCTCCGCGGCGCTCCGTCGAGCCGGGGCGGTTGCCGGCGCGACGTCGGCTTCGGATGCCAGGCGCCACGATCGCGGGCGCGGACATAGAGAAAGGCCGGCCGGGTTGCCCCGGCCGGCCTCTGACGCTTCGCGGTGCGTGTCGCTTACCGCAGGAGCTGGAGGACGCCCTGCTGGGCGGAGTTGGCCAGCGACAGGGCCGAG
>NZ_JBKFAL010000049.1:0-13000 GCF_053345625.1 Methylobacterium sp. D53M
ACCTCGCGCCTTCGAGGACCTCGGGCGGCGAGCTCCAGCCGACGGCGGCACCGCGCGTCGCCGCGAGGGCCCGCACGAGCCTGACGAGACCCGGACCCGACAGCAGGGTCTCGACCGTGAGCCTGCCCTCGGCGGCCATCAGGGCCGACCAGGGCATCTTGTCGTCGGGCTCGCAGGGGCCGAACCCGATGTGCCCGGCCTCGGTCGTCTGAATCAGGAGGCGGTCGCCCGCCGGGATCAGGACGGCCGCGCCCAGGCCCGTGCCCGGCCCCAGGACGAGCCGTGGCCCGACCCCTTCGACAGCCGGCCCGATCCGCGCCAATTCGGCCGGGTCGTCCGGGTCGAGGACGGTGACGGCGGCGGCGAGCGGCACGTAATCGTTGACCAGCCGCACCGCTTCCAAGCCGAACGCCTCGCCGATCCCGCCAGGGTCGAACCGCCACGGCGCGTTGGTCAGACGCGTGATGCCAGGGGTAATCCGCCCCGCGACGGCGAGGAAGGCCGAGCGCGGCCGGACCGCGTCCTGTCGGTCGACATAGGCCCGAATGGCGTCGACCGGGCCGGGGAAGCCGGCCGTCGGCACCTTCCGGATCGGGCCTGGACGTCCTCCCGGCTCCGGAAGGATTGAGTAGCGGACGTAGGTGCCGCCGATATCGGCCAGCAGCACGGGATGCGGCAGCGTCACCCTCAATCCTCCGAGGTGATGCCCGGAGGCGTCGCGGCCGTTCGGGCCTTGACGGGCCTTGAGGCTGAGGATGTAGTCGATGACCGCGTCCATCTCGTCCCGGTCGAGTCTCACGCTCGGCATCCGCTGGTGATGGCTCTGCAGGAATACCGCGAGCGCCGGACCGGTCGTCGACGGCATGTTGGCGACCCGCAGAAAGGCCGGGCCAGCGAACGCGCCGGGCTGCGAGGCGCGGCCGATGACGTGGCACTCGCTGCAGAGCTGCGCGGCGATCGCCCGCCCACGGACGCGATGGTCTTCCTCGGGACCGGCGACAGAAGCGCCGATGCAAGCCGCCAGGAGGGCGGCCAGAACGGCCGCGCGGGTGGCGGCCGGCTGAATCGTCATGGCCGCCTCGCGATGCGGAGCAGTGCAACGGCGGTCGCGATGGCCACGCCACCGAGCGCGACGTGCGCCCAGGTCGCGCCGTCGTTCGCCACGAACCCGAGCGCCCAGGGCGCGACGAGCGTCCAGGCCCCGGCGATCAGCACAGCCCTTTCGAGCACCGCCCGGAAGCGGATCTGATTGGCGCCGTAGAGCGTGACGATGAGCAAGCCCGGCACGAGCGCGGACCCGGCCGCGCGGGCATGATCGGTGAAGACCAGCACCCACGCCGTCAGCACCAGCGCGACGCCGGCGGCGTGCTGAAGGCCGCCGATCAGGATCTCTTGCGTCCGCCAAGTCGGTGATGACGTGGCCGCATCGAGTTGAGACATGGTCTGCCTCCGGGATGTCACGCGTGGACCTCGGCGATGATGCAGCCGGGGTCGATGACCTCGTTGACGGGCGCCAGGACCGTGAGGCGGCCGCTGGTCGGCGAGGCGATGTCGTGCAAGGCCTCGCCGATGCGCACGGTCGCCACGGCCTCTCCGGCCCGCACAAGCGCCCCGTCCGTCACGAACCACCGCTCCAGAATGCCTTCGGGCTGCATCCCCGTTGACCAGAGCTCCTCGGCAACATGCACGTCGGCCATGGTCACCTCCGAGATCCCGGCGCCTGGTTCGCGGCGCTCCGGTGAGGAAATGCCGTTCCGTGAGGGACGGCGTTGATCTCGGTCAAAGGCGCCTCAACGCCTGCCCACTAGCGCTAGGCCAAGGACGCGCTCGCCTTATCAGGCAGGCTCGGGCCGCCACGCTCACCCGGGGCCGTGCATGCTCCTCGCCATGACGGCCAGCGTCGTCCTCGTCACCACCACGATCCTGGTGCTCTACGAGACATTGCGGCTGACCTCGGAGCACCTGTCCGAGCTGCCGGTCCCGCCCCGCGCCCGGATTCTCGCCGTGGTGCTGATGACCTTCGTCGGTCACACCGTCGCGGTCTGGATCTACGCCGGCGCCTACTGGCTTCTCGTGCTCCGCCTCGGCGTCGGCGCCTTCGCAGGCGCGCCGGTCACCTCCTTCGAGGATTGCCTGTACTTCTCCGTGGTCGCCTACACCTCACTCGGCTTCGGCGACCACTTCCCGACCTCCCATACGCGGCTGCTCGCCGGCGTCGAGGCGCTCAACGGCCTGCTCCTGATCGGCTGGTCCGCGTCGTTCACCTACCTGGCGATGGAGCGATACTGGCCACTGCACGGCAAGGCGCACGCGCATCGAACCGCGCGGACAGGCCACGACAACGGGCCCGAACCGGGTCGGGAACGCCTCTTCCCGCCGGCACCAGGGGCCTGATCGCTTGTCGAGCCTTGCGCTGGATCAAGGCCGCCGCTCCCGCGGGCACCCACCGTCTCCGCAATATCGCAATACGAGGCGCGCCATGCACAAGTACCTGGTCACCTTCCACAAGGTCGTGCCGGACGACATCGGCCACGAACACACCGCCATCCAGCGGCAGACCGTCGTCTCCGCCCACTCGGAGGCTGCCGCCGCCTGCGCGGCCCAGGCGCTGTCCTGTCAGACGGCGGGTATCGTCGACTGGCGCATGCGGGCCGACACCTGCGAGGTGGCCGAGCTCGACGGGCAGGCGGCGTGAGGAGGCAGAAATGAGCCACGGACTCACCGAACCCGTGCGCTGGGAAGGGCGGCAATGGGCCGTCACTGGCTACGGCATCGAGGCGCTCGACGGCATGTACCACATTCCGTTCTCCGAGATCCCGGACGCCGAGGCCGGACGGCCGGAATGGTTGGACGGTCTATGGCGGCGCTACGGGACGGATCGCAACGACCTGGACGCGGCCCTGAGGGTCGCGCGCGCCCTTCGGGGCGAAGAAGCCGGCGTGAAGCCGGTGGCATGAGCAACTCGTCACGTGCCGCGGCCAGGGAGGTCGATGATCCGGAGGTGGCGCGCACCGCCGTCGGTCCCTCGAAGCCGCGCCTACTGCGGGTGCTCGGGCCCGGCCTGATCACCGGCGCCTCCGACGACGATCCCAGCGGCATCGCCACCTACGGCCAGGCCGGGGCGCAGCTCGGCTACGGCCTGTGCTGGACCATGATCTACACCCTGCCGTTGATGGCGGCAGTGCAGATGGTCTCCGCCCGGATCGGGCGGACCACCGGCCATGGCATCGCCGGCGTGCTGCGCGAGCACTACCCGGACAGCCTGCTCCAGGCCGTGGTGTTCCTCCTGCTCACCGCCAACGTCCTGAATCTGGGGGCCGATCTCGGCGCGATGGCGGACGCGCTCGACCTGCTCCTCCCGGGGCCACGCTGGCTCTACGTCGTGCTCTTCGCCGGCGTCTGCGCCTTCATGCAACTCGTCCTACAGTACACGCGCTACGTCGCCGTCCTGAAATGGCTGACGCTCAGCCTGTTCGCCTATCTCGGCGTGGTGATCTTTGCCCGCGTCTCTTGGTGGGATCTCGGCTTGGCCCTGGCGGTACCAAGGGTCGACTTCAGCGGCACCGGCCTGACTACTCTCGTGGCCCTGTTCGGGACCACGATCAGCCCATACCTGTTCTTCTGGCAGGCCGCGGAGGAAGCCGAGGACCTGAACGCCTTCCCGCGCCGGCGCGACCTCCTGCACGCACCCGAGCAGGGTGGCGCCGCGCTCCACCGCATCGGGGTCGACACGCTCGTCGGCATGGCCTTCTCGAACCTCGTGGCGCTCGCCATCATGGTCACCACCGCCGCCGTGCTGCACCCGCGCGGCATCATCGACATTCAGACCTCGGCCCAGGCCGCGGAGGCGCTCCGCCCGCTGGCCGGCCCGTTGTCCGCGACGGTCTTCGCGCTCGGCATCGTCGGGACCGGACTTCTGGCGGTTCCGGTGCTTGCGGGTTCGGCGGCCTACGCCGTCGGCGAGGCGCGGCGCTGGCCGGTGGGCTTCGGCCGACGCATCCTTGAGGCACGCGCCTTCTACGGGACGGTGGCGCTCGCCACCCTGGTGGGCATGGTCATCAGCCTGGGCGCGGTCGATCCGATCCGGGCGCTCTACTGGAGCGCGGTGGTCAACGGCATCATCGCGGTGCCTGTCATGGCCGTGATGATGCTGGCCGCGTCCCGCTCCGACATCATGGGCGCCTTCGCGGTGCGTGGGCCGCTGCGGCTGCTCGGATGGATCGCGACCGCCTGCATGCTGCTCGCTGTCCTGGCCATGTTCGGCACGGTCACGCTGCTTTGACCCAGCGCAAAGCGGACGGATCCGCCCGATCCATCCTCGCCCCATCGCAACCGGAAATGGGAATCGGGCGATGGAGAACGGAACGGAGGGGCGGCCGGTCGTGCTGGTCGCCGAGCCGCAGGCGCTTCCGGGCATGTGGCTGGAGGACTCCCTCGCGGACGCCGGCTGTGCGGTGAGCGGCCCCTACGGAACCGGCGGCGATGCCATTGGAAGCCTCGACACGAAACGTCCGGACTTCGCCGTGGTCAGCGTCGACCTGAACGAGGGGCCGTGCTTCCCGCTGGCCTGCGCCCTGCGCCGGAGGGGCATCCCCTTCGCCCTGATTGCCGGGAACGCCCGGGTCCCGAAGGCCTTCGCGGACGTGCCGCTGCTCGGCCGGTTATTCGATGCCCGGGACATGGTCTCCGCCGTGACCGCCGGCTGCGCCGTCCCGGGCTGCCCCCGGGCATGCCCGATGCTGGGTCGTATCACGGCCGGGCAAGAGCTTGCGCTGGATCAATGTCCGACCGCCTGCCGCGCATAGCCTCGGGCTCGGCCAGGCGCGACCTGGACCTCATCGAGGAGACTTACGATGGGCGACAAGCTGATCCGCCAGAACGTCATCGACGAGCTCGACTTCGACCCCAGCATCGACGCCGTCCACATCGGTGTCGCCGTAGAGAAGGGCATCGTCACCCTGACCGGTCACGTCGCCAACTATGCGGAACGTGTGACCGCTGAACAGGCCGCGCAGAAGGTGCGCGGCGTCCGCGGCGTCGTCGAGAAGATCACGGTGCGCTTCGCCGGCGAGACCCCGCCGCGCGACGAGGACCTGGCGCAACGCGCGGTGCAGATGCTCGATTGGTCCGCGACGGTGCCCAAGGATGCCGTGCAGGTGAAGGTCCAGACCGGCTGGGTGACGCTCTCCGGAAAGGTCGACTGGCAGTACCAGAAGGAAGAGGCCTACCGGTCGATCAAGCGGCTCGCCGGCGTGACCGGCATCATCAACAACATCGAGGTGGCGCCGAAGGCGAGCGCGCCCGACGTTCGCGCGAAGATCTTGGCGGCGCTCAAGCGGAACGCCGAACTTGAGGCCGACGCCATCAAGGTGACGGTCAAGGACGCCAGGGTCGTCCTGGAGGGCAGGGTCAACGCTTGGCACGAGCGACGTCTCGCCGAGACCGCCGCGTGGTCGGCTCCGGGCGTGCGCGCCGTCGAGGACCACCTCACGCTTGGCTGAAACCATCGGAGTGGGCGAGGCCGCAAGGGCCGCCCGCACCCGTTCCATCGCCTGCCGACCCGGAGACGTTCCATGACCTACGCGAACATCATGGTCGCCGTGGACCTGACGGACGGGGCGCGAAGCCGCGTGCGCCTGGCCGCGCACCTTGCCGACGACTTCCACGCCCGTTTGACCGGCGTCGCGGCGGAGATGCCGGATTATAGCTGGGCTCCGGCCGGCCCGACGCCGGGAGGGTCGTCCGGCATCCCCTCGATCCAGGAGGCGGTCCTGAACGACCTCCGGGTGGCCCACGAGGCCTTCGAGGAAGCCGCCGGCGGACGCAGCCGCGTCGAGTGGCGCTCCAACCTCGATTTCCCGCTGGCGTTCCTGGTCGCCCAGGCGGCGGCCGCCGACCTCGTGGTGGTCGGCCGAAGGACGGACCCCGGGCCCGCGCTGTTAGCGGTCGATCCGGCCGACGCGGTCATGCATCTTGGACGCCCAGTGTTGGTGGTGCCGCCGGGCGTCGACCATCTCGACGCCAAGCGCGTCGTGGTCGGCTGGAAGAACACCCGCGAGGCGCGCCGCGCGGTGCTGGACGCGCTGCCGTTCCTGAAGCGGGCGTCCGAGGTGCTCGTCGTCTCCGTCGACGATGGCGCCGGCTCCGAGGGTCAGGACACCCTTCGTCTCCTCCAGGCGCACGGCGTCTCAGCCATCCGCGTCAGACACGATGCCCTGGGTGCCTCGACCTCCGAGGCACTCGTCGAAGCGGCCACCGAGCACGGGGCCGACCTGATCGTCGCGGGCGCCTACGGTCACGGGCGCCTCCGCGAGTGGGCGTTCGGCGGCGTCACTCGGGAGTTGCTGGCCTATGCCCCCCTCTGCTGCCTGATGAGCCATTGATGCCCGGCATCATGCGGAGCACCACGTCATGTGCAGCCCTCCTGGTTCTCGCCGCGGTCGTGGTAAGCGCGTCGCCAACTCAGGCGCGACCGACGGCCGGCTCGCCTGATGCGAAAGGGACGTTCGTCGAGCCTGCAAACGCGCCCCATCGGCATTGCGCAGGGTCCTGCCTGAGAAGCGGGGCCCTGCAGTGGTTCTGCAAGCCCCACCAGACTTGCAGCCTGGATTGCGGCACGGCGCCTCCTCGCATGCACTGCCACGAGCCGAGGCGTTGAGAGCGGGGCCGCCGAGGTCTCGCGACGGGCCAACCCCGGAAAGGCCGTCCTGCAAGCGCGATACGTCAGTGGGCCATGAGTACCGGGATGCGCGCGTGCTCGACCACATGCCGGGTGACGCCACCGAGCAGGAACTCGCGCACGCGGCTGTGGGTGTAGGCACCTATCGCCAGCAAGGAGGCGTTCCGGCGCTCGGCCTCGTCCAGAATGGCCGCGCCGACCGAGATCCCATCCCCGACCGGCAGGGTGACGGCCTCGGCCACGATGCCGTGCCAGCGCAGGTAGGCGCACAGGTCCGCGGCCCGCGTTTCCTCGAAGCGTTCCGTCCTCGCATGCACGACCGTGACGCGGGCGGCCTCGTGCAGCAGCGTGATGGATTGCCCGATCAGGCGTGCCGCTTCGAGACTGCCGTTCCAGGCGATCACGACGTGTTCGAGGAGGTCGTACGGGACTACCTTGCCAACCATCAGCGTCGGTCGTCCGACCGAGAACAGGGCCGTGTCGAGCGCTCGCCCGGTGAACGAGCGCGCCGGATCGGGTCGGTCGACGATGATCAAGTCGTTCACTCGCCCGGCCAGCGTCAGGAGCGGCTCGACCTCGCCCGACAGCTCCGTCCAGGTCGCGAAAGTGGCGTCCAGGCGCTCGGTCTTGGCGACCAGCGGAACGCCCTCGCGTCCGCACCAGCCCTCCAGGGCCGCCTTGCCTTCGGCCGCGGCCTCGCGCACGCCCCGCTCGATGGCCTCGATGGTCGCGCAGTCCATCGGCATGACGCTGGCCAAGCTGGCGATGCCGGCCATGCTGGCTATGACATAACCCGGGTCCGGCGCCATGAAGGCGACCCCAATGTGCGCGTGCAGGCGCCGCCCAAGGCGAAGGGCTGCGTCCAGGTGGCGGGTGACATCGATGCCTGGGGCTGTGGGGACGAGAAGACAGCGGAGGTACATCGAGACTCTCCCTCAGCGTTCGAGCGACTTCATGTAGGCGATCAAGTCCTGCGCCTGGTCAGGGTCGAACCGGAACTCGGGCATGCTCGGATGACCGGTGCGGATGCCTTCCGTGAGCGCCTCGCCGAGATCCTCGACGGGGTAGCGCTTGTGCAGTTCGCGGAAGGGAGGCGCGGCGCGCAGCGGGCTCGCCCCGACACGCCCGACGGCGTGGCAGCGGGCACAGTTGGTCCTGGCGAGGGACTCGCCCTGCTTGACCTGCCGGTCCCAGGCCTGGGCGGAGCCGGTGCCGATAAGGATGGACAGCAGCACCAGAGCGCCCGCGTGGATGGTGGTCGCCGAGGGCATCAGTGGCTCATCAGGCAGCAGACGGGGGTCGATTGCAGGACTTCGCGGGTGGCGCCGCCGAAGGCCCACTCGCGCAGCCGGCTATGCCCGTAGGCGCCCATCACGATGAGGTCCGCGTCCTCCCGCCCGGCGAACCGAAGGATCTCGTCGGCGGGGCCGATCTCCGGCTTGCGCAGCAGGTGGGTCGTGGCCTTGATTCCGTGCCCGGACAGGTACTCGGCCGCGCCCTCGGCGCCCACGTGCTGCGCGTCCGGTCCCACGGCTACCACGCAAACCTGCTCGGTCTGTCTCAAGAACGGTAAAGCGTCGTGAAGGGCTCGACGGGCCTCGGGCGTATCCTTCCAAGCCACCACGACCCGCTTGACCGCGAGGTGTTCGATGCCCGGCGGGACCACCAGCACCGGACGCCCCACCTCCATCAGCAGCCCCCCGGTGGAGACCGCCATCGGACCGGCATCACCGTCCGCAGGTCCCTGCCGGCCGACGACCACGAGGTCGGCGGTGCGCGCCTGCGCACCGAGGAAAGCCAACGGATCGGTCGGTGCGGAGCGCCAGCTCGTCTTAGGCGCCTGCCCGGCCTCGCGCTCGAAAAGCGCTTTGGCCTCCGCGAGCTGCTCATCGGTCAGGCGCTCCTCAAGGGCCCAGACACGCTCGACCTCCAGCATGTCGCCGACCGGCATGGGTCCGAGGACCGGACGTGCGGCGACGCCGGTCAGCTTGGACCCGAACTGTTGGGCGAGGCCGGCCGCCAATTGGACTCGGTCCGCCGCCGCGGGCCCGAGGTCGACCGAGACCATGATGTTGGAGATCTTCATGACCACCTCCCTTGGCCGGGCTGCCGGCGCGATGGAGGTACTCTGGCCCCGGTTCGAGGGGACGACCTTGATCCATCGCAAGGGCACTCGATGGGCAGTTCAAATGCCGCGGACGAGACCGGTTCAGGGTACGAGAACGGCGGCGCCCTGGAGGGCGCCGGACCGGTGGGCGGCGATCGCCGCGTTGGCCTGGACGAGCGGGAACGTGCGCGTGCGGGTGACGATGCCGGCCCGCGGCACGAGCTCGAAGAAACCGCGTGCATCCGCGCGGGTGAGGTTCGCCACCGAGCGCACCGAACGCTCCTCCCAGAGCAGTTCGTAGGGGAAGCGCGGGATGTCGCTCATGTGGATGCCGCCACAGACCACGCATCCGCCCCTGCGCAACTCCGCGAGTGCGGTCGGCACCAGCCGGCCGTCGGGTGCGAAGATCAAGGCCGCGTCCAGCGGCTCGGGCGGCGCCTCGTCCGACCCGCCGGCCCATTCAGCCCCAAGGGAGCGGGCGAAGTCCTGGGCTTTCCGGTCGCCCGGTCGGGTGAGCGCGAACACGCGGCGGCCCTGCCACCGGCAGACCTGGGCGACGATGTGCGCGGCCGCCCCGAAGCCGTAGAGCCCCACAGTGTCGGCGTCCTCCGCCATCCGCAGCGTGCGCCAACCGATCAGCCCTGCGCAGAGGAGCGGCGCTGTCGCGACCGGGTCCAGGCTTGTGCCGAGCGGGATGGTGAAGGCGGCCTCGGCCAAGAGATGGGTGGCGAACCCACCGTCGCGGGTGCAGCCGGTGAAGCCGGGGGCATCGCACAGGTTCTCCCGGTCGGTTTTACAGTAGCGGCAGTGGCCGCAAGCGTGCCCGAGCCAGGGCACCCCGACGCGTTGACCCGGGGCCGGATCGGTCACGCCTTCGCCGATAGCCTCGACGATGCCGACGACCTCGTGGCCGGGCACGATGGGGTAGACGGCCCGCGGAAGCTCGCCGTCGATGACGTGGAGGTCGGTTCGACAGACCGCGCAGGCCTCAACCCGGATGCGGACCTCGCCGGGGCCGGGAATTGGGTCGGGCCTCTCCTCCGGCACGAGGGGACCGCCGATCTCCTGCAGGACCATCGCCAGCATCGGCAACTCCCCGTCATGCGAGCGTCAGGCGGTCCTCGACGGCGCGGACGCCGGGCGCCGACCACGCGGCACGCTCGGCGAGCTTGCGCTCGCTCCAGACGTCGACGCAGCCGTCCAGGATCACCTTGTCCCCGTCCACGTGGACGCGGATGGTGTCGGGATCCCGGGCGCTGCGCCTCAGGGCGGCGAGGATCCTGTCCTTGACCTCGGTGGGTCGGACAGGCGGCTTCACCGCGATGAGGTTGACGATGTCGGTGACGCCGGTGAGCCGCCGCAGCGCCTTATCGACCGCCGCCTTCTGGTGGTAGTGCGGCACGCATCCTTTGAGCGTGACGCAGCCCTTCTCGACCTTGAGCGAGACCGACCGCTCCGGGATCTGCACGTCCCACTCCAGAACCCGGGCGCACCGCTCGGCCAGGGCCTCGTCGCCGACGCGCGGATTTTCCGGATACCGCACCTCGATCCGCTCGATCACGGCCCGGACGCCGCGCACCCGGAGCGTGACGCGCTCGGCGATGCTCTTCTCGGCGTAGTTCCGGACGTGGCCGGTCAGCGTCACGACGCCGTCGTCGACCGCGACGCCGATCTGCGCCGCGTCGACCATGGGGGCGTATTCCAATTCGTCGAGCACGTGACGGCGTACGGTGATGTCGTCCATCGCGGGTCTCCTCGATTCGCCGGGATTTCTTTCAGAGAGCCAGCCAAAGCAGCGCGGGCGTCACCACCGAGGCCGCGATGGCGAGCGCCAGCGCCTGCAGGCTGCCGATAAACCGGTAGCGCGCCGCGTCCGTGACGACCCGGGGTTCGGAGTCGTTCGTCGGTGCCAGCATGACCGGCACCCGCGCGCGGCGTACCGTCGTGATGAAGGTGGTTCGAAGCACCAGGGCCATCGTTCGCTCCCGTCCTGCTGACGGAAGGCATCCTGCCGGCCTTCCGGGGAGCCGCCTTGATCCAGCTCAACGCCGCTAGCCTCGGCTGCCTGCACGGTCGTCCGGGATCCGCAGCCGGGAGGCCGACATGGACGCGAGGCGCGAGCCGACGAAGACCCGCCAGGAACGCCGCGATGGCGGCCGTGCGGACGACGGTCACGACCTGGCCTTCGTGCCGGGGCCGCTCGGGCCCGACAGCCTCAGGCGGATCGACAGCTACTGGCGGGCTGCGAACTACCTGTCGGTCGGCCAGATCTACCTCATGGCCAACCCGCTCCTGCGCGAACCGCTCAGGCCCGAGCACGTCAAGCCAAGGCTTCTCGGGCACTGGGGCACGACACCGGGCCTCAACTTCATCTACGTCCACCTGAACCGGGTCATCCGGCAGCGCGACCTCGACATGATCGCGGTCTGGGGGCCGGGTCACGGCGCGCCGGGGCTCGTCGCCAACGCCTACCTGGAGGGCACCTACAGCGAGATCTACCCCGACGTTGCGCGGGACGCGGAGGGGATGGAGCGCCTGTTCAGGCAGTTCTCGTTTCCCGGGGGCATACCGAGCCACGCCTCGCCGGAGCTGCCCGGCTCCATCCACGAGGGCGGCGAGCTCGGCTATTCCTTGGCTCATGCGTTCGGCGCTGCCCTGGACAACCCCGGCTTGATCGTCGCCTGCGTGGTCGGCGACGGCGAGGCGGAGACGGGGCCGCTCGCCGCGTCGTGGCACTCCAACAAGTTCCTGAATCCGACCACCGATGGAGTCGTACTGCCGATCCTGCACCTCAACGGCTATAAGATCGCCAACCCGACGCTCCTCGCCCGGATGCCCGCGGATGAGCTTCGCAGCCTCCTCGTCGGGTACGGCTACGAGCCGACCTTCGTCGAGGGCGACGAGCCGGCCGGCATGCACCAGGCCATGGCGACGGCCCTCGACGCGGTCCTCGACAAGATCCCAGCCATCCGGCACTCCGCGCGCTGCGGCGAGGCCCGGCGACAGCGCTGGCCGATGATCGTGCTGCGCAGCCCCAAGGGTTGGACGGGACCGAAGGCCGTTGACGGCAAGCCGGTCGAGGGAACTTGGCACTCGCATCAGGTTCCCGTCGCGGCCACGCGGGAGAACCCGGAGCACCGCGCGATCCTGGAAGCCTGGATGCGCTCCTACCGACCGGAGGAGCTGTTCGACGAGGACGGCTCGCTCGTTCCGGAACTCGCCACCCTGGCGCCGAAGGGGCCGCGGCGCATCTCGGCCAACCCGCACGCCAACGCGCTTAAGAGCGCGCCCTTGCGGCTGCCGGACATCATGGACTTCGCCGTCTCCGTGCCGGGACCTGGCCGCTCCCGAGCCGAGGCCACCCGCACGCTCGGCGGCTACCTGCGGGAGGTCCTGTCCCTGAACAAGGACGCCCGCAACTTCCGGATCATGGGTCCCGATGAGACCACCTCGAACCGGCTTTACGCGGTGTTCGACGTGACGGGGCGCGTCTGGCAGGAGGCGACCCTGCCGGGCGACGACCACCTTCAGCGCGACGGCCGGGTCATGGAGGTGCTGAGCGAGCATCTCTGCGAGGGCTGGCTCGAAGGCTACCTGCTCACGGGCCGGCACGGCCTGTTCGCGACCTACGAGGCCTTCGCCCACGTCGTCGATTCGATGGTGAACCAGCACGCCAAGTGGCTCAAGTCCTCGCGCGACCTGCCCTGGCGACGACCGGTGCCATCCCTGAACATCTTGCTCTCGTCCCACGTCTGGCGGCAGGACCACAACGGCTTCAGCCACCAGGATCCGGGCTTCATCGACTTCGTGGCGAACAAGCGCGGGGATACGGCGCGGATCTACCTGCCGCCGGACGCGAACACCCTGCTGTGCGTCACGGATCACTGCCTGCGAACCTATGACCGCATCAACGTCGTCGTGGCCGGCAAGCAGCCGGCGCTGCAGTGGCTGACCCTGGACGAGGCCGTCACGCACTGCGCGGCCGGCATCGACATTTGGGACTGGGCCTCGAACGAGGGGAACACGGAGCCCGACGTTGTGATGGCCTGCGCGGGCGACGTGCCGACGATGGAAACGCTCGCCGCGGTGGATTGGCTGCGCCGGCACGTCCCGGAACTCAGGGTCCGGGTCGTAAACGTGGTCGACCTGATGACGCTGCCGGCGCCCGAGACGCATCCGCACGGTCTCGACGACCCGACCTTCGACAGCCTGTT
>NZ_JBKFAL010000050.1:0-12336 GCF_053345625.1 Methylobacterium sp. D53M
GCCGGTCGCGCGGTTCGTGTTTGCTGGTGACATGGTGGCTGGCGTAGCCGATCACGCTCCATTGTCGAGCTGCGTGATCGACGTATCTCAACGACTTTTGCGACCCTGACTTGTCTCGGATTCGCGATTTCCACATTCAGAAGTGTCGGCTCGGAAGCAGCCTTCCTGCTTTCGACCCATCTGAGACGTTCATGCGGGCGGTCAGCGTCGGCCGATCTTGGCCGAAACCTGCCATTCCGCTTCGGAATGCCGCCCGAAATGCGGACATTCTCCTTCCTACTCGACGGCGGCCCACTGACACGCGCAGGGTCATGCAGGAACGTAGCCCGTAGGCAAAAGGTAGCTTCGAAGCTACTGTTCAGATAGGTCGCATTTCCTTCGGCCGGCTTGATCACAATAACGCTTCAGATGGCGTCAGCCGAGCCTGCGTCGAAAGTCCTCCATTAGCTACGCGTCCACGCAGCATGTACGGCCCCAGTCGCCGTATCCGGCTTCGCCGCTCCGATGAAAATCACGACCGGACCATGAGAGTCGCGCCGAGGATCATAGAAATCGAGCAGGCCGGGATGGAGGCGCTGGATGAAATGTGGTTGCCGGCCGCTCCGGCGCAGCAGGTAGTCGATGACGACTTGATCGCCATGCACCGCGTTGGGCACCGGACCGCAGGACCCCGGACTCATCCAGCGGTCGGGGTCGGCCGCGAAGGTCGTATAAAGCGATGCAAGCTCGTCCCCGGACCAGCGCAGCAGCGCGCTGGAGAGGCGCCCCGCGTGGAAATAGTCCTCCATCGCGGCGAAGCCGGGCTCGGCCAGGGCATCGGCCGG
The DNA here is from genome assembly GCF_053345625.1 of Methylobacterium sp. D53M. Lineage (NCBI taxonomy): Bacteria > Pseudomonadati > Pseudomonadota > Alphaproteobacteria > Hyphomicrobiales > Methylobacteriaceae > Methylobacterium > Methylobacterium sp. D53M. The sequence continues at coordinate 825 of NZ_JBKFAL010000050.1, forward strand.
GCCGGTCAGCACCGTATCAAGGTCGCACAGGAGGGTCGGACCCGTGCTGAGACCGGGCCGGAACGCCTCCATCTTCGCCCACCAGGCGGGCCAAGCGTGCCGGAGGGGGATCGTCTCCACGCCCTGGACGACCACCGGCAGGTCCGTGAGGCAGAGGATCCGCTCGAAAGCCGGGGCATGGCGGCGGATGCCGGCCGCGAGGCGGGCGACCCAGGTCGCGTCGTAGCGCCCGCCGCCCTTCAGGACGGTGATCAGGGTGGTCATGATATCATCGCTCGGTCGGAGATGGCGGATGCACACGGATGCGTCCGGCCGCCTCGGCCTCGGCGAACCATGCGCGCTCGGCCGCCCAGGGATGACCGGGCCAGCCGTCGAACCCGAAGCCAAAGGCCTGCACCGGTCTGGCACTCGCCGGGCGGCCGAGTAGCAGCGCGAGCGTCACGAGGAAGCCGGTGCTCGGGTTCGGGTGTCCCACCGTGTGGGGGCCGAGTAGGGTGTTAGCCTGCTGGTGGAGCGTCTCGGGCAGGAGGAGAACCGGGCAGCCCAACGGTTGCAGCAGCGCTAGAAGCTCGCGGGTCCAGCAGATCGGCTCAGGGACGTTTTGCTCCGCCGGCAGCATCGGGAAGGGCAGGATGAAGGCCTGCGCGGCGCGGACCACCGGACGCTTGAGGAAGTTCCGGTCCGCCAGCCATTCACGCGTCTGGCCACCGCGGTTGACCAGTGCGAGATGCGTGATGCGGTGGCCGGCTTCGGCACCGAAACCGGGCGCGTTGTTGAAGCGGACTACGCTGTCCGGCGCATCGATCGCGGCTTCCCACGCACCCGTCCCGGGCGCGTTGCCCACGATGGCGAGGGACCCGTCGGCGGGCAGGCCGGCGCGTCCGGCGGAGAGGGGGTCGACGTCTGGGAGCACGTGCGGCAGGGGTTATGGAAACCGCGAAGGTAAGGCGCGGGCCGGACGCATCCAGGCCTCTCCTGCCGGATGGCGGGCGCGGGAGAGGGGATCATGCGGCGGTGTTTCGTCTGTGCGGCCACCACGATCGGGCCGAGTGACCGGACCTTGTCCTATCCGGATGGTGAGCGCCGCGCCTTCCCGCTCGCCTGCAACGCCTGCGGGATCCTGCTCGTGGAGAATGGGGATGCGGAGGCGTGCCGCGCGCATCTGGCTCGAAGCCTCGCCGGTCCGGTCTTCGTGCCGGACCGGGAAGCGCCCTACGGCCTCGACCTCTACACCCTGCGTAGCGCTGCGACCCGTTGGCGGCTCGGCGCCAGTCCCCGCGACGAGGCCGGCCGCGCGGAACTCCGGCACCCCCACGGTACCCGGGCGGCCGAAGCTGAGCTGTTCGCCCTTGAAGCCGCCGACGGACGCCCGGTGTCCCTTGGCCTCATCTGCCGTCCGGCGGACCGGGACGCGGTCCTGGCCTCGCTGCCGGTGCAGGCTGACTGGACGGACGACGTCGTGATCCTGATCGACGGGCCGGCGCTGGCGGCGGAGTCGGTCATGGTCGCGGGCTTCGCCGCGGGGGCGGTGCGCGTGGCCGCCCGCCCCCTGAACGGGGATTTCGCCGCGCAGCGCAATACCCTCCAGGGCTTCGCCCGCCACAGCTGGATGCTGCAACTCGACGCCGACGAGACGCTCGAGCCGGCGACCGGTCGCTTGCTGCCCCCCTTGGCGGCCCTCGCAGAGGCGGAAGGCGTTGTCTCCGTTGGCCTCGCCCGGGCGAACCGGGTCGACGGTGTCCTCTCGGACGTCTTCCCGGATGTCCAGTATCGACTGAACCGCACCAGTCTGCTGTACGCCGGTCGCGTCCACGAGCGCCCTGTTCTCGACGGCGGCTGGCCGGGGAGTCTCATCGCTCTGCACGGTTGTATCGAGCACCGCCTCAGTTCGGCCCATGTGCGGGCACGTTCGCGACGCTACGAGGCGCTCGATCCCGGTCGCGGACGTCTGGAGGAGGAGGCCGCGCTGCTGCGTCGCTACGCAGACTAACGGGTCGGAGCAGGCCGGATCCGCGGCGGCTACACGATCAGCCGCCGCGCGCCGCCGCGATCGCCCGTTCGTAGAGCGCCAGGGTCTCGCGCCCGAGGCTCGCCCGGCTGAAGCGCCCGGCCGCCGACAGGGCGCGGGCGCGGTAGGCGCGGCGCAGGTCCGGATCGGTGAGGAGCGGACGCAGGGCATCAGCGAGGGCCGGTCCGGTCGCGGCCGAGGCCAAGGGACCGGCGCCGGGCGCTCCGACGAAGGCGCGGGCGTTCGCATCCTCGGCGCAGGCCACGACCGGTCGGCCGTAGGCGAGCGCCTCCTGATAAACGAGTCCGAAGCTCTCGTAGCGCGAGGGCGCGAGCACCGCATGGGCCTCGGCATAGGCCTCTGACAGCGATCGGCCGTCGATCCGACCCCTAGCCTGTATGTGCCGCCGCGCAACCTCGGGTAGATCGGCCGGAAGATCGTCTGGCGGGACCCCAACGAGGTCGAGCCGAAAGGCGGGCAGCGCACCCTGCGCATGCTCGGCACCGAGGATCGCGGCCGCGCCGAGGAGGGCGCCGAAACCTTTTCGCGCCTCCGCCCGCCCGACGAAGAGCAGGCGGACCGGTTCCGCCGCCTGGGGATAGGCGGCGCCGCGAGCGGCAGCGTCGACTTCGGGGGGAAGGCTGAGACCGATCACCGCTTCGGGCTGCCGTCCGGTCAGCCCGTAGACCCGAGCGATCACCGCCCCGTGCGCCGCGGTGTTGGCGATAAGCCCGGCGCTTCCGCCGGCCTGTCGGCGCTCCAGGCCGTCGGCCATCCAGCCATCGAGGCGGTTCCGCAAGCTGCCGGCAGGGTCGCGTGTGAAGGCGGCCGGCGTCGAGCTGCGGGTCACCAGCGGCAGGTCTCGACGGCCGGCCAACAACGCGGCCGGCGCGTACCAGTTCGTCGCCTCGACGACGTCGAACGGCGCCTCGTCGTGGGCGGCGAGGACGGCGAGCCGGAAGGCGAGCGGGGCGGCGAGATGACCGGCCGAGCCCCAGAGGCGCAGGCGCGCCAAGGGGCTTCCGGGCGCCAGGGCGAGGCCCGAAACCGCGACGCCGCTCGTCCGTTCATGTCCGGTCCGGTCGAAGGTAAAGACCGTCACCTCCGCGCCTGCCTCCGCGAGGCTCTCGGCGATCTCCCGGGCCGCGGTCGACAGGCCGCTAGGGGATGGCGGGTAATCCCAGGTCAAAAGGGCTGTGCGCATCAGGCGGCGAGCAGGCGCTGGTAGAGGGCCAGGTAATCCCGCGCCATGCGCTCGGCGGTGAACCGTTCCTCGAATCGGCGGCGGACTGTTGCGCGGTCAAGCTGCCCGATGCGGGCGAGGGCTGCGACCGCCTCGGCCTCGGTGGAGACGATGAAGCCCGTGACCCCGTCCTCGACGATCTCGGGAACCGAGCCCCGGTTCCAGGCGACCACCGGTGTCCCGCAGGCCATCGCCTCGATCATCACGAGGCCGAAGGGCTCGGGCCAGTCGATCGGAAAGAGGAGGGCCTGGGCGCCCCCCAGGAGCTCGCCCTTGCGGGCATCGTCGACGGGCCCGAGATAGGTCGCATCGGTACCGAGGAGGGGCCGCACCCGCTGATCGAAATAGTCCGGGTTGCCGACATCGATCGTACCGCCGAGCTGGATCGGCAGACCGGCGGCGCGGGCGATGCGGATCGCCACGTCGGGCCGCTTCTGGTCGGTCATGCGGCCGACGAAGGCGACATGTTCGTCCGGCGCTGCGCGGAAGGGGTAGCGCGCCCGATCGATCCCGTGATGGACGATGCCCGCCTGGTTCGTGGCTGGGATGCCGGCCGCCTGTGCGGCCGAGATCGCTGCCACCGGCAGGTCTGGGAAGCCCCGGAAGAACAAGGCCCGATCGAGTTCGTCCACTCGCCAGTGGATGGTGGTCAGGCTGTGCCGGCGACGCGTGCCCAAGAGAGCCGCATGCGCGAATTCGCCATGGCAATGAATGATGTCGAACGCATCCAGCCGCCGGCGAAGGGCCTCCAGCTGCAGGGCGTCCAGGGCGGCCGGTACCCCGGGTGCGACGCGCCCGTATTGCCGTTCCAGAGCCGCAAGGCTCGGGTAGTCGCCGACGCGCGGCAAGTCTGTCGCACTGTCCGAAGAAGCAAACAATGTTAGTTCCACGCCCAAGCTTCGTAGCGCCGTGCCGAGATCGTGCACAACCCGCTCGGTGCCGCCGTGATGGTCTGGGGGAACGGGAAAAATGTTTGGAGCGACCTGCGCGACGCGAAGCACAGCAACCTCTTTACATATGTTAAGCCGGGGCGCGGCGATCGCTTTACATAAGTTAAGCGCACAGAGCCGCTCGAGAGCCGCAGCGTACGCCTGATGTTCGTCCTGCATATCGCCCTGCAGGGCTGCCTGCGCGGCGACGGCGTCGTCTACGGACTCACCGCCGACACCGGCGGCCATATCCGCTACTTGCTCGATCTGGTTTCGGCCTCGGTGCAGGACCGCGATCTCACTCGGATCGTGGTAGTGACCCGTCTGTTTCGCGGCTCCCTCGGCGCCGCCTACGCCGTGCCCGAAGAGCCGATCGCCGACAAGGTCACGCTCGTGCGGCTCGCGAGCGCGTCCCCGGATTACCGCGTCAAGGAGGCGATGCACGCCGAGGTCGCGTCCTTCGCCGAAAATCTCATCACCTGGATCACCGCCCAGGATCGGCCGCCGGATCTCATTCACGCGCATTACGCGGACGCGGCGACGGTGGCGGCCCTGGTGGAGGATCGCCTTGGCATCCCCTTCGTGTTCACGGCCCATTCCCTCGGACGCGTGAAGGCGATGATGCTGGGCGCGGTCCCCATCCAGCCAGATCTCGTCCGCCGAATCGCCGCCGAGGAGGAGGCGCTGGCACGGGCCCAGCTCGTGATCGCCTCCTCGCGGGACGAGGCCGAGGTGCAGTACGCCGGCTATGCGGCCTACGATCCCGGGCGCGTCCGCGTCCTACCGCCAGGAAGCGACCTCGCGCGCTTCGCCGCGGCCAAGCCGCATCCCTGGGTCGACGCCGCGATCGACCGCTTCCTGAACGATCCGGACAAGCCAGCGATCCTGGCGCTCGCCCGGCCGGTGGCGCGCAAGAATCTTGCGGCGCTGGTGCGTGCCTACGGCGAGAGCCCTGCGCTCCAGGCCCGCGCCAATCTCGTGATCGTCGCAGGGACCCGCGACGACATCGACACCCTCGACGGCGACATGGCCGCAACCATGCGCGACCTCCTGGTCCTGATCGATCGCTACGACCTCTACGGGCGCGTCGCCTACCCGAAGACGCACCGTCCGGAGGACGTGCCGGCGATCTACGCTCATGCTCGGGCCCGGGGCGGCCTGTTCGTCAACCCGGCTCTTAACGAGCCCTTCGGCCTGACGCTGCTTGAGGCCTCTGCCGCTGGCCTGCCGCTGGTCGCCACCGACAGCGGCGGCCCCAACGACATCGTCGAGACCTGCGGCAACGGGCTCTTGGTCGATCCACGCGCCCACGGGGCGATCGCGGAAGCGTGCCTGCGGATCCTGGGCGATCCGGCCCTCTACGCACGCTGCGTGGCTGGCGGCGCCCGGGCGGCTGCGGCCTATGACTGGGACCGGCACGCCGCCCGCTATCACGTCCTGCTGCGCGCGCTGCTGGCCGCGGAGCCGTCCACCCAAACACCCCGGCAACTGCTCGTCTGCGACATCGACAACACACTGGTCGGCTGCGATGCGGCCATGGGGATCTTTCGCCGGTGGCGCAGCCGGCAGGCGGGGCTGGCCTTCGGCGTCGCAACCGGCCGGTCCTTCCACAGCGCGATGGCCGTGCTGGAGCAGCAGGACAGTCCACGGCCGCAGGTGATGATCACCTCGGTGGGGTCCGAAATCTACCACCTCGACGGCAACGGCGTGACCTACACGGGGGACGCCGCGTGGCGCCGGATCATCGCGCCCGGCTGGGATCGGCTCGCCGTGCAAGTGGCGCTCGACGGGCTTGACGGGCTGAGCCCCCAGGGTCCACTGGAGCAGCGGGTCCTGAAGCTGAGCTATTTCGGTGATACCGCGGCCGAACAGCGCGTCCGCGCGCGTCTGGCAGAGGCCGGTATTGCCGCGCGCGTGATCCACAGTCATGGACGGTATCTCGACGTCCTGCCCGAGGCGGCCTCGAAAGGTACCGCCGTCGACCACGTCCGGGCCCTGTACGACCTCCCGGAGCACGCCGTGTTCGTGGCCGGCGATTCCGGCAACGACATCGAGATGCTGGGCGCCCGGGTGCAGGCGATCATCGTGGCGAACTATTCAGACGACCTCGCGAGTCATGACGCCCTGAAGCACTCCTACGTGTCCCGCCGGACCCACGCCCGGGGCATCATCGAAGGGGTCTCGCACTTCCGCCGGATGCTCGCCGATGTCGGGTGAGCACGGGGGGGAGCCGGCACCCAGCGTCCTGACTCTGGTCCGCGGACGGACCGACCGCCTGCGCAACCTGATGCAGGGTCTCGCTCGCCAGACGCTGCCCCCGCGCGAACTCGTCATCGCCTGGATGCAGTCGGAGCGTGCGCCGGACCTGCCTGATCCCGGTTGCCCGGTCCGGCACCTCCACGTGCTGGGCGAACCGATGCCGCTGGCCGCCGCGCGCAACCGGGCCGCCGAGGCAGCGTGCGCTGAACTCCTCGTCTTCCTCGACGTGGATTGCATCCCGTCGCCGACTCTGACGGGCGCCTATGCGCGGGCCGGCGCCACGGCGCGGGGGCTGTTCCTAGGCGAGGTCCTCTATCTTCCGCCGGGGGCGGGCACCGATGGCTCCGAGCCGACGGTGCTGGACCGCCTCGGCCGTGCCCATCCCGCCCGGCCTGCTCTGCCCGAAACCGGTCTGCGGCCGGAGCCCGATGCGGGCCAGCTCTGGGGCCTGTCCTTCGCGCTGCCTGCTGCGGCTTGGCACGCGGCCGGCGGCATGGACGAGGCCTTCGTGGGCTACGGCGGTGAGGAGACGGACCTCGCCGCCCGGCTCGCCGCCTCCGGGCTGCCAACTTTCTGGGTCGCGGGCGCCCGCGCCTATCACCAACACCACCCGGTCCACGTCCCGCCGCTGCAGCATTTCGCGCCGATCCTCGCCAACGCGACGCGCTTCCGGGCACGACATGGACGCTGGTGCATGACCTACTGGCTGGGCCAGTTCCGCGAGGCCGGGCTGATCGACTGGGATGCCGACGCCCCTGCGATCCGCCTGATCCGCCTGCCGACCGGACCCGAGATCGCCGCGGCCCTGCGGCCCGACGCCCTGTTCTCTTGAGATCGAGCCCGACCCCACCGCCATGAAGAAGCCGATCGCGTTCTTCGTTCATCACCAGGGCCGCGGCCATGCCAACCGCACGATGGCTGTAGCCGCCGAGTTTGCCCGTGACCGGGCCGTCTCGGTGCTGACCGCCGATCCGCACCTGTTCGACGGCTTCGGCCGCGACATCGAGATCGTGGCGCTGCCCAACATGATCGGCGCTGCCGTGCCGACGCCGCGCCTCTACGCCGAGCCGACGCCCCAGGTGATGCACTGCGTCCCCCTGGGTCTCGACGCGATGCGCCGGACCATGCGGGCTATTCTCGACCATCTAGACGAGCGCGGAATCGGCCTGTTCGTGGTTGATGTTTCGGCGGAGATCGCGCTGCTCGCGCGTATCGCCAGCGTGCCGGCGGTGCAGATCCGCATGCACGGCGACCGTTCCGATATCGGCCATGTCGGTGCCTACGAGGCCTGCGTCGGGATGCTCGCCCCCTTCGATGAGCGCTTGGAGCAAGACGAGTACCCGGCGCACCTGCGCGCCAAGACCTTCTATAGTGGCGGCCTGTGCACCAGCATCGACCGGGTGCCGGAGCGCGCGGAGGCCCGCGCCAAGCTTGGCCTCGACCCTCAGCGCGAGATCGTCGTGGCGGTGACCGGCGGCGGCGGCAGCGGCACGCCCTACGCGCCGCTCACGGTCGCAGCCCGCGCCGAACCCGATGCTCTGTGGCTTACGCTCGGGCCGACCCATCGCGAGGGCCACGAGACCGATTTCTCCAATCTGCGCGAACTTGGCTGGGTGCCGTCTGTGACGGACTACCTCGCCGCCGCCGACATCGTGATTGCCTCGGCGGGCGACAACACGGTCCATGAGGTCGCCCGCGTCGGCGGTCGCCTGATCGTCATGCCGGAATGGCGCTACTTCGCCGAGCAGACCCGCAAGGCCGAGGCGCTGGTCCGCCTCGGGGCCGCCGTGCAAGCCCCCATCTGGCCCGGCGATCTCCAGGGTTGGCGCGAGCTCCTCGCCCGAGCCCGCGCCCTGGATGGGACCGCCCTGCGCGGCCTCTATGCCCCCGAAGCCGCCGCCCGCGCCGCCGGCTGGCTCGAAGAGCTGACCGACGCGCTCTGGGACCTTGGACCCGCCGGGGTCAAACCCAGCCCGCTTCAGGACATCGCGGCCGAATGAACGCCTCCCTTCCCCCGCGTCGACCGGAGCTCGCCCCCCGCATGTCCACCGTTTCCGTCGTGACCCTCGCGAAGGGCCGGCCGGCCCATCTGCGCAACGTGCTCCTTGGCCTCGAGCGCCAGACGCAAGCCCCCGCCGAGTTCATCGTCGCGGTGATGCAGGACACGCCCTACGACCTGCCCGTGGTCGGCTTCCCCGTGCGCCAGATCCTCGTTCCGGGCCGTGAGCTGCCGCTGGCGGCCGCGCGCAACTGCGGCGTGGCGGCGGCATCCGGTGATGCCGTGGCCTTCCTCGACGTTGATTGCATCCCGGCCCCCGACCTCATCGCCGATTACGCGCGGGGGCTCGACGCGCTCGACGGGCTGCTGATGGGCGAGGTGCTGCACCTGCCCGAGCACGCCACGCTGGGGGCCTGGGACTATGACGGTCTCGATGCCGTGGCGGAGCGGCATTCCGACCGCCGCGGCCCCCCGGCCTCCGGCCTCGAGATCTGCCACGATTACCGCTGCTTCTGGTCGCTCAACTTCGCGATCCGGCGGGCGACCTTCCTGGCGACCGGCGGCTTCGACGAGCGCTACACCGGCTACGGCGGCGAGGACACCGACTTCGGCAAGATCCTCGACCAGAGCGGGATCCCGATCGCCTGGATGAAGGGCGCGCGCGCCTATCACCAGTACCACCCGCACCACATGCCGCCGGTCCATCACCTCGACAGCGTGGTGCGCAACGCCGAATTGTTCGAGGCCAAGTGGGGCTACCGCACCATGGGCCACTGGCTCTACGCCTTCAAGGTGATGGGCCTGATCGACGACACGCCGGACCGGCCGATCCGCATCCTGCGCCGGCCCGACGCGACCGATCTCGCGCTGACCGGCCAGCAGGGCCACCAGCCCTACACCAACTCCGCTTCGGTGATCCGGGCCATCGAGGCTAGGCAGGACGCCGAGACCCGGGCGGATGCGTCCGCGCTGGTGCCGGTGATGGTATGAGGATCGCCCTCCTCGCCCATCTGCGCCACCCGATCGCCCCGCCCTTCGCGGGCGGCCTCGAAGCCTACATTTGGACCCTCGCCGAGGGTCTCGCCGCCCGGGGCCATAGCGTCGCCCTGTTCGCCTCAGGTGACAGCGACGCGCGCTTCGCCCTGAAGCCTGTGATCCCGGTCCATTACGAGCAGAGCCATGCCGGCCTGGAGCACCGGGGCGATGCGGGCCTGAAGGCTCATCTCGACGATGGCTATGCCGCCGCCTGCGACCGCATCGCCGCCGGGGGCTTCGATGTACTTCACAACAACAGCTTGAGCCGATTGCCCCTGGAGAAGCGGCGTACCGCCGCGACGCCGACCGTCACGTCGCTGCACGTGCCGCCCTACGACGCCCTGCGCTGGTTCGTGCAGGCGAGCCCCGCCCCGGGACACCGGATCACCGCGACGTCCCGGTTGCATCTCGACGCGTGGTGGCCGGACGGGGCGCCCCCGGAGGCCTCGGTGCTCCACAACGGCATCGATCCTGCCGCCTGGCCTTACCGTCCGGACGGCGACGGCAGCGCGGTCTGGTGCGCACGGATCACCCCCGACAAGGGCGCGCACCACGCGATCACAGCGGCGCGCCGAGCCGGGCTGCCGCTGACCCTGTTCGGCCCGATCGAGGAGCCCGCTTACTGGGCGGCGCAGGTCGCGCCATTGCTCGGCGGATCGATCCGCTACGACGGCCAGCTCAGCGGGGCGGCTCTGGCGGCGGAGGTCGGCCGCGCCTCCGTCTTCCTGACCACCCCGTGCTGGGACGAGCCGTTCGGGCTGGCGGCGATCGAGGCGATGGCCTGCGGCCTGCCGGTCGCCGGGTTCGCCCGGGGCGCCGTACCGGAGGTCGTCGGCGACGCCGGAGCCCTCGCCGTGCCGGGGGACGCGGCGGCTCTTGCCCGCGCCATCGGCGCGGCGCTCGCGATCCCGCGGCGCGTCCCGCACGGGCGCGTCCTGAGCCTGTTCACCCGCGCGCGCTGGCTCGACCGCTGCGAGGCGCTCTACGCGCAGGCCCGCGCCAGCGCGTAACCCCCGTAACCCCCCGCTCCTCCGGACGTCCGCTCATCCTGCGCCGTCCCCACACGTTCAAAAACCAGAGCCGAGACATGACCCGACAGGACCTGATCGCCGCCCTGTGGCACGGCCGCGACCCATTCGCGGATCCCCCGTCGGACCTGCGCGCCGCCGACCTTCAGGGCTGGCGCAGCATTCACCCCTACCTCGAGGAGGCGGTGATCGAGATGCGGCCCCGCGTGGTCATCGAGATCGGCACCTGGAAAGGGGCCAGCACCTTGTTTCTCGCGCGGACCATGGCCGAGCACGACGTCGACGGCACCGTGATCGCGGTCGATACGTGGCTCGGGGCGGTCGATCATTGGTCGGACGCGGCGCTCTTCGTGGAACTCGCCACCGAACATGGCTATCCCAGCCTCTACCGAACCTTCCTGGCCAATGTGGTACGCGAAGGCATGACGGACCACATCGTGCCGTTACCGCTCGACTCGATGAATGCCGCGGAACTTCTGCATCTGCGCGGCGTGACCGCCGACGTCATTCATCTCGATGCCGGGCACGAGGAGGCGTCCGTCGCGGCGGACCTGCGCGCCTGGTGGCCCATCCTGCGACCTGGAGGCCTCCTGATCGCCGACGATTACGACCGCCTGGGCGGCCGCTTTCCGGGTGTGACCCGGGCGGTCGATGCGTTCTGCGCCAAGGCTGGGGTGCGGGGACCGTGGTCACTGCGGGGCAAGTGCAAGTTCACCAAGCCGAACTAGGGCCAATCAAGTGCTGTGCCTGCAGGCCGGCGTCTCCGTCCGCGGTAGGCCGCCCTCCACTTGGTGGCAGAGAAACCAGCCAGAGTTGATGTCTGCTTTCGAGATGTCGGCGGCACGACCTCTTCGTCAGGATTGGGCGCATTGCGGAACGTCCGGTTTCGGGGGAAGCGTTTCGGCTTGGTGAGATCTCACTCTGAAAGTGACGTGCCGGGTTGCCGCCGGGCCTTAAAAATTATCTCGCCACCTCAATGACATAGGTGTTCGCATTTTTGTTCAGACTGGC
>NZ_JBKFAL010000051.1:0-10093 GCF_053345625.1 Methylobacterium sp. D53M
TGCCTTCGGCTCCGCCCGGCAGATCCCCAATCAAGCCATTGGCGATGCCGTGCGGGGCGCCGGTCCGATCGACACGACGGACGTGCTAGCGAACCTCGCCGACCGCCTCCGGACGGCAGAGGGGCCGCAGCGCGCCGCCCTTATGCAGGCGCGGAACATGCTCATGACCGAGCACCCGCTGACCGGCGCAGCGATCCCGCAGACCAGCGCGGAGAACCTGCAGAACGCCAAGGTCGCCCTGTCGGGCATGATGGAGCACGGCGCGGAGTCGTTGGGCGTGCCGCGCGGGTCAGTGGCGCAGCGCGAGGGCGGGCTCGGCGCCACGGTGGCAGACCTCAACCGGGCCTTGCGTGACCAGGTGTCTGGCTACGGCGCGGCCAACGACGTGTCGTCAGCGCTCGCGCGGCGCATAGAGGCCGTCGAGGCAGGTTCGCAGCTCCTCCGATCCGGTCAGGGCGCCACTCCGCCGGCCGATCTCGCTGCGCGCCTCGCCGGCATGTCCCAGGGCGAGCGAGACGCGATGGCCGTCGGCATCCGTGGGGCGATTGACCAGGCCGTCGGCACCCGTCGGAACGATCTCACGGCGATGCAGAACCTGCTGCAGGGGGAGGGCGGGTGGAACACCGCCAACCTCGCGCAGGTCCACGGCCAGGCACCGGTTGATCGCATCGTCGGGGCCGTGAACCGGGAGGCGGCCTTCGATCAGGCCAACCGCCGGATCGTCGAGGGCTCGCAGACCGCACAGAGGACCCAGGCGGCCGACCGGGTGGCGCCGCGCACGACGCTCGGCAATGACATCGGCGGCACGGTGGCTGGGGCTATCGGTGGACCTCAGGGTTGGGCGCTAGCGCAGGCTGGGCGCGTCGCCCGTGCTGGCGTGAATGCAGCCGGGCAGGCCGCGGACCTCGCTCGAAACCGGCAGCTCGCGGACGCCATCACCCTGACCCAAGGCGACCGGCTGAACGTGCTGTTGAACGCCATTGAGGCGAGAGGGGCGATGCAGCAGCGGGCGGCGGCTCTCGGCAACGTCGCAGGGCGCGGCGCGCAGGCAGCGCTCCTGTCTCAGTCGGAGCGGGCGCGGCCCTACTTCCCAGCTGCTCTGCCAGCCTTCGGACGGTGACCGCGCCATGCAAAGGCAACAGCCGCGATGAAGATCACTCCGAGGATCCCGAGGAACGCAGCATCGCCGATGCGGTCTGCAATCCAATCGACGCCCTGGGGCACCGTGACGTTCAGGGCCCACCCGAGCGTCGACATCACGACGGCGAACAGGATGAGGGTGGTCAGGATCTCGGCCGTGCGGCGCATGTCGGGGAATGTGGCCCCGCTCCTCCGTTCTGTCGATAGGCACAGGAACGGCTTGCAGGGGCCGTCTGGCCGATCAGCAGCTAGGCCGCGCCGAAATCCCTCGGACGCCGTCAGTGGGCCGGATTTCGCAACTGAGGGGCATTTCGGATGAGTGATGGTGGTTACGGCGGCCTGCCGTCTCTCGCGGGCGGCGATCTTGGGCTGAGCCCGTCCATTCAGGACTGGCTCCTGCAGCAGGCTCAGGCGCAGCAGCTCGCCCAGGCCCAAGCCCAGGCGCCGAGTGGTGTGGGCCAGGACGTGCCGCAGGCCACGCCACCCGGCTTCACGGGCTACACTCCGCCGACACCTCCGACGGGCGCGCCGACCGATGTCGTGCGGCCGGAAGCGCAGGGCCTCGCTTCGGCGGCGATGAACGCACTGGGGCCGTCGAGCGCGCAGGCGGCCACCCCGGATCAAGGCGACATCCGCAGCCGGTTCATCTCGACCCTTCAGCAGGGCGGCCTGACGAACCCGAACGGCCTCGGTGCCGTCGCGGCCTACGCTCAGCATGAGAGCCGCTATAGCCCCTCTAACATCACGGGCTCTTGGTCGGACCCGTCCGAGAGCGGGCAGGCCGGCACGTCGGGAGGCATCCTGTCTTGGCGTGCTGACCGGCTCGCGAACATGCGGGCATTCACCCGAGGCGCCGCCGACCCCGTGGTGGCGCAGGCCAACTTCCTGCTGCAGGAGAACCCGCAGCTCACACAGGCCCTTCAGAACGCCCAGAGCCCGCAGGAAGCCAACCGCCTGATGGCGGATGCTTGGAAGTTCGCGGGCTACAACCGCCCTGGCGGGGAGAATGCGGCTAGGCTGGCGACGACGCAGGCCTACGCCAACAGCTTCGGCGGCGGCGGTGGGGGAGCCTTGCCAGCACTGGCGGCTTCGCGCGGGAGCTCGATGGGTTCGACCGCCCAGCGCGGCGGCTTCGGCTTGAGCGGCATCGTCGGCCAGGGGCCAGCCGTGCCGGGGCAGGCGTCGCTTATGCCGGGCGTGGCCTCGCTGTCCGCCCAGCCGACGGCGCTCGCGCCCGATCCGGTCGGGTTCTCGTCGGATCCGGTGGCCCAGCCCCAGCAGCCGGGCAATCAGTACGCCCAGATCGGGAACGCCCTGAAAGCTGCGGCGGCAGGTCAGCAGAAGCAGGGACAGAAGGGCGGCGGGATGCAGCTCGCCCAACCGGGGCGGCCGAGCCCCATCGGGCTGCAGCAGGCCAAAGCCATGTTCGACCCTGGTAGGTTCTATGGGGTGCTGCGCGACGCAGGGGTTCGCGGCGTCTGAGGCGTTGCCGTCGGGGTCCGAGCGTCAGATGGCCCGAGCCCTTACCGCTGTCGCCCGATCAGACCTCGCATTCTCAGGCTATTGAGGTAGGCCCGCTGTAGAGGACACCAGAACGCGGCACCGCTCTCGCGGAGCGCCGCTGTATCTTCGGTCTCGGCGACGTTCATGGCCTTCAGCAGCCGGTCCTGGCCGAAGCGATCGAGCGACTGCGAGAAGAGCGCGGTTCCGATCTCCTGCAGCTGGGCCTGATCGACAGCGTAGAACGGCGCGCAGTTCCGGCCGATGAGGGTCACGCGGACGATCATCCGTGCGGCTTGGTCGAGGCGAGTGGCATCTTGAGGCAGCGCAGCTTCAGGCGCCTTGGTCGGCCCAGCGACCGCATTGCAGTTCGCCAGCACGAATATGGCCAGCCCCCAGCATGCGACGGAGAGGCGGCCGAGGGCTCTAGCGTGCGCAGGTAGGCCCTTTCGCAGGACCTGAGTCTTCTGCCTCTCGTGGTTTTGGCCGCGCGGATTGGGCATGCGCTCAAGATGGCGAGCGCCGACGCGCCTGTCGAGGTGATCAGGCCGCTCGCAGATAGGATGGAATTTCGTAGTAGGCCCGAAAGCGAGCCGAGCCTTGCTTGACCTGTTCCGCGGTCTCGTAACGCACTCTTCCGAGGCCGATCACGAACAGCATGACGCCGGCGCTGATCAAAAAAAGCGCGATCACATACCCGACGAGCATAGGCATCCGCCCCAAGGTTCAGTCGACCTGTGGGCATGCTGGCGCAGGAGAGTTAACGGACCCTGCATAGTCTGCTGACCCCGGAGAAAATTCGCAATCAACACAATCTTAGTGCCGCTGCCGCAGCATCCTGCGCATGCAATATCAATTACGGATCGCTCGGCGTCGAGCAAGTGGAGGCGTCGATACTGAATGTATTGCTTTTGACGCTGCAGATGCGCCAGCCGCGATCGCCCGTGCGTCGATGCTGACCGAGCAATCGTTGGGAGGTGAGCCAGGTGTAGCCGTACTAAACCATTCGGTCTTCGGCATCGTCTGGTCGCATCGACACAAAATGCCGCCGTTGCCACCGGCGTAGGTGCCGGGTGTCAGCAAGATGCTTGAGCAGCTAGGCGCTCTCAGATGCGAGGGCAAGCAGAGCCACGGCCATCGTGCTCAAGGTTGTTTGGCCCTTCACCTGCAGCTACAGCCCACCCATGTCCGAAGAGCTCGACGCCCTCCTCGAACGCCTCAAGGCGCACCAGCGTACTCTCATCTTAGCGATGGCTGAGCATGATGGGCTGCCGGCCGGGAGTGCCTTGCGCCAGGTCGCCGAGCTGGAGAACGTCATTGCCGCGGTTGAGGCGGTCGTTGCCGAGGAAGCGAGCCGGTTGAAACGGTAGCGGCGACGCTGGGCTGCAATGTACTTCGAGCCACGCGGCTCGCGTGCCGCAACCGCTTCATACTCCGACCCTCTCTGCCCGGGTCGCCGAACCCTGACCATTTCAGAGGCTCAGATGCGGGAAAAATCAACCATCGTTGTTCTATTATAATAGTTACTCAACTTTTGGTTGATATGGCTTTACGGCCTATCGTACACCGTACACCCAGAAGTGATCGCTGCCTCTCAAGATCCGAAATGGATTGTAAGCAATTCAATATAGGGTGATTATTATCGTGCTCTAAGTGATCGTGCGCGCGGCTGATCCCTTAGTTTCTCCCGCGCTAATGCTGAACATGCGCAATCACCTTTCTGTCAAGGCGTCGCTTGCCGGGGCCTTCGGGTTTCTCGCACTCATTGCAGCAGGGCAAGGTGTGCTGTCGATTGCCAAGCTCACCAGCATCCGTCATGGCGTTACTGAGGTAGCTACAAATTGGTTACCATCGGTCGTGGCTGTGAATGAAATTCGAGCGCGCGCTTCCGAGGTTCGCATCAAGCAATTACGTCTGCTGAGCCTATCTGACACGCCGGCCCAGTTAGCCGATAATGAGGCAAAGCTGGTAGTCACCCACGACAAGCTCGCTCAGGCACGCAAGATCTATGAACCTTTGATCTCCTCTGCGGAGGAACGATCGCTGTATGATGCGTTTACGACTGCCTGGACGCGCTTCGAGCAAGCCGACATCGAAATGCGTCACCTGATGGAGGCTGGTCAGCAGCAGGCCGCCCTCAAGCTGATGAGCAGCATCGAGACGGCGAAACTCTATGACGAGGCGCGGACCAATCTCCAGCGTGACGTCACCTTGAACGAACAAGGGGCCCGCCAAGATGCAGGGCTGGCTATGGATGAAGCCAGCACAGCGACCGTCACTGCTTATGTGGCTGTAGTCCTCGCGCTATTGGCCGCTTGCATCGCTGCCACCTTCGGCCTTGTACGCGTGTCTCGCCCAATTCAAGCTATGACGAAAGCGATGACTGTGCTCGCGGAAGGCGATGCCGGAGTTGAGGTGCCATACCGTCAACGCGGCGACGAGATCGGCGCGATGGCCGCAGCCGTACAGGTATTCAAAGACAACCTGATCCGCACCCGGCAGCTCGAAGCGGAAACAGCTCAGGCGCGGCTTGCGGCCGAGGAGCAGCGGAAGGCCGGTATGCGCCAGATGGCGGACAGTTTCGAGGCTGCAGTCGGCGGCATCATCGGCATGGTGTCCTCTTCGGCGACCGAGCTACAGGCTACCGCACAGACGATGACCGCCACTGCAACGGAAACGGCCAGCCAGTCGACCACCGTCGCGGCCGCCGCCGAGGAGGCGGCGACCAACGTCAACACGGTCGCCGCCGCTGCCGAGGAGCTTGGCTCATCGGTGCAGGAGATCGGTCGACAGGTTGCCGGCTCGGCCGATCTAGCGCAGCGTGCAGTCTACGAAGCCGACCAGACTGGTACCCTAGTCCAAGAGTTGAGCGCATCGGT
Organism: Methylobacterium sp. D53M; assembly: GCF_053345625.1. Taxonomy (NCBI): domain Bacteria; kingdom Pseudomonadati; phylum Pseudomonadota; class Alphaproteobacteria; order Hyphomicrobiales; family Methylobacteriaceae; genus Methylobacterium; species Methylobacterium sp. D53M. The sequence continues at coordinate 5,520 of NZ_JBKFAL010000051.1, forward strand.
CACCCGGATCGGCGACGTCGTAGGCCTAATCTCGTCGATTGCAGGCCAGACCAACCTGCTCGCTCTGAACGCCACCATCGAGGCGGCTCGGGCGGGGGCCGCCGGCCGAGGCTTCGCGGTCGTCGCCACCGAGGTGAAGGCGTTGGCTGAGCAGACTGCCAAGGCCACGGGTGAGATCTCAGGGCAGATCGCTCAGATCCAAGCCTCGACCGGGCAGGCGGTCACGTCGATCGCCGGCATCACCGGACGGATCCGCGAGATCAATGGGGTGGCAGCCTCGATCGCTGCAGCGGTTGAAGAGCAGGGTGCGGCCACCCAGGAAATCGTCAGGAACGTCTCTCAAGCGGCGCAAGGCACGGGCGAGGTGACACACAATATCGCAGGCGTAGCGGGCGCCGCCGAGGAGACTGGAGCTGCCGCAAGTCAGGTGCTGGGCGCAGCCTCCGAGCTGTCGCGCCAGTCCGAACATCTCTCAGCGGAAGTCAGTCGCTTCCTTGCCACCGTTCGGGCTGCGTGAGATGGCAATAAGCACGCCGCTGCATCGGGATGACGCCACCTCTTTCGATGCTGTCCAGGCCCTCAGAGAGGCACTAGCCGGCGCGTTCGCCGAGGGAGTTGATCTCGGCTCTCGTGGCGAGCAGATCCGTCAGCTCGGCCTGACGCTAGAAGCAATGATCGAGGCGTTGCGCATCAGGCTCGTCGAGCTCGGTGCCGAGGTCCAGATCGACGGCCCGCCCCTACGTCTAGAGCAGCTCGCGCGCATGGCGCGGGCGGCTCGTATCTACGGGATAGAGGAGGAGGGCGTCCGCTTCGATCACGGCGCCATCAGGAGCCTGCCGTGTTGATCACGCCCTGGTGATCGCCTCCGTCCCGTGGCACTCGTCGAGCATGGCTATTCCCGACAAAACCAGATGCGAGGTACGGATCGACGGCGCGTGGCAACTCGTGCCGCTGGCTGAGGCTCACGCCCACCACCGCGCCGCCGAGAAGCGCTGTCCGACCTGTCACGGCCGTGTGCGCACCCAGGGTCTCTACTCAGGGCAGGGCGGTGTCGCGGTGATGCATCACAACGCCCACGATGGTTGCCCAAGGATCCCCAAGCGCTACGCTGGCACGCCGAGAATGCATCCGCAGCCTTTGGCCTGAAGCGCACTGCCAGCGTGGCCGCTATACGCGCGTCGGCTCCAAATCGATCACAGGGCCGCCGAGGTCGAAGAACTCGTCCTCGAACCCGAAAGTCGCGTCCTCGTCCGCCTCGGGCTTCGGTCCCAGCGGCACGAGCACCGACATCATGCCGAGGCACAGCGCGCCAGCGACCAAGGCCATGAGAATTGCGATCGACATGCTGACCACCGACCCGCGCCCCGCTGCAGGCACGGTGTTCCGGTAGGCTTAAGATTAGGTTCTAGCGATCGCCACTCGCTTTAACGCCAAGCTCGACTAGGGTGCATCTCTCAACTGGAGGATGCATCTTGATCCGGGCCGTACTACCGATCCTGCTGGCTCTTGGTGGCCCGCTGCTGTTCACCACCGTGCCGGCCTCGGCCACGCCGGGCATGCTCAATTCCCGAGGCTGCCATGGCCATCCGCGGCACTGCCATCCGCGTTCGGAGTGGCGCACGAACCGCCGCGGCAGACACTACGTCGCCGGCCGCTTCTTTCGCGACTGAGGCAGATCATGCCTTCGCGCGATCGCCGCCGGGCGCCAACGAGGCTCCTCGCCATCACCCTGCTGGCAGCCTTGCTCGTGCCATCGAGCGAGGCTCTGGCGCGCGGATCGTGCAAGCTGTTCGCGCCCGAGGAGCTTCGACACGGCACCTACACGAACCGCGACGGCTGCGAGGTGCCACGCCCCGAGCAACCCAAGGGTTCGACCTGCGCCAAGCCTGTCGACGCCACGGCTCGCTGTCGCGATGGCGACTGGAGCTACAGCCAGCACCGCCAGGGGACATGCTCGCACCATCGCGGGGTCGCGTGTTGGGTCTCTACCAGCCGCGACTGCTGCTGAACGGTATCGCGGACCGGTCGACAACGAAACCGGCGCAGCAACCCGAAAGGTCACCGCGCTGGTTGATCAAGCTACAGAGAGGCAATGGTAGCCGGGCCCCCGAATTCTCTGCCAGCACACAATTCCGCGCTTAGCTGAACGACCCTACCGCAGGCAGGCTGCTATTCGACGATGGACGGGGCTTGGTGATCCGTATGTGTGGCAGCCGTGCCAGGGGATCCGCATGGCGAGTTGCGGCGGTCTCGGAGCTATGGGCGATGGCCGGGGATGTCTGGTCCTTAGTTGTGGTCATATGTGCTCCGCTGCGACTTCGGCGCGTGTCCGACTATGTGTTGTGAGGGACGCAACGCAGGACACAGCAAATCGGCATCGCATGCGGCGTTGCGTCCGTGGGTTAGCCTAAGGCCTGGCTTCTCTCGCATCTCAGTCGTGAGCTTTGATCGCCATCATCGACGTCCAGCGATATTCCTTCGAAGCCTGGGACGACGCGATAGCTCCGACCTGGTGTCGAAACCGAGCCAGGCTTGACCGGGACAAATTAGTCTTAGAATGGAAACCTAGGCCATCGTGGATGCCGGCCTCAGAGGCCGGAACGGCGCAAGGCTACGCTTTCACCCTGACCAATGGCATGGTGCACCATCATGCCGATCCGGCCCGAGCATCGCTTCTTCTACCCCATCGACTGGGCGCAGCTCTCGGCCGTGATCCGGTTCGGGCGGGCAAAAGGCTGCTGTGAGGGCTGCGGACGGCCGCACGGGCGCATGGTCTACCACCTCGGCGACGGACGCTGGTGGGATGCGGATGCCGGCCGGTGGCGTGACGGGTGGGGACGTCGGATCCGGATCGCTGCGGAAGCTGATATCCTCGGCCGTGCCCGTCGTACCCGGGTCGTTCTGGCTGCCGCCCATCGGGATCACGACACCTCGAACAACGCGGACGCCAACCTCGCGGCCTTCTGCCAGCGATGCCACATGATCCACGACCGACCCGAGCATCAGCGGCGGCGTTGGCGAACCCTGTTTAGGCGGAAGGCGCTGGGCGACCTGTTCGGCGGACCCTACGCCTAGACTTTGGTGGAACAGAATTCGGGTGTGCTTCTCAGCACCGAAGACCGACATGTCCGGGTTCATGGTGCCCTTATCGAGAGATGGGAGGACATCATGCGTCAAATTTTTCTACAGACCGGCGGCACGGCTGCCCTGGTCGCTCTGGCACTCTGCGCCACCCCGCCAGCCGCTCAGGCTCGCGGCATCGACGCCGGTGGCGCCCTGGCGCTGGGCATCATCGGTGGCGTCGTGGTTGGCAGCGCCATCGCGTCGGCCAACCACGGGTACTATCCGAGCCGCTACGCCGCGCCGGATCCGTATGGGGCCTGTCACTTCGAGCGCCGCACCTACGTCGATCCGTATGGATACCAGCACGTCCGGCGGGTCGAGGTCTGCGAGTAGGCCCAGCCCATGTCGGAGGCTGTGAAATGGCAGGCGTGGGTAGCCTATGTGCGTTCGTAGTTGATCCGATCCCCGCCTAAACCGAGGCGCTGCGGTGTTGCCCCACCTATCCACCGCGGAAAATAACGCGATTGGAACAAGAACCAAGTTTCGGCATTGCTGCCTCGAATTATGGAGGCGACGATGACTGAAAAAAAAGGCCATGGTAGCGCGACGGCCAAGAAGGCCAATGCCAAGGCGAACAAGGAAGGTAAATCCAATCCTCGTAAGTCGTCAGCGGCGCAGTCTGAACTCGGCAAGAAGGGCGCGAAGAGTAAATAAGCAAAGCCTTAACTTTCTTCATACGGGTGCTTAATGGGCGAGCAGGCCAAAGGGCGGCCCGGCACAGTGTCCAGCTCCCCCCGCCACATCAAGCCTCACGCGCCTGTCTGGCCGATGCCTTCCGGGCAAGCCCCCGGGGAACCGGCCCGGTTGCGCCTGTCGTCACGTGCTCACCCGCTGCGTGCCGTGCGGTGTCGCGAACGCCTCGGGCGCGCGTGCGGAGAGAGACTGTCATTTAGCAGGGCCTCATCCTCCTGTCCTCGGGAGCGGTTCAAAATAGTCGGCAGAATGCGGTGAACTAAGGAGGACTCCTGAAACCAGACCGGCGCTTCCGAGTTGGAGCAGCGTCGCCAGAGTCCCCCTGGATCCAGCCATGCCGACCGAGCTGCACGACAAGGCCCACATCGACGTTTTCGACCGCGCCGCCCGAGAGCATTGGGCATTGCGCTTTGGGGTAACGGAGGAACGCCTGCGCAAGGCTGTGCGCATGGTCGGATCCCGCGTAACCAGCGTGGCGGCCTATCTCGGCCAGCCTGCCCGCTGACTGAAGGGCATCCTGACGTGAGCCGGATGATCTACGCCAGCTCGAACGGAGATCGTTGGCTTCTGCTGCGCGATCCGTCCGACGGCCGCAGCTTCGTCCGCCACGAAGCCAACGCGCCTGCGGGCGGCCACGTCACCGACATCGCATTGGCGGCCTTTCTAGCCGCTGATCGCGGCGGCCCCGAGCATCAGGCGTTATGGGCGTTGATCGGTGAGATTGTCGACAGCGCTGCTGAACCACCGACGGCCATCGT
>NZ_JBKFAL010000052.1:0-9903 GCF_053345625.1 Methylobacterium sp. D53M
GGGCACGCCTCTGGTGCCGGTGGTCTACCGGATCGACATGCGCGACCCCAACAGCCTGTTCGTGTCCCAGGCGTTCCGGATGCGCAACCGCGACCTGATCTACGTGTCGAACGCCCCCTTCACCGAGGTCCAGAAGGTCCTCACCGCCTTCAGCGGCGTCACGGGCCCCGTCTCCTCGGCCGCCCTGGCCTATTCCTACGCCAAGTAAGGCGGCGCACCGCGACGCGGGCACCCACCCCATCACGCGACGGATGCCGGGTTCGCGTCGCGCCGATCCGGCCGATGCGCGCGTCCGACCGAGACCGCGGAGACCGGTCGCCCGAATGCCGAAGGGGGCGCGGATGTGATCCGCGCCCCCTTCTTCGTAACGCTCTCGGGGAACCGGGGCTCCCGGCCCCGGCCGGGCTCAGACGCGCTTCGCCAGCAGCTGCTCGATCAGCGAGCCGCCCTTGTCGATGGCGGCGAGCTCCTCCGCCACCGCGTTCACGGTGTCGCGGATCTGGTCGGGGGTGTGCTCGGAGGTGAGGAAGAAGCGCAGGCGCGAGGCCCGCTCCGGCACGGCCGGGTGGATGATCGGCTGCACGTTGATGCCCCGGCGGAACAGCCGGTCCGACAGCGTCACCGCCTTCAGCGAGTCGCCGACGATGATCGGCACGACCGCGAGGCCGAGGCTGAAGCCGGTGTCGAGGCCGAGCTTCTTGGCGGTGGCCAGGAACAGGGTGCCGTTCTGGCGCAGGCGCTCGACCCGCTCCGGCTCGGCGTGCATCACCGCGAGGGCCGCCTCGGCGGCGGCCGCGAGCGGCGGCGACATGCCGACGCTGTACACGAAGCCGCCGGCGGTGTGCTTCAGGTACTCGATCAGCGCGATCGGGCCGCAGATGTAGCCGCCGCAGGTGGACAGCGTCTTCGACAGGGTGCCCATCCAGATGTCGACCTCGCGGGGGTCGACACCGCAATGCTCGAACAGGCCGGCGCCGGTGCGACCGGTGACGCCGAGGCCGTGCGCCTCGTCGACCATCAGCCACGCGTCGTAGCGCTTCTTGAGGGCCACGAGCCCGGCGAGGTCCGGCGCGTCGCCGTCCATGCTGTAGAGGCCCTCGACCACGATCAGCGCCCGGCGATGCTCGTGGCGGGTCGACTGGAGCAGGGTCTCCAGGGCGTCGAGGTCGTTATGCGCGAAGGAGCGGCGCTGGGCGCCCGACAGCTGCGCGCCGGTGACGATGCTGTTGTGGGACAGCGCGTCGTGGAAGATCACGTCGCCGGCTTCCAGCAGGGCGCCGATGGTCGTGACGTTGGTGGCGTGGCCGCTCACCATCACGATGCAGCCCTCGGACTGGTAGTGCTTGGCCAAAGCCTGCTCGAGGCTGATGTGCCCGGGCCGCTCGCCCGCCACCACGCGGCTCGCCGACGCGGAGGTGCCGTAGGCCTCGATTGCCTCCCGGGCGGCGTTGCTCACCCGCGGATGACCGTTCAGGCCGAGGTAATCGTAGGACGAGAAGTTGGTGAAGCTCTTCTGGTCGATCCGCGTCGTGGCCCCGGCCTTGGCGTCGTGGACGCGGAAGAACGGGTTGCCCAGACCGATCAGGTCGGCCGCCTGGCGCTGGAGCTTCAGCTCGCGGTAGCCCGGCAGGTTCTCGAAGTTCTGCGCCGCCGACTTGCCGGCGGGAGAGGCCGTCTTGACGGGGGCCGGGCGCGGCGTCGCGCGCCCGAGCCGGTTGGTCACGAAGCCGGCGAGCGCCGCGCGCCCGCCGTCCGGCCGTGCCGTGTCGGTCATGAGTTGGTCTCTTTGATCTCGCTGGACGTCTGCTCGATGAGTTCCTTGAGAGGCGCGAGGATCTGCGCATCGACCTCACCGCCGACATGCTTCGAGACGAGGCTCATCGCGACGCCGGCCGTCTCGTCCATGGGCGCGGAAACCGCCTGAATTAAGGACTCCGACAGCTCGTTGACGGTCATGCCCGACGAAAGTCCGGCGGGCGGCGCGTCGAGGGCGAAGCGCTCCTGCAGGCTGGCGCCGAGCTCGACACCCATCAGCGAGTCGAGGCCGATCTCCGAGAGCTGGCGCACGCGGCTGATGTCGTCCTTAGGCAGTCGCAGGATGCGGGCGATGTCCTCGACGATCGCGTCCGACACGGTCTTGCGGACCGCGTCGAGGTCGCCGCCCTTGAGCAGCGACGCGATGTTGATCGCCTGGACGCCGCCGGCCTCGGCCTGCTGGTCCGAGCCGAGTTCGGCGTAGCTCGGCGAGCGCATGGTGGCGAGACGCTCGCGCGCCTTGCCCCAGTGCATCGCCGCGATGGCGATGACCGCCTCGTCGGGGGACGTGCCCTGGCTGCCCAGCGCCTCGGCCATCAGGTCGAGGCAGCGGCGGGCCTCCATCGGCGTGACGCCGACGCGGCCGGCGAGGCCTTCCATGACCGCCTTGTTGCGGGCGAGCATGCCGACATCGCCGATGGCGCCCCAGGCCACGGCCAGCGCGGGCAGGCCGCGGCGGCGGCGCTGGCGCGCGAGTCCCTCCATGAAGCCGTTGGCGGCCACGTAGGACCCCTGGCCCGGGTTGCCGATGAAGGTCGTCGCCGAGGAGAACAGGACGAAGTAGTCGAGGCTCCGGTCGCGGGTGGCGGCGTCCAGGTGCTGGGCGCCGATCACCTTGGGGCCGATCACCGCGTCGAGCGCCGCGGCGTCGATGTTGGAGATCAGGCCGTCCTGGAGAACCGCCGCGGCGTGCAGCACGCCCGCGAGTTTCCTGCCGCCCTGCTCGATCCCGGCGATGAGCCGGTCCACCGAGGCGCGGCTCGTGATGTCGACGGCCTTCGCCTCGACGGTCACGCCCCGCGCGGTGAGCTCCGCGACGATGGCCTTGGCCTCGTCGGTGGCCGCGCCCTTGCGGCCCGCGAGCACGAGGTGCTTGGCACCCCGGTCGATCAGCCAGCGCGCCGCCTCCAGGCCGAAGCCGCCGAGGCCGCCGGTCAGCAGGTGGACGCCCTCGGCCGAGACCGTGAACGGCCGGGCCGTGTCCTTCATGATCGTGCCGGCCTTCGGCGGGCTGATCACGATCTTCCCGATATGGCCGGACTGCTGCATCAGCCGGAACGCGTCCGAGGTCTCGGCCGCCGTGAAGGGCTGGTACGGCAGGGGCTTGAGGCCGCCGTCGTTGAACAGGGCCATGACCTCGCGGAACATTCGCGCGCCGTCGTCGCCCTGGTGCTGGATCACCTGGTCGAGGTCGACGCCGAAGTAGCTGAGGTTCCGCCGGAACGGGCGCAGGCCGATATGGGTGTTGGCGACGTAGTCGCGCTTGCCCAGCTCGACGAAGCGGCCGAACGGCCGGAGGGCGTTGAGCGAGCGCTCCATCGCCTCGCCGAACAGGCTGTTCAGCACGATGTCGACGCCGTCGCCGGTGATCGCCCGGACCTCGTCCACGAAGGCCAGGGAGCGGGAATCGAGCACGTGCTCGGCGCCCAGCGCCTTCACGAGGGCCCGCTTCTCGCGGGAGCCGGCCGTGGCGATGACCCGCGCGCCCTTGAGCTTGGCGATCTGCAAGGCAGCGAGTCCGACGCCGCCCGCGCCGCCGTGGACCAGCACCCACTCGCCGCGCCGCATCCGGGCGCAGGAGACGAGGCCGTAATAGGCGGTGAGGAAGGCCACCGGCACGGTGGCGGCCGCCATCGGGTCGAGGCCGTGCGGCATCGGCGCGACGACGAGGTCCGGCACAACGATGTGAGTCGCAAAGCCCGACTGCGCGAAGGCGACGACCGGATCGCCGACCTTGAAGCCCTTCACGCCCGGGCCGACGGCCGTGACGCGGCCGGCACACTCGAGGCCGAGGCGGGGGCCGGCGAAGCCGTCCTCCAGGATCTCCTCGGGGAGCATCGAGAGCGCCCAGAGAACGTCGCGGAAGTTGAGGCCGGTGGCCTCGACCGCGATCTCCATCTCGCCCTTGCCGGGAGCGCGGCGCTCGGCCGGCCCCCAGACCATCTCGCTCAAGCCGCCGGTGTTGCTGCGCTCCAGGCGCGCGGCCTCGGCCGGGACGGCGTCGGCCGGATCCCGGTGCTGCGGCCGGCCGGCATGGAAGCGTACGACCTGGGTCCGCTCGTCGTCCAGCACGATCTCGGTCTCCGGGGTGCCGGAGAGGATGAGGTCGCGCAGGCGCTCGGAGGCGCGCTTCGACGACATCTCGGGGGAGAGGTCGATGCGGCGGACGTCGAGGTTCGGGGCTTCGTTGGCGAGCGTGCGGGAGAAGGCCCACACGCCCGCCTCGATGTTGGTGGTCTGGCCGCCGCGGTCGCGGGTCGCGCCCGGCGCCACGACCCAGAGCTTGGTCTGGCGCGATCCCAGGTGCTCGGTGCAGCGCTTCAGGCTGAGGCAGCGGTCGCGCAGGCGCTCGGACGCCTCGCCGCCGCGGGTGAAGGCGCCGGCCAGGAACACCACCGTGTCGGGGGTCTCCTTCTCCAGCTCCATCAGGGAGGTCTCGGAGTCGAGGATGATCGAGACGTGCACGCCGCCCGCGACCAGCAGGGTCGCCAGGGAGGAGGCGGTCTCGGCCGCGAACTCGTCGTCCGAGCCGATGATGAAGGCGAAGCTCTGCGCCGGGGCCGGACCCGGGCGCACCGGCGCCTCGGCCGTCAGCAGCAGGTCGTCGCCGTTGGCGGAGGCGGCCCGCTCGACCTCGACCTTGACCAGGCCGTGGGCGCTCAGGATGCGCTGCCAGCCCTCGATGTCCTCGAGCCGGCCCACGGGCAGGCCGCCCGCGGCCTCCTCGAACCAGCCGGCCGTCAGGCCGAACACGAGGTCGCGGAACAGGGAGGCGCCCGGCTCGACGGCCACCAGCAGGCCGCCGGTGGCGAGCGCCCCGGCGAGCTGGCCCGGCAGGGCCCGGTCGCCGCGATGCAGGCTGCCCGACGCCAGGATCAGGTCGAAGCTGCCGGGCGCGAGCTCCTCGGCGGTCTCGACCACGGCGGCGGCGCGGCCGAGCGACAGGCGGGCGCGCTCGGCGAGCCGGCGGTCGGTCTCGAAGACGGTGAGCCGGGCCTCGGCGGCGGACGCGAAGGTCGCGGTCTGGGCCGAGAGCGGGCCGAAGCCGACCTGCAGGACCCGCAGCGCCCGCTCCTTCGGGAGCTGGGCACGGCTCCGCTCGATCAAGCCGGCGACCACGTCGGCGCCGTGGCGCGCGGTGGCCGAGCGCAGCACGAAGGCGTCGATCGCCCCCTGCGGCAGGGACGGCGCGTCGGTGAGTGTGCCGGCGAGCAGCCGGTCGACCAGGGCGCCGACATCGGCGATCAGCACCAGCTCGGCAGAGAGGTCCGGATGGTCGCCGGCGATCCAGCGCATGATCTCGTCGGGCGCCGGCAGGGCGGAGCCGTCGCCCAGCGTCCAGTTCTGGCCCGCGCGCTCGGCGAGGCCGCTGCTCTCCAGGGCGTAGAGGGCGTTCAGCAGCCAGGGGCGCAGGACCTCCGGCACGCGGCTGTCGGTGACCGAGACGGTGGCGCCCTGCGCCAGCCCGGAGGCGAGGCGGTAGGCGAGCGAGGTCGCCCAGCCCTCAAGCAGGAGGTGGCCCGGCGACAGGGCGGCGTCGGACGGCCCTTTCGCCTCGGCGGCGAGCGGGCGCAGACGCGCGGCCACGCTCGGGCGGCGCTCCATCGGGATCGCTGTCGGCTCGGTGGCGAGCTCCGGCACCTGCGAGATCGCGAAGGTCGAGAGGTCGCCGCCGTTCTTGGCGCGCAGGGCCTGGAACCGGCCCTCGCGGATCGTCGCGATGACCGCGCCCTCGGCGTCGAGGAGCGTGAAGTCCGCCAGGATCGAGCGCTCATTGCAGCGGCGGGTGCGGATGATCGAGCGGGCGATCACCGCGCCGGGGCGCAGCATCCGGACCTCGCCGAAGCGCACCGGGATGTAGGCCTTGCCGCCGTTCTCGCCGAGCAGGTCGGCGAACAGCAGGATCAGCCCGTGGAAGCACGCGTCGAGCCGGTTCGGCACCAGGCCGTAGCGGGTGTCGGGCTCGGCCGGCAGCAGGTCGGAGACGATCGTGGCGTCGTCGAGCCGCACGCTCATCGCCACCTGCTGGAAGCTCGGGCCGAAGCCGAGCCCGGAGGCGAGGGCCTTGGCGTAGAGCGCGTCGCCGGTGAGCACGTGGTCGCCCGCGGTCTCGAAGCTGAAGCCGTCGAGATCCGGTGTCTTCGGGGCCGAGAAGGTGCCCTCGACGATCTTGGCCTGGGCGTGCAGCTGCCAGGGGGTCTGGGTCAGGCGGGGCCGGCTCAGCACCTGGATGCCGTTGCCGGAGCCCGACAGGCGCACCGCGACCTCGCGCAGGGCGTCCTCGGCGAACACCATCGGCGCCACGATCTCGAAGTCGGCCAGCACGACCTCGTCGTCGCGCAGGGCCTCGCGAACGCAGGCCAGGGCCATCTCGACGAAGCCGGCGCCCGGCATGATCACCTGGCCGTCGACCTTGTGATCCTCCAGTTCCGGCACGGTCACCGGGTCGACGAAGCCGTTCCACTCCAGCCCGTCGAAGGTCGTGCGCGACCCGATCAGCGGGTGATAGGGGCGGGGGCTCATCGCGCCGACGCCCTCGGTGGTGTCGGCGAGGCGGAACGGGCGGCGCTGCCACGGGTAGGAGGGCAGGCGGACGTCGCCCTTCGGGGCGTCGCCGAACAGCAGCGTCTCGTCGACCTGCGCGCCCTGGACGAGGGCGGCGCTGACCGCCTTGGCGATCGGGTCGCCGCCGGAGGCCTTGCGGTGCATCACGCCGACCGTGGCGGTCTCGATGCCCAGCGGCTCGACCGCGTCGCCGACGTGCGACATCAGGGTCGCGCGCGGGCCGACCTCCACGAACACGCGGGCGCCGCGGCGGGTGGCGTCCTGCACGGCCTCGCAGAAGCGCACCGGCTCGCGGATGTTGCGCCACCAGTAGCCGGCGCCGAAATTCTCGCCGCCCAGCACCGAGCCGGTCACGGTCGAGACCATCGCGGTGGTGCCGGTCCGCGACTTGAGGCCCGCGAGATCGCGCAGCAGCGGCTTCTCGGTCGGGTCCATCAGCCGACCGTGGAAGGCGTAGGCGAGGTCGAGCTTGCGGCCGCGACGGCGCTTGCGCGACAGGGCCTTGATGGCGGCGTCGATGTCGGCCACCGGCCCGGCGACCGTGACGGCCTTGGGGCTGTTGTAGGCGGCGATGTCGAGGGTCGGGTAATCCTTGAGGAAGGTCTCGACCTCCTCGGCCGGCATCAGCAGCACCGCCATGGTGCCCTGGCCGTGCGTCGTCTCCTGGTGGTGGCTGCGGTAGTAGATGACCCGGACCGCGTCCTCCAGGCTGAGGATCCCGGCGGCCTCGGCGGCCGCGATCTCGCCCACGGAGTGGCCGAGGACGTAGGACGGGATCAGGCCCTTCGCCTTGAGCGCGGCCGTCGAGGCGCTCTCGATGGCGAAGATCAGCGGCTGCGAGACGCTGGTCAGCGCGAGGCGCTCGTCGAGGTCGTCGGCGTAGAGCGCGTCCTTCAGCGACCAGTCCGAGTAGGCCCGGAACAGGGTGTCGATCCGGTCGAAGGTCGCGCGGAAGGTCGCGTTCTCCTCGTAGGCCTCGCGGCCCATCCCGGCCCACTGGCTGCCGTTGCCGGAATAGATGAACGCCACCTCGGCGACGCGGTCGACCGCGGTGCCGGTGAAGGCGTCCTGCGTGTCCTCGCCCTCGCCGACGGCGCGCAGCGCCGCGGCGACGTCGGTCTTGCCGTCGAGCGCGACGGCGAGGCGGGCGGGCATGCGCTCGCGGCGATGCGCCACCGCGGCCGCCACGGTCGCGACCTGCTCGGGGGCGGCCTCGAGGCGCTCGGCGTAGTCGAGGGCGAGCTCGTTCAGCGCCGCCCGGCTCTGGGCCGAGAGCAGCAGCACCTGGGCCTGGGGCTCCGCGGTCGCGGCGGCGGGCTTCGCCCAGGCGGGCGCGTCGGTGATGACGACGTGGGCGTTGGTGCCGCCGAAGCCGAAGGAGTTGACGCCGGCGAAGCGCTCGCGCGAGCCGCGGCCGATCTTCAGCGGCGCGCGCACGACGTCCAGGTTGAGCTCGCCGAAGGGGATCTCGGGATTGAGCTCGGCCGCGTGCAGCGACGGCGGGACGAGATCGTGCTCGAGCGCCAGAGTCGCCTTCATCAGGCCGGCGAGGCCGGAGACCGGCTCGGTGTGGCCGATATTGGTCTTGATCGAGCCGATCGGCAGCGGCGCCTGCCGGCCGCGGCCGAGCTTCGAGCCGATGGCCGAGGCCTCGATCGGGTCGCCCACCGGCGTGCCGGTGCCGTGCGCCTCCATGAAGGCGAGGTCGTCGAGGCGGATCTCGGCCTCGCGGTAGACCTTCTCCAGCAGGGCGCCCTGGGCGTAGCCCGAGGGGAGGGAGATGCCGGTGGTCCGGCCGTCGGAGTTGATGCCGGAGGCGGCGACGACCGCGCGCACGGTGGCGCCGTTGCGCCGCGCGGCCTCGGCCGACTGCAGCACGAACACCACGCCGCCCTCGGAGCGCACGTAGCCGTCCGCGTTCTTGGAGAACGCCTGGCACAGGCCGGTGCGCGAGAGCATCTGCGCGGTGGAGAAGCAGATGAAGTTGAACGGGCTCGCCAGCACGTTCACGCCGGCGACGACCGCGGTGTCCACGCGGCCCGACCGGATCGCCTGCACGGCGTTGTCGAAGGCGACGAGCGAGGACGAGCAGGCCGTGTCGACCGTGAAGCTCGGGCCCTTGAGGTCGAAGATGTAGGAGATGCGGTTCGAGATGATCGAGAGCGTGTTGCCGGTCGCCGCGTAAGCGTCGCCCGACGGCGCGTCGAGGATGCGCAGGTTGCCGTAATCGAGGGACGAGGCGCCGACGAACACGCCGATATTGCTGCCGGCCACGCTCGACGGGCGCAGGCCCGCGTCCTCGAGGGCTTCCCAGGTCAGCTCGAGCAGCATCCGCTGCTGCGGATCCATCTGCTCGGCCTCGCGGGGCGAGATGCCGAAGACCGACGGGTCGAACGACCAGACGTCGTCGATGACACCGGCCGCCCAGGTGTAGCTCTTGCCGCGCTCATGGGCGCGCGGATGGGCGAACCGCTCCAGGGAGAATCGGTCGGCCGGCACCTTGCTGACGGCGCAGCGCCCTTCGGACAGGAGTGACCAGAGCCCATCCACGCTGGGGGCCCCGGGCAGTCGGCATGCGCGTCCGACGATCGCAATGTCTGTACGTTGTGTCACGTTCGGTTCGCACACGCTCGTTATCGGAAGTCGGCTCGGCTCTCGACGAGTGAGTACCCTCTCACCCCTTACTGTGGCACCATTGCGGTGTCCAACCAGCCCTAACGCGAGGTCATCCCCGCGTGGCAAAATTGCCAGAGGCTGTGACATGTATTCATCAGAAGCTTATCCAATTCCTACGGTCAAAACGCCAAGTTTGAACCGCCGGACCGGCTGCCGAGACGCGGGCTCGATCACGAGAAAGCCACAGTTGCGCCTCCGCGGACGCCGCCCGTCTAGCGGCATCGATGCCGATTCCGGAAGAAATCTTCGCGATGTCGCGCAGGTCCCGCACAGGAATCCGGGCTCGAAGGCCGGCGCGGTGATGATCAAGACCCGATCCGGGCGACGCTCTCCTTGGTTCGTCCGACGCCGCAATAGGTGAAACCGTGGCGCGCGGCGCTCGCGGGGTCGTAGATGTTGCGCAGGTCGATCAGCACGGGAGCCGCCTCACCGGACGACATGGCCTGACGCAGTCGGTCGAGGTCGAGGGCCCGGAACGCGTTCCACTCGGTGACGATCACCACCGCGTCGGCGCCCTCGGCGCAGGCGTAGGCGTTCTCGGCGTAATCCACAGCCGGCATCAGGATCCGAGCCTGCTCCATGCCCTCGGGATCGTAGGCGCGGATTACGGCGCCGGCGTCCTGCAGA
>NZ_JBKFAL010000053.1:0-9805 GCF_053345625.1 Methylobacterium sp. D53M
GGCCGCGGGCGCGGCCGGGCTGGCGGGGCCCAGGACCACGATCGGCTCGCCGGCCTTGTATTCCGGGGAGACGCGGACCTGATTGCGGGTCAGCGCGACCGACAGCTTGCGCTCCTTCCCGCCGTCCGGCGTGAAGCGCAGGGCGCGCCAGTCCACGGCGATCTTGCGGGTTCCCACACCGAGGAAGCCGCCGAAATCGATGATGGCGGCGCGGGGATGACCCTCCTTGTCGATGATGATGTCGATGACGCGCCCGAGCTCGTCGCCGCCGGCGCTGCGCACGCTGCGGCCGAGCAGGCTCTCGTAATCCTGCGTGTCGAGGACGGTGGCGGGTGTCCCCTGCTGCTGAGCCTGGGCCGCGGAGGGCGGCGCGCCCGCGGCAGCCGGCGGGCTGGCGGGCGGGGCGGCCGGGGTCGCCGCGGGCGGTGGCGTCGGGGCCGGTACCGGGGCCGGCGTCTGGCCCGGGGTCTGGGCAGGCGTCTGGGCCGGCGGTGCGGATGGCGGCGCGGCCGGACTCTGCGGCGCGGCCTGACCGGCAGGACCCTCGCTGCCGCTCACCTGGGCCTGCGCCGCGGCCCCCGACGCCCAGAGGGCGAGCGTCACGGCCGCGATCATCCGGTTGGTTCTGAACACGCTTCGTCCTCTGAGGAAAGGCCGGGCCGCGCCGGCGTGCCGGCGCGTCCACGACCGCATTCGGCCGGTTCCGGGTCCGCCGCCGGCAGGATCCCGCCCGCGGATGGCGTCGTGCCGCAGGACCTGGGCGAAGTTATGGACCGCGGCGGCTTCGCAGCAAGGCTCGGGCCGCGCGGGGCGCCCGCACGGCCCGAGGGGGCGGCGTCATCCCCCGGCGTCCCGCGGCGCTGTCTGGTTTTCGCCGCATCCCCAGCGTAGACAACCGCGCATAAACCCACGCGAGCCGCGGATGGCACCGTGGCCACTGTCGAGGACTACACGATGTCGACCCTCACCACGTCGCGATGCGCGGCAGCGCGCGGCCTCGCGCTCGGTGCTGCCCTGTCCGGTCTCGTGGCCGGCTGTCAGGCGCTCGGCGGAGGCGGAGGCGTGATGCCGGCGACGGAGGTCGGGTTGCCGCCGTCGCTGCGCGGTTCGCTGCCGAACCGCGAGCCGCGCAACGCCGCGGTCGATGCCGACGGTCAGCCTCTCCAGACGGCGCCGACGAGGCAGCTCGCGATTCCCAAGACCGCCGGCGGCGCCACGCGGACGGCCGACAGCGGCGAGCGCCGCATCCGGCGCGAGGATCTCGACGGCGGCAACGCGGCCGTCGGCGGTAGCGGCGGCAGCGGATCGATGGGCCCGATGCTGTCGCCGGGCGGCAGCGTCGGCCTCGGCGGGAAGTTCTGAGCCGGCACGTCCCGGGGCCCGCACCGCTCCGCAGCGGGGCGTCCGCGCGCCGCGACGCGGGATGATCCGCGCCCGACAGCCCGGGTCGACGAGCCGGGCCTAACCGGCCGCCTGGCTCGGCGCCTCCGCGAGCACGCCGGCCTCGAGATCGACCACGTAGCCGCCGAGTTCGGTGCTGTAGCTCAGCGCCTTCCAGGGCAGCGGGTGATGGGTCTCGCCGAGCCCAAGGAAGCCTCCGAAGGCCAGAACCGCGTAGGCGACCTGTCCGGAGATCTTGTCCACCATGAAATTGTGGATGGCGCCGAGATGGCGGCCGCTGCGGTCGTAGACGGCGGTGCCCTCGACCCTGTTGGACGCGATCAGACGCGGCGTCTCGTCGATGGCGACGCCTTCGCCGGCGGCGGGGTCGAGCTCCAGCGTGCCGGGCTTTCTCAGGGTGCGCTCGTTGGGCAGGTCCGTCGGCATGATCTCTCCCGGTTCGCGCGCGGGGTCGTGCCCGCGCGGCGGTCCCTCGGCTCACTAAGCGCGCCGGTCGGGACCGGTTCCGCCGGCGGGGCGCGGGGTCCGGACCCGCACCGAGCGCTCAGCGGTCGGGCGGCATGCCGGCGCTCGCCCGCCGCTGGTTGATCCGGTCGCGGACCGAGCGGTTCGCCAGCAGCATCTCGAAGCCGAAGGCCACGAGGGCGCACAGCGTGCACAGGATCGCCGCGCCGAACAGGCCGAACAGCAGGGTCGCGACCGTGCTGTCGCGCAGCGCGCCCACGAACAGCGTCAGCACCGAGCCGCAGGTCGCCACGCCGCCGAGCGCGGCCAGGAACACCGCGGCGTCGAGCGCGAGGGAGCGCCGATGGAGGCGGTCCAGGCGCTGCCCGAGGCGGACGCGCTCGGCGTCGCCGGCCCCCGCCAGCAATCCGGAGACGTGGTCGGCCTGGTCCGCCACGCGCGCGAGGCGGGCCCCGAAAACGTTGAGGAGCGTCGCGATGCCCGACAGCAGGAAGACGGGGCTGAGCGCCACCTGGACGACGTGGGCAGTCCCTTCCAGGCTCGCGAGGGTGATCGGGTCGGTCATGCGGTCGGGCTGATGCACCCGGCGGACCGGCGCGGCAATCCCGGGTCGCTCAGATCAGTCCGCGCCCCGGCGCGGTGCCGGAGGCCGTCGTCTCCGCGCGGATCACCAACCCGAGACCGGTGACCAGTCCGGTGGCGAGCAGGAGCGCGAGCGTGAGGGCCGGGGCGAACATGTCTGTACTTCGCGCGCAGGATTGTTAAGAGCAGGTTTCGCGCCCGGCATCGGACCGAATAATCTTCACCACGGCGTCGATCGGGCGATCCCACAGGGGATTCTCGTGCGTGCCTTGTGGATGAGGGGGCTGCAAAGGCAATTTCCCCTTGGAACGGCGGCGGCACCGCTTAGTTGCTGCTATGCTGGCTCGGCCGTGGGGCGATCATGCCCCGGCCTGCGGCCCGAGAACCGGAGGAAGTTTATGGCCACAAAGACCGAGAAGGCTGCGCCGAAGGCGGCCAAGACCACCAAGACTGCGGAGAAGGCCGCCCCGGCGAAGGCTGCGAAGCCGGCTGCCGCCAAGTCGGCCGGCACCAAGCCCAACGCTCTGCAGCAGCCGCTGAAGCCGTCGGCCGAGCTCGGCGCCATCGTCGGCACCAGCCCGCTGCCCCGCGGCGAGGTGGTCAGCAAGGTTTGGGACTACATCAAGAAGAACAATCTTCAGAACCCGCAGAACAAGCGCGAGATCGTTGCCGACGACAAGCTCAAGAAGGTCTTCGGCAAGGACAAGTGCTCCATGTTCGAGATGAACAAGCATCTCGCCGCCCACCTGAAGGCCTGATCACGACCTAGAGCCAAGTCCGGCGTCTCGTCTGGGCCGACGGCTCTAGGTGCCTCCGCGACGCTCCAGTCGGGCCGGACGACCGGCCGACATGGCGCGGCGCGCCGCGGGCGAAAGCCGGGTATCCAGAGCCGCCGGTCAACCCGGCGGGCTCGGGCGATCCGCGGAACGGGGGGCGTCCACAGGTCCGGATCCCACGGGTCTGGATCCCGGGCTTCCTCGCGCGCTCTCGCTGGGCCATCGCGGTGCCGCGTCCGCGGGTTGGTCGACCGGGCCACCGCTTCCGAGACCGGCGGGTGATGCCCGGACCGGTCCTGATCCCGGGTTCGGGCCCTGCCTGATCCTAGGCGAGGCCCTGCAGGACACCGCCGTCGACCCGCAGAGCTGCGCCGGTGGTGGCGCTCGCTGCCGGGCTGCAGAGATAGGCGACGAGGTTCGCCACCTCCTCCACCCGCGCGAGGCGCCGGATCAGCGAGGAAGGCCGGTGCTCCGCGACGAACTGGCGGCCCATGGCCTCGAGGTCGGCGTCGGCCGCGCCGCCGGCCATCTGCGTCATGAACTCCGCGACGCCCTCCGACAGGGTTGGGCCGGGCAGGACGCTGTTGACCGTCACGCCGCTGCCGGCCACCGTCTGGGCGAGCCCGCGGGAAATCGCGAGCTGCGCGGTCTTGGTCATCCCGTAATGGACCATCTCGGTCGGCGTGTTGATCCCGGACTCGCTGGAGATGAAGATCACCCGGCCCCAGCCGCGCTCCGCCATGCCGGGCGTGTAGGCCCGGGACAGGCGCACGCCGCTCATCACGTTGACGTCGAAGAAGCGCTGCCAGTCGGCATCCGGGATCTCGAAGAACGGCTTCGGCTCGAAGATCCCGGTGTTGTTGACCAGGATATCCACGACCGGCAGCCCCTGGACGAGCGCGGACACGCCGTCCGCGGTCGCGACATCCCCCGGTGCCGCGAAGGCGCGGCCGGCCCGCGCCTCGCCCCGCAGCCTCGCCAGCGCGGCCTCGACGCGCTCGGGCGTGCGGCCGTTGATGCCGATCTCGGCGCCGAGATCGAGGAGTTCCTTGGCGATGGCGTAGCCGATGCCGCCGGTCGAGCCGGTGACCAGGGCCTTCCGGCCGGTGAGATCGAGATCCATGGGACGCTCCTGCACGTGACTCGTCGCGTCAACGCGGTCCCGCGCCCGCGGTGGCATACGGGGTCGGTCTAGCCGCTCCGACTCCGCCGCAGGACGCTGGCGCAGCCGCCGATCACCGAGAGCGCCACCGCGCAGGAGAGCGAGATGGTGACGGCCCGCTCGGCCCCGAGCCCGTGCGTCAGGCCGAAGATCACCGCCACCAAGGCCGCGCCGAGCGACTGCCCGGTGAGCCGCGCCGTCGACTGCATCCCGCTCGCCCCGCCGGCCCGCTCGCGCGGCGCCGAGGTGACGATGACCTTGTTGTTGGGCGACTGGAACAGGCCGAAGCCGAGGCCGCACAGGGTGAGCCTCCAGACGATGTCGAGGGTGGCGGGGGCCGCGGGCAGGAGCGTCACGCTGACGAGCCCGGCGGCCATCATGGCCAGCCCGACGCCGCCGAGGATGCCGGGCGGGTAGCGGTCCGCGAGGCGGCCGGAGATCGGCGCCATCGCGGCGACCGCGATCGGCCAGGGGGTGAGCAGGAAGCCGGTCTGGGTGCTGGAAAGGTGGAGCACGTCCTGGAAGTAGAAGGGCAGCGCCACGTAGGAGACCATCTGGGCGCAGAACGAGGCGACGGACGTCGCCATCGACAGGGCGAAGGCGGGGATCCGCAGCAGGTCGACCGGCAGGAGCGGGGCGGCCAGCCGGATCTGGCGCCGCACGAACACCGCGGCGATGACCAGGGCGGCGGCGAGCTCGACGATCGCGACGCCGCGCGCCTCCGGATCGCCGAGACCGTCGATCCCGATGATCAGCAGGCCGAAGGTCAGCGCGTTGAGCACCGCGCTCGCGAGGTCGAAGGGGCGGCCGCTCGCCGGTGTGACCGGCAGGGTCCGGGACGCCACCGCCAGGGCCAGCAGGCCCACGGGGATGTTCACGAGGAACAGCCAGGGCCAGGTCGCCACCGAGAGGATCGCCGCCGCCACGGTCGGGCCGGCGGCCGAGGCCACCGCCACCACCAGCGCGACGTTGGCGACCCCCTGGCCGATCATCCGGTGCGGGTAGATGAAGCGCACGAAGCCGATATTCACGCTCATGATCGCCGCGCCACCGAGGCCCTGGACGATGCGCGCCGCGATCAGCATCGGCAGGTTCGGCGCGACCGCGCAGGCGAGCGACGCGGCGACGAACAGCGCGAGCCCCGGCAGGTAGACTTTCCGGAAGCCGAAGATGTCGCCGAGGGCCGCGAACGGCAGGAGGCTCGCCGTGACGGCGACCTGGTAGGCGTTGACCACGAAGATCGCGTCGGCCGGCCGGACCGCGAGGTCCTTGGCCATGACGGGCAGCGCCACGTTGACGATGGCCCCGTCGAGGACCGCCATGGTCATGGCGAGCCCGATCGCCGCCATGGCGAGGACGCGCTCGCGCGGCGGCAGGCCGTCCTGGACGGGCCCCTGCGCGGTGCCCTGAGGATGACCCGGCGGGCTGCCTGTCGGACCGTGCGGGACCTGCGCCATGGGTGCGCGCTCCTGCGGCGTCCCGGCGGGTCCGTGACGTCGATGGCGGGGGGACATCCGGGCACGAGACGCGCCGCGGATGCTGCTCCCTGTCGCGCAGGCGGGGAGGCCCGTCGAGGGGTGCCGTGTGTCCTATGTCACGGCGCGGACGGCTCTGTTCGCCGCGGACGCCCGCGGCTCGGATCCGGCGCGAGCCGGCGCGTCGCGGCGCCCGATCGGGCTCAGGCCAGCATGTAGGTCAGCAGGGAGCGGAGCTGGGCCGGCTTGATCGGCTTGTGCACGAGCTCCGCGCCGGCGGCGGTGACGCGCTCCTCGACCGCGCCGGTATGGTCGGCTGTGGTGACGATGACCGGGAGCGGGTCGGTCCGCAGCGCCCGGAGATAGGCTGCCACGTCGAGGCCGCAGGCGCCGTCGTCGAGATGGTAGTCGAGCACCAGGATGTCCGGCGCCCCGGCGCCCGCCGCGACGGCGGCCTTCACGCCCGCGAGGTCGCGGAAGGTGGAGACCCGGGCCTCCCAGTTCTGAAGGAGGCGCGCGAGGGCGTCGGCCGTGGAGGCGTCGTTCTCCACGACGAGGACGTGGGCCCCCGAGAGCCGGGTCGCCACCGGGGCGGGCGGCGCGGCGGCGGCCGGGACCGCGCTCAGGGGCAGCGTCAGCGACACCCGGGTGCCGTGGCCGACCCGGGAGCGCAGCCGCAGGGGATGATCGAGGGCGAGGGCCATGCGTCGGACGATCGACAGGCCGAGGCCGAGGCCCGGCTCCTCGCCGCTGCTCGGCCGGTCGCCGCCCCGGAAGAACTCGTCGAAGACGAGCTCGCATTCCTCGGCGGCGATGCCGCAGCCCGTGTCGGTCACTTCGATCCGGACGCCGCCGGACCGGCGCCGGGCCGCCAGGACGATCCCGCCGGTGCGGGTGTAGCGGACGGCGTTGGAGACGAGATTCTGGAGGATCCGCTGCAGGAGCACCACGTCGCTGGTGACGGTCAGGTCCGGGCAGTGGACCGACAGGCGCAGGCCCTTGCGCTGCGCGAAGGGTTCGAAGCTCTCCGCGATCCCCGCCAGCAGGTCGGGCAGGAAGACGGGCTGGACCTGCGGCCGGACGATCCCGGCATCGAGCTTCGAGATGTCGAGGAGCGTCTTGATCAGGTCCTCGATGGTCTGCAGGCCCCGCTCCACCTGTCCGGCGATGGTGCGCGCCTCCGGCGGCACGTCGAGGTCGGCGAGCGCCGAGATCGAGAGGCGGGCGGCGTTGACCGGCTGCAGCAGGTCGTGGCTCGCCGCCGCCAGGAACCGCGTCTTCGAGCGGTTGGCGGTCTCGGCCTCCTCCTTGGCCGCGGCCAGCGCCTCGTTGGAGCGCTCCAGCCGATGCATCAGCCCGGTCAGCTCCTCGGTGCGGGTGCGGACCCGACCCTCGAGCATGATCGCCGTCTGGAACAGCGAGTAGGCGCTGCCCCGCTGGTCCATGGAGCGCTCGACATGGGACATCAGCGCGGCGTTGATCCGCTCGAGCTTCTCGATCCGCCGGTGCAGGGACGCGTCGGTCTCGAGGCCGTTCGGGTGCAAGGTCACGACGCGGCCGGGGCGGGGGCCGCGGCCGGCGCGCCCGCGGCGAGGGTCTTGCCGATGGCGATGCCCGTGAAGGTCTGGTTCAGGTGCATCGCCCGGTACTGCTCGCCGAAGGTCTCGAAGCCGACGACGTTGTAGCGGCGGTAGAGGTCGGCGATCCCGTGCCGGACCTGCCGGCTCTCGGCGTCGAGGCGGCGGAGCACGCACTCGAAGCCGATGATGAGGTCGACGCCGCCGAGCACGGCGTCGAGGCGCGCCAGCTCCGCCCGGGTCGAGGCGACGATGTCGCGCGGCTCGGCGAGGGTCAGCACCACGCCCTCGTCCACCGCGCAGAAGAAGCTGAGCGAGCCGTCCTCGTTCATCCGCCGGATCGAGCGGCAGAAATACTCGCCGCCGACCTTCACGGCGAGCGGGTAGGCGGCGAAGCTCATCGGCGACAGGCCCTCGGGGTCGAGGCCGATCGCCATCGCGTATTCCCGGGCCGCCGGCTCGGCGTTGAGCTCGTGCACGGTGCGGCGCTCGCCGTCCGAGGCGGTGACCACGAACTTGGTCCGCGTCGGCTCGAAATTGTCGCTCTTGAAGATCTCCACCGAGAAGTCGGTCTCGACGAGCACCAGGACCGCCGCCTTGCGGTGGATCTTCCCACCGTGGAGCATGACGGCGTCCCGGAAGCGCAGGTCGTCGCCGGCCGAGCCGCCGACGATCGGGATGCCGTCGAGCGCCCAGGCGATCGCCGAGACCACGGTCTCCTCGGCGTTGGCGAGCCCGTCGATCAGCGACAGGGCGAAGCGGTGGCCCGTGCCGGCCGCGTCGACATCGCGGCACCGGTCCAGCGGGTCCAGGGTCCGGCGCAGCGCCCGGACCGCCGAGGCGGTCCGCTCCACGTCGAGGTGGTCGATGGCGTCGAGGACGGTCGAGACGATCCGGAACCGCTCGGCCGGGAACGCGATGACGACGAGCCCGCGGTCGAGGCCGCCGGCCGGGGCGATGCCGCCCGACATCGAGCAGCCAGCCACCGGCACGCCGGGGAACCGGGTCTCCAGCGCGCGGGCCAGGATCTCGGCATCGTAATCGGCGGAGAAGAACGCGACGACCTGCGACAGGGCGGTGTCACCGACCGCGCGCGCGACCTCCGCGGCCGCGTCGGCGGCCCCGGCCGCGTCCGTCCAGGCCGTCCAGATGCCGCACAGATGGCGGCGCACTCCCGATCCTTGAGCCACGTTCCACCCCCTGCGACCCCCTCGGCAGGCTTGGCGCCCGCTCTTCAGCGTCTTGGGCGGAGTATGTCGTGCGCAATCGAGCGGTGCAACGGGGCGTGTCGACCCGGTCCGGTTCGCGCGGGAAGCCGGACCAGGGCGGCCTCACTTCATGCAGGCATCCTCGGCCTTCTCGAAGGCCGCGGGCTTGGGTTCGTGCTCGGACGGCCGGTTGCGGCCGAGCGCCCCGTCGGAGCGGGCTCGGAGATAGGTGTAAATGTCCGGCAGGTAGCAGGTGACGTTCTTGTTCTCGCCGAAGGCGGGCATCACCAACTCCTGCGAGGCGTTCACGTCCCTCTTGCCGCCCACGACGATGCCGGCAAACTGCGCGTAGTCCATGCCCTTGAGGGCGTCGACCAGCGACGGCGCGTAGGTCGATCCCAGCCCGTCGGGGCCGTGGCAGGCCATGCAGTTCGCACTGTACCGGACGTAGCCGGACATGGTGTACCAGTCGACCATCTTGCCGCCGTCCGTGACGTGGTAGGTCGGGTTACCGTTCTTGTCGGTGTACTGGCCGTCCTGGACCTTGGCCGGCTGCGTCGGCCCGTCGCTCTTCAGGTCGGTCGCGGGCGGGGCGGCGGTCGGAGCCGCGGCGGAGGCCGGCAGCATCCCCAGGGTTCCCGCTGCGAGCCCGGCCAGGACGAGGCCGGCCACTCTGTCTGCAACGCACCGCATACGTCTTCCTCCTGCCGCCCACAGGCTTCTTCTTGGTGGCGCGGTGCCGGGATAACGGCGGATCTCGTCGGAGAACACCTTGAGGCGCCTTCACGTTTTCGCGCACGGCCGGGGAGCGTCGCGATGACCGGCCAAGAGTGCGCTTATCCGCGTTGCGCACAGCATTAACCTTTTGTTAATCGGCGGATTGCCGCCGGCCCCCCGGCGTGAGAGCTTTCGTTAACGAGAGCTTAACGGTTGGGTCCCGGCGATGCGGTTCGCGGTTTCCATGATGCAGGGCCTGGTCAAGGGACCCGCCTCGCGTCGGCTCTCCCGGAGCCGCCGGGCGGCCCTGGCTGCCTTCGCCGTCGCGGGGCTCGCCGCCCCGGCCCAGGCGCAGACGCTGGCGAGCCTGCCCACCGAGGCCGGCGCCCGGGTGCAGGGCGATGCCAAGCCGATCGCGGCGTGGGTGACGTTCTGCCAGACC
>NZ_JBKFAL010000054.1:0-9126 GCF_053345625.1 Methylobacterium sp. D53M
ATTTCCGACTGTCCGCTTCCCGGCAGCAAACCAATTAAAGCAGACTTCGTACCCGCCGGATCTTGATCCTAAGACGATCAACGGATGCCCCACTGATATGCCAGACACATGTACTTCATCCGCACCTACCGTTAAGCGATAGTGGATCTTCTACGGAGCGGGCTCCAAAAGGGAGTTTGCGACCTGGCGGCGTAAAGGTGACATCGTTGTCGCGTGTGCCCGTCACAAGATCTGTAAGACTAAAATATCCCATATACCTAATTCTTTTAATTATCATCGCACTGATGTAGCACACATGCCTGACGGTATAATTGTTGACGTCGATCTCATATAGCCCGAAATACGTCCCAAAATAATACCTATCGTCATGTTCGTCAAAGTATAAAGGCCCGCCAGCGTGATATGGCTTCTTGAAAACCTCTTCGCTAGCTTGCGACCGCACATCGCCGTCCCGAGTGATACTAATAGTTTGCTCCATGCTCCAGCGCCTCGAAATTGTGAAGTCGATGGTAGATCTTTCAGAGATCTGAAATTTTGCCGTGCGTATCGTCCAAGTCGAAAGATATGACAACAAAAAAGCGAAAAATATTATACCGGTCACTGGGGCTAAGGTGAGAAGTAACAGCTTCGACAAGGATTTTTGGTCATACATTTGGCAGTCAGGGGCAGTGCAACAGCGTTCTGTCGGGGAAGCGCATGTTACCCGAACTGGCTTCTGAGATCAGCCAGCATATGACCGCTTTGGCGATACCCTGCCGATCCGCTGGATGCCTGACATGGGTCGAGATCGGAATGGCCGCTCCGGGTGGTTTACTGCCGGGCGGCTTTCAAATGGTGATCGCATCGAAGCGGACATGGCCGCGGGGACTGCTCACGACCCGAAGACGATGTTTAGAATGTCCACCTGCAAGCAGTGGATGTTTGTCGCCGCTCCGACCCGGAACGCCGACGTATGCCCATAATATGAGCATATTCTTCATCAATGACGATCGTACGGCAATGATTGCTCTATATGGAAGGCTAACCGGCGTTCTTGATTCTCTGTAGCCTTTTTCAAGCGATCGAATGAAAACTTTCGCTGCAGTAATTACTGATATAGCAAATTACGACTGCGGAGTTTGTGCGTTAATCGAAATTCAAAATCCTTTCGATATTTGCTTAAATGCACGGAAAGTAATTCTGCGCTAAGGCGTTATCGAGATTTTGGCTAGGACACATGCTACCCTTAGGCGCCTGATTAGCAGATCAACTCGCGAAGGTTCCAAGAGAGCAGAATTCGCTTGCGCGTTCGGGCGCAGGTCGGCTACCTTCCATGTCCTTTGAGTGGGATAAGCTATGAGGAATTTGCGGATGCGTATTGCCGTCGTCCTAATCCTCTCGTTGGCCACCCAAATTTTTCCTACAGTGCTTCATGCTCGGCAGAAGCCTGACCCACAAATAGCACTTCAAGGCATCCTTACGGGCGATCCCAAGTACGACGACAAATCAATTAAAGCATTCTGGCGCGGCTATGAATACGGCAGTCAGGATACTCAGCGCCAGTGTGAGGCCGATAAAGCACAGCTGCTTGCTAACTGCAGGAAGCGATAGGTGCATCAATGCAGCGCGCAGTTGTAGTTACCCTCGGTTTGCTAATTACGGTCACTTCTGCGGGGCCTTCCTCGAGTGAATCATGTAGCGGTCGGCGCTACATAATTTTTGATAACACAAATAGATCAATCGTTGGATTCGAGTACTTAGTAAATGGCAGTCCGAGCGGGAATGTCTTATCGCATAATGTGACATCTGGCACCACTCAAGCTGTAGATGTGATGGGATCAGGTCCAGTCAGCTTCAGGGCACGCCTATCTGGAGGAGAGAATGTAGCTGCATCAAAGCCTGACTTGTGCAGATTTAACCAAATTAGAATTTTCAGCAATGGCGCCGGTTATGGAATGTCAATCCAATGACACCAAGTGTACCGTCGCGAAGAGACGTCTTATTCTGTTGCTTGACGGTACTTGGAACGATCCGGAGACGACGGACAAGGACACAAACATCGTTCGATTGCGCGACCTGCTTGCCCGGCGCCTTTCAAACGACTGGGTGCCGCGAACAATCAACCAAGCCATCGCCGATGACCGCGCAGATGAGTCGATCGGAGTCCGTCATTCGGGCGGGTACGACTATCTGTTTTTTTATGAACGTGGCGTCGGCACCGGCCCGACGTTCGACCGTTTCGCGGGTGGCATATTAGGCTTTGGGCTGGCTCGGAACGTTCGACGGGCATATAAGTTCTTGAGCCGCCACTACCGTGTTGGCGATGAAATCTTCGTATTTGGGTTTTCTCGCGGCGCGTTCACTGCTCGTTCTCTCGTAGGATACATCGGCGCATCTGGCTTACTTAAAGAAGAACATTGCGACAAACAATACGAGGAACAGGCCTGGTCGTACTACCGTACGGCTCCAAACGACCGATTACCGGGAGCTAGAGTTAAGCTTCAGCCCTTCGTACATTCGTTTGAAGACATCCGCATCGCATGTCTAGGTGTCTTCGATACAGTGGGGGCTCTCGGCATCCCATCCACTTTCATGCTCCGCTTGAACCGTGAATTCTACCAGTTCCACGACGTCGAATTATCGCCCGTTGTGCGGCTCAACCTCCATGCCCTCGCCATAGACGAGCGCCGACTCCCTTTTGCAGCGAGCGTCTTCCGCCGCAGCCGTTTTCGATGGAGCAATTCGGTCACCGAGCAAACGTGGTTCCCTGGGGTGCATGCCGACATCGGCGGTGGCTACGTTGATGACGACGACCGAAATAATGGTATTCGTAATCTAGACGATCTCCCACTCGACTGGATGATAAAGCGTGTCAGCTATCATTATCCGGATTTTCCCTCCCTTGACCTAGTCTTCCCCCCTTTGATGAGCTCGGGCGAAGAATTTGCTACTCAACATGAGTCTAGGCGGGGGCTGTACCGACTCTATCGTATCGGCATCCGCGCCATTGGCAACAGGCCGCCAGAATTACGAAGGCTAGAGAAATGCGTTAGTTATAATCGAAGCGAGGGGGTTGTTGGAGAGACTGTACATATATCTGCTATAGAGCGACTGGGATTCGATGTCCCTTATAGATCTGACAAGAAACGTAGGCCTTATCTACCAGCCAATCTTGTGGAGATCTTGCCAGAACTTTGGGAAAAATATTGTGGGAATGTCGACAAAGACTGGCCGTCGGATTCGCTTAGTGTTACGGCATGGGATGGAGAAATCGTCATGGACCGTAAATCTGCGTCACGGACTACCGGGACTGCCGGGACTACGGCGAGCGGCAATCTGCATTACGTTGAAGCCGCGATCATCGCAGCACTCGATAGGTTAAGTAAATTTGGTATTTACCCAGTATCCGAATTTACCTGACATTCAGTGTGTAGGGTGCATTGCACGACAGCGTCGGATGCATGCGTCGCCTGACGTCCGTAAATGAGAACTTCCGAGGCGAACGTCGGCTTCGGGGCGGGAAGCCAGCTTCTGAAAGTCGATACGAGCTGGAATTACCTGTTGGTCCACGAACGACCGCTTTCAGGATTCGCCGACGACGCTTCTTACGACTGGCATGGGTCGTTTTCAGCCAGTCTGCTTGCGGACGGCATGCGCATTAAAGCGGCGGGCGGATGTTGGATTGCGGCGCACTACAGGGCAGTCTCGTCGCGCGCCGACACCTTACTAACCGGACCGGGTCGGACTACTGTCCGGTTGAGGTCGAGTTCGCGGCAGGAATGGCGAGCGAACCGTTCGGCCTCATCAGGGTGAATGAAGGATAGCGGGCTTCCCGCCGTCACCTACCGGCTCGGAGCGAGCCTCCGACGTCTCCCGCGAATGACCTTATTTAGGACCCCGGAGATCTGGTCAGCCGAATAGGGCTTGTGGAGGAGCTCGAAGCCGTACGTCCCCTCCTCCGCGAGCACGTGACTGTAGCCCGAGGCTAGCAGCACGGGCAGGTTGGGCAGGCACCGACGCAGTTCCTTGGCGAGGGCGACGCCGCCCATGCCCGGCATGACGACATCCGAGAAGACAGCGTCGAAGCCGGCACCGTCGCCATTGAGCCTGTCGAGGGCTTCCTCTGCGTTGGCGGCGAGCGCCGTCTCGTAGCCCAGGTCCTCCAGGATCTGCGTTGCGAAGCGACCGACCTCAACGTTGTCCTCGACAACGAGCACGCGTCGCCCATCGCCCCCATGCGAACTCGCCGGCATCCTCCGCCACGGGTTCGGCGATGGGGTCCACCTGCGGCAAGTAGAGGGTGAAGGTCGTGCCCTCCCCGACGGTGCTCGCCACGTCGACGTCGCACCCTGACTGCTTGGCGAAGCCGATGACCTGGCTGAGGCCGAGGCCAGTGCCTTTACCGACCTCCTTCGTCGTGAAAAAAATGGCTCGAAGATGCGGCCCAGGGTGTCCTGATCGATGCCGGTTCCGGTATCGGCGACGCTGACGGCTGCGAACGCGTTGTAAGAGGGGCCGTGGCCGCGGATGGCAGGCAACGCCTGGTCGCAGGCGAGCAGCAAGGTGAGCGTTCCCTCGCCCCTCATCGCGTCGCGGGCGTTGATGGCCATGTTGACCAGCGCCGTCTCGAACTGGCTCGCGTCGGCGCAGATGAAGCAGGGGTGTTCGGGCACCTCGACCACGATCCGGATACGGGCACCGGTGACGGTGTCGACCATCTCGGCCACGGCCTGGAGCCTGGCCCCGACGTTGAAGGTCTCGGGCTTCAGCGCCTGCCGACGAGCGAAGGCCAGTAGCTGTCCGGTGAGCTTGGCGGCACGGTCCACCGTATCCCACACCGCGTCCAAGTACCGGGCGCGCCGCTCCTCCGGCAGGTTCGGCCGGCGCAGGAAGTCCACCGACGAGCGGATGATGGTTAGGAGGTTGTTGAAGTCGTGCGCGACCCCACCAGTTAGCTGACCGACCGCCTCCATCGTCTGCGACTGTCGCAGCGCCTCCTCGGCCTGGGAGAGGCTGATTGCCTGGGCACGTTTCTCCGTAACGTCGCGGGCGACGCAGTAGAGGCGTTCGTCCGCGGGAACCGCCGTCCACGACACGGTCCGGTAGCTGTCGTCACGGGTGCGGAAGCGGTTCTCGAAGGCCAGGGTGGTGGCACCCCCGGCGAGCCGCCCCACCTCGGCGCGGGTCTTCACCCGGTCCTCGGGGTGCTCCAGCCATTCGGAGCTGCGCCCGACGATGTCCCGCGCGTGCCAACCCAGCGTCAGCATCCAGGCCGGGTTGACCGCCAGCCAGATGCCGTCGCTGTCAGCCACGCCCAGCATGTCGTGGCTGACCTGCAAGATCCGGTCGCGCTCGGCCGTGCGAGCAGCGACCTCCCGTTCCAGATCCTCATTGACCCGGCGTAGGGCGTCCGACGCCTCGCGCCGCACCCGGGCGAGTTGGAGGTTCGTGCCCACCCGCGCGATGAGCTCGCGGGCCGAGAACGGCTTGGTTAGGTAATCGTCGGCCCCGGCATCGAGTCCCTCGACCTTCGCCTCGTCGCCGGCCCTCGCCGAGAGCATGATGACGGGCAAGTCACCCAGGGCCGGGCCGCCCCGCACGGCGGCGAGCAGGCCGAAGCCGTTGAGGCGGGGCATCATCACGTCGGTCAGCAGCAGGTCGGGCCGCTGCTCGCGCGCGGCCGCCAGCGCCGCCTCTCCATGCGCTACCGCCTGGACGTCGTAGCCCTGGGCCGTGAGCAGGCGGGCGACGTGCTCGCGCATGTCGGCGTTGTCGTCGGCGAGCAGGACACGCCCCGTTTGCGGATTGGCGTTGGGAACCGCTTCGCCATCGAGGATCAGGTCTCCCGCGCCCGCGCCCCGTCGATCCAGCGGCGCGCCTCGGCGACGTAAGCCTCGACCCGCGCGGCGGTCAGGCCCGGCGTAGCGCCCTCCCCCGCGGTGCCGACCCCTTCCTGCGCGAGGGGCAGCGACACGCGGAAGGTGCTGCCGGAACCGGGTTCGCTCTCGACCTGAATGGACCCACGGTGCAGTCGAACCATCTCCTGCACCAGGGCGAGGCCGATGCCCGTCCCCTCGAAGGTGCGCCCCTGGGCCTCCTCGACACGATGGAAGCGGTCGAACAGACGCGGCAGCTCCTCGGCCGGGATGCCGGTGCCGGAGTCCTCGACGGCGAGCACGGCGCAGTCGCCATCGCGCCGCACCCGCACGGTGATCCCGCCCTCCAGCGTGAACTTGAAGGCGTTGGAGAGGAGGTTCAGGACCACCTTCACCCACATCTCGGTGTCGAGCGGCACAAGGGCGTCGAGAGGCGGGCAATCGACGGTCAACGTCAGGCCGGCCTGCTCGCAGAGCGAGCGGAAGTTACCGGCGAGGTCGGCGGTGAACCGGGACAGGTCAGTAAGCCGATAGGCGGCCCGAGTGCGGCCGGCCTCGACGCGAGAGAAGTCGAGCAGCCCGTTGACAAGCCGCAGCAGGCGCAACCCGTTGCAATGGGCCACCATCGCCAGCGCCCGGTTGTCGGGCAGCAGTACGCTGCTCGGCTTCGCCTGAGTGGGGCCAACCGGCACGACAGTGTGATGATGGCCCCGACCCTTGATGCCATCCCACCCGTGCGCAACGGTCGGCGGGGCCGGCCGCGACACCGCCCGGACAAACTGCACGCTGACAAAGCCTACGGCGCTCGACGGCGCCGACACGAGTGCCGGGCGCGCGGGATTGTACCGCGCATCGCACGCCGCGGCATCGAGAGCAGCGAGAGGCTGGGCCGGCACCGGTGGGTGGTGGAGCGCACGCACGCTTGGTTCAATCGCTTCCGTCGGCTGCCCGTGCGCTACGAGCGACGTGCAGACATCTACGAAGCCTTCACCAACCTCGCTTCCAGCCTCATCACACTCAACCAAATCAGACGGTTCTGTTAGCCGCTCTTAGTTGTTTACCGATCGCACATGGGCTTGCGGCAGGTTGATGATCCTCTTATGTTCCAGGTGTTGCGCAACTATGTTACGTTGCGCTCCAATGGCCGCCAGGAACAGGTCGCTGAATCGAACAGAGGACGACGCGAAGTGTTCGCACTTAGTCGCAACCGCGATAAATTATTCATTTATGAGCCCAAGCAAGGCATGGGGATTCCCATGTTAATAGATTTCAAACTAAAGCAAATTTCGGTGGAAGTTCTGAATGCATACGAACTTGAGTCGGACTATTCAGTCTATCGCGGCCTTAGCGAAATCAACAAAGCTGTCGATAAAGAATATATTGAGCAAGTGGATTTTGTAAAAAGAGTTTCATTGAGGTTTTCTTATATATTGCAGGATAAATTGGAAAATAGAAAACTGAAAATTTCAGAACTTCGAAAATTGTTTGTGAAAGCTTGGCGCGAAGCAAGCAAGCAAAAGGAGTCTGCATCTCACGATGAAGTATTAGACTCAGGTAACGCGGCACCAGGAGCCATGAAATCTGAGGTCGTCGTTAGAAATGCTGAGCTATCGTCGTATCGGATCCAATAATATCTTAGATGACGAAACAAGACGTGAGCTGATCAAGAATTGCTTCGTCAATCAATGCTCGATCGTCCGAAAGCTTACTTGGTTCTAGACCTTGCTGTATGCCGTCGAACAACAGTTCGCGATACGCGAGTCTACTAAACATTATGTCGCGTTCGCGATCGTCTATTTCCTCCAAGGTCATATTTTCCGGATCGACAGATCGCCAAGCCTCATAGACTTTGTGCAGCCATCTTTCATTGATTTCGATCATGTTTTCGAATGTCATATAGTGCTCAACCAGCATTTTAGTCTGCGGAATCATAATATCTACCGCAATCATTCGCCAGCCGAAGACGCTCGGTTTAAAAAGCTTCTCAATGTCAATTTTAACAAGAACAATTCGACCATCAGACTGAAGTTTTATAAAAAACCTCAAGACATCCTCGAAATCTTCAATAGAGTGTAGGCGCGTTCTAAAGCGAAGATAATCTCGGATGTGCGCAAGCGTTATCGTATTATCTTTCTTAAGTTTTGCGACTCGTTTCCTCTTGTCCTTAGCTGTAGCCTCGCTCTTTGAGCTGATTTCTGACATAAGTCCAAATAATTGTTCTATCTCAGCTGCGATGTTCTGAACTGGCTTTATCGAAAGTGATCTCAATTCATTGAGATAGGCGATAGCGCTTGTTCCGTCTCCATTTACAATAAGATTTGGCTTTATTTTCTTCTCAAGCGTATCGACGGATCGCAGGTCGATCGTCATCCGTTAGCACTCACGTTCTACTCCGAAAAGTTATTCGTTACGGACAATGGTCGTCACATGCCGGAATAAACGCCGTCACAGGTGGCTTCAACCCCACGCCATGAATGCGCTGATCGGATCAGCAATTCCACGGGAACAGATTATTGAGAATGTGAAGCTATAAGCAACCCGCATCAGCCTTCTTTCAGCAAGAAATTATCGGTGTTGCTGAACTGCTGGTCTTGTCGTGGCCGCCATATGAAACATCCTTTTGAAGAATGGGAAACGTCGGGTCGCCACCCAAGCCAACCTCGCGAGTGGGCCCCGAGGCCCCAGACTTTGCTTATCCCACGTCGATAGGCGCTGGACGTACCTTGTCGATCGCCCGGTGTACCGAGGATCGAGTGGCTGTTCGGGTTCCGGTACCGCCTCGAGATTAACGTCCGTCCAAAGGCGCGAGCACGACTAGTGCGTTCCAACGTTCCTGTTAGACGGTAAACCCATCGCCCGCTTCGACTTGAAGGCAGACCGTAAGGGCCGTCGCGCTGATGGTCATGCGCATGCATCTCGGGCCTAAGGCGTTGGCGGATATGATGGAGCGGCTGACTGAGGAGCTGAGTTCCATAGCGTGATGGCTCGGCCTCTCAGACATTGTGTCCCAAGCGGTATCCGAAGAACCTGCCGTAGAAAGCCTCTGGCCTTGAGTTGCCGAACCATCGGCCGCCGAGTTCCTACACCGTGAACCGCGGGCTTACGTTGCGTGCGCGTTGTCGAACCCTTCCACGACGACGGCGAGCAAATTGGCGACGATGCGACCCGCAAAGTCTCCTCGCGTAGCGAAGCCGAGTTCCGCTTTCAGGTCCAGTCCCAGCAAGGAAACGAAGCGAACGCTTTCCGGGCGCTGGTGCCGCATGCAGGCGGG